>NZ_NESB01000007.1:0-205975 GCF_003063395.1 Limnohabitans sp. JirII-29
TTGGTTCGATGACTACAATTCTTATCACCCGCACAGTGCGTTGGGATATTTGCCACCGACCGTGTTCAGGGAAAAACAATCGGTAACTTGAATATACCGACGGTACTGGATTACAGGGTCAAGACCACCATCAGCCAAGACATGTTCAAGTTTTGGCCAGAACCCAATTTCAAAGACCTGGTGTTTTTCTTCGCGGCAGCCATCACCATCATGTTTGGGTCGATTCCACAACAAGATGTGTTTCAACGCGTGATGTCTGCCAACAGCGTCAAGGCCGCCACCCACGGTCCGGTGATTGGGGGCATTTGCTACATCTTGTTTGCGTTTGTGCCGATGTTCTTGGTGGTCAGCGCCATGCTCATCATGCCCGAGAAGGCCACCGCCTTGATGGCCGAAGACCCCCAAAAAGTGTTGCCTACTTTGGTGATGGAGCACATGCCGTTTGTCATGCAGGTGCTGTTTTTCGGGGCCTTGTTGTCGGCCATCAAGTCGTGTGCCTCGGCCACCTTGCTCGCGCCCAGTGTGACCTTCACCGAAAACATTTGGCGTCAGTTCCATCCTCACCAAAGCGACAAGCAAGAGTTGCGCGCCATGCGGGTGACCGTGCTGGTGTTCAGCGTGTTGGTGCTGTGCTATGCCATTGCGATGCAAGGCACCTCGATTTATGAAATGGTGTCTGAGGCCTACCAAGTGCCGTTGGTGGGGGCTTTCGTGCCGTTGGTGTTCGGCCTGTATTGGCCGCGTGCCACCACTCAGGGGGCGGTTTTTGCCATCGTGTTGGGCTTGTTGACCTGGGGCTTGTTCATGTTCACCCCTGCAGGTCTGCAGTTTCCGGCCCAACTGGCGGGGCTGATGGCCAGCTTGGTGGGCATGCTCGGGGGGTCTTTGGGGCCACAAACCATTCGCAACGCCCACGCCAGTCACCACAAACTGGTGACCTCCTGAGCCAGTTTGCGTGGCGCCCTGCGCCTGTGTGCTGGGGGGCTTGAAGACAGGGCCACCGCCTATAATTGCGGGTTTTACTCATCCTTTAGCCATGCCTATCTACGCCTACAAATGCGGGTCCTGCGGCCATGCCAAGGACGTTTTGCAAAAAATCTCTGATGCCCCTCTGACCGATTGTCCAGAGTGCGGCAAACCTACGTTTACCAAACAGCTCACCGCTGCGGGCTTTCAGCTCAAAGGGTCGGGTTGGTACGCCACCGATTTCAAAGGCGGCTCGGGCGGCACTTCTGCGCCTCCGGTTGCACCTGCTGGCGGCGCTGATACCTCGGCCGCACCCTCAGCAGCCCCCAGTTCGGGCGACAGCACGGCTGCCAGCGCGCCGGCTGCTGCTGGTGGTTGTGGCGCTTCGTGCGCCTGCCATTGAACTTTTTGCACCTTCACCACCACGCACACCATGCCACTTAAAAAATACCTGCTCGCCGGCCTGTTGGTCTGGACGCCTTTGGCCATCACGGTCTGGGTGCTGACTTGGTTGGTCGGTGTGATGGACGGCATGTTCATCAACACCGTGTCGTCCTTGGTGTCACACGAGACTTTGGTTGAACTGCGTGACATCACCGGTTTGGGCATGGTGCTGGTGTTTTTGGGGTTGCTGATCACCGGGGCTTTGGTGTCTAACGTGGCAGGACGCTGGTGGGTCAAGCAGTGGGACAAGTTGTTCACCCACATCCCAATCGTCAAGTCCATTTACACCAGTGTCAAAAAAGTATCGGACACCTTGTTTTCCAGCAATGGGAATGCGTTTCGGCAAGCCTTGTTGGTGCAATACCCGCGTGCAGGGGTGTGGACCATTGCATTCCAAACAGGCACCCCCAGCGGTGAGATCGCAGACAAACTGCCTGGCGACTACGTCAGCGTGTATGTGCCCACCACACCCAACCCCACCAGCGGCTTCTTTTTGGTGGTGCCGCGCTCGGAGGTCAAAGAGCTTGACCTGAGCGTGGACGAAGCCCTGACTTATGTGATCTCGATGGGCGCTGTGTCGCCCGGTACCCCTCCAATTCAAACAAAGAGTAATTGAACATGGCAATGCGTTCCCACTATTGCGGTCTGGTGACCGAAGCCCTGACTGGCCAAACGGTGAGCCTGTGTGGCTGGGTCAACCGCCGTCGTGACCACGGTGGCGTGATCTTCATCGACTTGCGTGACCGCGAAGGCTACGTGCAAGTCGTGTGCGACCCCGACCGTCCTGACATGTTCAAGGTGGCAGAAGACGTGCGCAACGAGTTTTGTATCCAGGTCAAGGGCCTGGTGCGTTCGCGTCCTGAAGGCACCACCAATGACAACCTCAAAAGCGGCAAGATTGAAGTGCTGTGCCATGAGTTGATCGTGCTTAACGCATCGGTCACGCCCCCGTTCCAAATCGACGACGACAACCTGTCGGAGACCACGCGCCTCACGCACCGCGTGCTCGACCTGCGTCGCCCCTACATGCAAAACAACCTGATGCTGCGCTACCGCGTGTCCATGGAAGTGCGCAAGTTCCTGGACGCCAATGGGTTTGTCGACATCGAAACCCCCATGCTCACCAAGAGCACGCCCGAAGGCGCACGCGATTACTTGGTGCCCAGCCGTGTACACGACGGCCAGTTCTTTGCGCTGCCTCAGTCGCCCCAGTTGTTCAAACAGTTGTTGATGGTGGCCGGCTACGACCGCTACTACCAAATCACCAAATGCTTCCGTGACGAAGACTTGCGCGCTGACCGCCAGCCTGAATTCACCCAGATCGATATTGAAACGTCCTTCTTGGACGAACAAGAAATCCGTGACATGTTCCAAGGCATGATCACCACGGTGTTCAAGAACACCATCAACGTTGACCTGGGCGAGTTCCCCGTCATGACCTACGCCGACGCAATGCACTTGTACGGTTCGGACAAGCCAGACCTGCGCGTCAAGTTGCAGTTCACAGAAGTGACCGACGTGATGGGCGATGTGGACTTCAAAGTCTTCTCTGGCGCCGCCAACATGAAGGGTGGTCGCGTGGTGGCCCTGCGCGTGCCCCATGGCTCGGCAGAAGGCGGCGGCATCAGCCGTGGCGAGATTGATGCCTACACCGAGTTCGTCAAAATATATGGTGCCAAGGGCTTGGCTTACGTCCGCGTGAACGACCTTTCCAAAGGGCGTGACGGTTTGCAGTCGCCCATCGTCAAGAACATCCATGACGCAGCATTGAACGCCGTGCTGGAACGCTCTGGCGCACAAAACGGTGACCTGATTTTCTTTGGTGCCGACAAGGCCAAGATCGTCAACGACGCCATCGGTGCGCTGCGCATCAAAATTGGCCACAGCGAATTCGGCAAGAAAAACGGTTTGTTCGAAGACCGTTGGGCCCCGATGTGGGTGGTTGACTTCCCCATGTTCGAGTTCGACGAAGAAGCCCAGCGCTACACCGCCACGCACCACCCCTTCACGGCACCCAAAGATGGCCACGAAGACTGGATGGTCACCGCGCCCGAGAAGTGCATCTCCAAGGGCTACGACATGGTGTTGAATGGTTGGGAAATGGGCGGCGGCTCAGTGCGTATCCACCGTGCGGACGTGCAGCAAAAAGTGTTTGATGCTTTGAAGATCACGCCTGAAGAAGCCCAGCTGAAATTTGGCTTCTTACTCGACGCACTGCAATACGGCGCACCGCCACACGGTGGCTTGGCTTTTGGTTTGGACCGCATCGTCACTTTGATGACCGGTGCCGAGTCGATCCGCGATGTGATTGCCTTCCCCAAAACCCAGCGTGCGCAGTGCTTGCTGACCCAAGCGCCAAGCCCGGTGGACGAAAAACAGTTGCGCGAATTGCACATTCGCTTGCGCAATGTGGACGCAGTGAAGGCTTCATAGGCCTTGATAGGCAGGCACTTCGGTGCCAACAAAAAGGCGCTGAGTTCATTCAGCGCCTTTTTTGTTGGCGAGTCCTGTTTGTGGTTTACAACGTCGCGTCTAAATTCAGCACACTCGCCAGTGGTACATCGCGCGGTGCTTCGTAATCGGCCACTAGCCACGCGCGGTGGGGGCGATCAGCAGCCTCACGCAAGAAGTCTTTGATCACACGAATAGACGCTAGGTCAAGCCCGCCAAACGGTTGATCCAGCAACGTGACGGTGGCCCCCGATGTCAGCGCGGCAATCACCATCACTTTGCGCCGGCTGCCTGTGGACAGCATGTTCAAACGTTTGTGGCGGTGTGTGTGCATGTCCAGCGCGTGTGCCAACTCGTCTTGCAATGCGTCGCTCCAGTTGGGGTAGCGCTTGCGCAGCGCATCCCAGCAGGCTTGCACGGTGGTGTGGTCATGTGCGGTTGCTTGCAGGTCAGTCCAGAACACGCCACCGGCGGGCACCGTCACCGAGCCACTGGTTGGCGGCATATCACCAGCCAACAACCGCAGCAGCGTGGTTTTGCCAGTGCCTTCGTCGCCGCAAATCCAACTCACACCTGGGGGGCAGTTGAAGTTGAGGTGCTCAATGATGGACAAGCCTGCAGGTCCGCCGCTCAAGTGGTGTGCTTGCAGCAAAAAAGAAGAGGTATTCATGGTGGATGTCGGCATGGTGTGATCCTATTCAACAAGTTGCCTTTGTTGAGACAACAGCATGGACTAGGATGACCTATCCATGACCACCGTATCTCTTCCTACCCAGTTCAGCCAGTTGCTACCGACAAAACGTCGACTGGCTTACAGCGACGTCGGTGACGCCAACAGCACGCAGGTGCTGTTGTGCTTGCCCGGTCTGCTGGAAACCCGCACCACGTTTGAGCCTTTGCTGCGCGCGGCGCAGACGATTCCCGATTTGCGTGTCATCAGCCTGGACCATTGCGGTCGGGGCGACTCTGACCCCTTGCCCCACGACAGCGGCTATGCGATGTCGGTGTATTTGCAAGATACGGCGCAGTTTATGCGCCAGGTGGTGATGCCAGATGGCGCACCGGTGCCTCGTATCGAGGTGCTGGGCACCAGCATGGGGGGCATCTTGGCCATGTACTTGGCGCAAGACCCGCAGTTGCAAATCAAAGGCTTGTTCCTCAACGACATTGGCTTGAGTTTGAATTGGATGGCTATCTACGGTTTGTACGGCAGCATGAAGCAAGGAGGGCGTATGCCCGCACCGCACGAGCTGGCACAACAACTGAACGTGACGGTTGGGTCAGTCGAGGCTGTGCAATCGAGCACGCACTTTGATTTGCCCCACAAGAAAGACTGGAAGGGCATGCACTTTGCGCATCTCTTAGAGACCTTCAATGGCCCGGTACGTTGGATTTATGGCGGTGAGTCGGCTGTGTGTACGCGAGAGCAACTCAACGAAATCAAGCGCGTGTTGCCGGGTAGTCCGCTGTTTTTAGTTGCCGGTGCTGAGCATCCTGCACCGTATACCGATGCAGTTTGCCAATTTGTGTTGATGGCCCTCAAGCCTGCACCCGTGGCGCATAAGAAACATTCAGAATTTACCCAACAAGAGCTGTGGGCACAGACCACCACACCCGGTCAAGACCAAGGCTTTTGGCCTTGGCTCAAACGGCGCTACCTAGGCGCCAAAGCGAAGTAACTTCTTGGGCCCTGGCTGCATGCAGCGGGTCGCTGGTGTCCATCACTTTGCTGTGGCGTGGACGAATGTCGTGCCGTCCCAGCACCTGCAGATCGGCCTGTGTGATCCAGTCCAGCAGCTCTTCACGGCTGCGTAGGCCCAGGTGCTCTGCCAAGTCGGACAAGATGAGCCAACCTTCGCCTTGTGGCGTCAGGTGTTCGCGCAAGCCCGCCAAGAAGCCTCGCAGCATGCGACTGCCTTCGTCATACACCGCATGTTCAATGGGCGAGCTAGGTCGCGCGGGCACCCAAGGTGGGTTGCACACGACCAAGGGTGCTTGGCCTGGGGGAAATAAATCGGTTTGCAGCAGTTCAACCTGCGTCACCTTCAAGCGCTGCAAGTTCTCACGGGCACAAGCCAGTGCACGCGGGTCTTGGTCTGTGGCAACCACACACCGCACGCCGCGTCGTGCCAGCACAGCAGACAGCACACCGGTGCCGACGCCAATGTCAAATGCCAATTGCGTGTCGGGCAGTGGGGTGTTGGCCACCAAGTCCACATATTCGCCACGGATGGGGGAGAACACGCCGTAATAGGGGTGGATGCGGTTGTTGGGAGGCTCTCCCAAGGCCGTAATTTCTACGCCTTTTTTGCGCCACTCGTGCGCGCCCACCACGCCTAAGAGTTCGCGCAATGACACCATGCAGCCTTTACCGTTGCTTGGCCCCCAGGCTTCTTGGCAGGCCACGCGCAAGTCGGGTGCGCGGCGCAAGGGAATGCTGTAGTCAGCGTTGAACGGCACCAGCACCATGCCCAGTGTGCGGGCGCGTTGGCCCAAGGCTTGGCGGTGCAAGTGAAAGCTTTGTGCGGCTGTGGGGTGTGTTACTGGTGTTTTGGCGGCTTTGCGTGGCTTGCGGTCCGCGCGCCTGACCAAGGCTTGCAGCAGTTGGCGCGCGTTGTGAAAGTCGCCTTGCCATAACAAACCCGTGCCTTCACAGGCCAAACGGTAAGCCGCATCTGCATTGAGGGTGTCGTCTGCCAGCACCACGCGCCGGGGGGCTGGTGCGCCGCTTTCAGCGCGCCAATTCAAAGATAAGGGGTCTGTCAAAAGGGGGAGATTTCTAGGGGGTGTTTTTCCAGTACCAAGTCAGACCCAGTTGCCAGCGTTTGCTGTCGGGTTCATACCAATACTTTCCGTTCATTATCACTTGGTCGGAGTCTGCCAAGTGGGTGTAGCGCAGGTAAGGTGTGACCACGTTGCGCGAGTCCAGGCTGTAGTCCCAACTGATTTGCGCGTATGTGCCATGTTTTTGGGTGTTGGTCACGTCTTGCTTGCCATTGCCGGTTTCTGACAAACGTGAAATGTGCTGGCCACGTAACAAGATGCCGGTGTCTATTTGCCACGCGTTGCTGCTCACCCAACGCAGAGGCAACCACAGTTGGACCGCTTGTCGTTCGTAACCTGCGCTGCCTGTGCTGGTCGTGCCGCGTAAATCGTTCCACAAGGTGTGGATGCCTAAGCCCGCATACAACCCCTCGGTATTGCCTGTGCCGGGCAGCACACGGGTCATGCTGCGCCAGCGCGACTCAATGTTGATGACACGATCCATGGCGCCCGTTTTGTCGCTGCTGTAATGTTGCTGACCGACAAACAAGTCTCCTTCGCCAAGCAAACCCGCCTGTTTGCCCAGGCTCAGTGTTCTGACGTGTAGCCCCAGCTCAGGTCCATGCAGTTGCATTTCGGGTTCTTTGTAATGGTTCATTCCGACACTGGTAGACCATTTATGCTCGGGGGGCTCAGCCCTTGAGTTTTCAGTAAAAATGGTAAAAACAGTACCGAATATGAAATGTAAAGCTTTTTTCATTTCTGATTTTTAACACAAATTAATTAAATTGTATCAATTTCTTTAATTATTATTTATTTTATATATATCATTGAATATTCATGAAAACCTTCAAAATCGCTACTTACAACATTCACAAAGGTGTGCAGGGCTTGGGGCCAGCACGTCGTTTGGAGATTCACAACCTTGGCCATGCGGTTGAGCAATTCGATGCAGACATCGTGTGCCTGCAAGAGGTGCGAGCCTTCAACCGCTTGCATGCACGCCGCTTTGTGCATTGGCCTGACATGGGGCAAGCAGATTTTTTAGCCCCCGAGGGTTACACCGCGATCTACCGAACCAATGCCATCACCAAGCACGGTGAACATGGCAACGCGTTGTTGAGCCGTTGGCCTGTGGTCGACCACAGCCATGAAAACATGTCTGACCATCGCTTTGAACAGCGTGGTTTGCTGCACGTCACCTTGCAAGTTCAAACGCGTGATGTGCATGTCATCGTGGTGCATTTGGGCTTGTTGCCTGCCAGTCGCGTGCGGCAGGTCAAACAATTGCAAAGCTACATCGCACGCGAGGTTCCCGCAGACATGCCGGTGCTGGTGGCGGGCGACTTCAACGATTGGGGCAACACGGTGTCTCGCATGATGGCTGAATTCGGGTTTCAAGGGCACCTGGGTGCGTCGGCACCGACCTATCCCTCACGTTTGCCATTGGTTCAACTGGACCACGTGTATGCGCGGGGCGTGCAGGCTGTGAACAGCGTCACGCCACAAGGCAACATCTGGGCCCGTATGTCAGATCACCTGCCCTTGTTGGTCGAATTTGCCTGGGATGCTGCCTGATGCAACAACACGCGGCACACGACATTTGCTTGCTGCGTGGTGCGGTGGACTTGTTCCCTGCACTGATTGAGGCCATGGATAGCGCCCAACACGAAGTGCGTTTGGAGACCTATATTTTTGACACGGCGGGCGCTGCGGCAGACGTTGCACATGCCATGGTGCGTGCGGCAGCGCGCGGGGTGTCTGTCTGCTTGGTGGTCGACGGCGTGGGCACGCGCGAGCTGCCTGAAGTTTGGCGCCAGCGCTTTGAACGCGCGGGGGTGCAATGTCGCGTGTATGCGCCCTTGAGTGGCGGCGGCTTGTGGCTCCCCAGCCACTGGCGACGTTTGCATCGCAAGCTGTGTGTGGTGGACCGCGAGCTGGCCTTTTGTGGCGGCATCAACATCCTCGATGACTTCTTGGACCCACATGTGAAGGGCTTGCTGGCAGTGGCCAGGCTGGATTACGCGGTCAGCCTGCGGGGGCCTTTGGTTGACGCCGTGCACGACACCATGACACAGCTTTGGTCACGCTTGGAGGCCGTGCGCGAATTGCGCAGCAAAGATGTGGTGGGCGCGTTGGATGCTTTGTTGAGTGCTGATCAGACCGTGCAGTTGTCAACCCGAGGCACCGCGCAACTGGTGTTGCGTGACAACGTGCGCCACCGTGTCCACATAGAGCGCGCTTACCGCAAAGCGATTGGTGTGGCACACCAAGACATTGTGCTGGCCTGTGCCTATTTCTTTCCGGGGCTGCGCTTGCGTCGTGCCCTGGTGATGGCTGCGCAGCGCGGTGTTCGTGTGCGCTTGCTGCTGCAAGGGCACTACGAGTACTTTTTGCCTTACCACGCCTCTCGTCAGTTGTATGGCCAGCTGTTGGCGGCAGGGGTAGAGATTTATGAGTACCACGCCAGCTTCTTGCATGCCAAAGTGGCCGTGGTCGATGGGGTTTGGGCCACGGTGGGCTCGTCCAATCTCGACCCTTTGAGTTTGCTGCTGGCGCGTGAAGCCAATGTCGTGGTGCGTGATGCCACGTTGGCCCAAACCCTGCAAGCCAGTGTGGTGGATGCCATGGACACAGGTTCCGTCAAGGTCGATCCACAGGCTTATGTTCAGCGTGGTTGGTGGCAGCGCGCCGTGGACATGATGGCCTCTTTGGTCTTGCGCTTTGGGGTGTTTTTGACGGGCAAGCGGTACTGACTGTGGGGCTTTACGTTCGCTGCTACCATGCTCGCCATGAATGAGAAAGACACCTTCGAAGGCACGCCCGTTTCGGTCAAGATTCGCGAGCGTTTGACCGCCGCGCGCAAGCGCTACCACTCCAACGACAACATTGCCGAGTTCATCCAACCTGGTGAGTTGGAGGCCTTGCTCAACGAGGTCGAAATCAAGATGCAAGGCGTGCTCGACAGTCTGGTCATTGACACCGAGCATGACCACAACACGGGCGACACTGCCCGTCGTGTGGCCAAGATGTACTTGCAAGAAGTCTTCAAGGGGCGTTACCTCACGGCTCCTGCCATCACCGAATTCCCCAACGCCGAACACCTCAATGAGTTGATGATCGTCGGGCCCATCACCGTGCGCAGCGCATGCAGCCACCACTTTTGCCCGGTGATCGGCAAGATCTGGATTGGTGTGTTGCCCAACGAACGTACCAACGTGATCGGCTTGTCTAAATACGCGCGCTTGGCCGAATGGGTCATGGGGCGTCCTCAAATTCAAGAAGAGGCTGTGGTGCAACTGGCTGACTTGATCCAAGAAAAAACACAGCCCGATGGCTTGGCCATCGTCATGGAAGCCAGCCACTTTTGCATGTCTTGGCGCGGTGTCAAAGACATGGACAGCAAGATGATCAACTCGGTCATGCGCGGTGCTTTCTTGAAAGACCCCAACTTGCGCCGTGAGTTTTTGTCTCTGATTCCTAAAAAGGACTGATGCCATGCTGGTTCGTTTGTTGTATGTGAGCCGTGCGGTGCACCCTGAGTCGCCCGAAGCCACCGAGTCCATCTTGGCCAGTGCGCGTGACCACAATCTTGGCAACGGCATCACCGGTGTGTTGTGCTATGGCGGGGGCATTTACCTGCAAGCCATTGAGGGCGGGCGCAACCAAGTCAACGCGCTCTATACCCACATCGTGCGCGATGAGCGTCACAAAGACGTGGTCTTGCTCAGTTACCAAGAAATCAGCGAACGCCGTTTTGGTGGATGGACCATGGGTCAGGTGCGACTGGACAAACTCAACCCCTCCATCGTGCTCAAGTACTCTGAAACCGCAGAGCTCGACCCCTACGGCGTGTCGGGCCAAGTGTCGTTTGCGCTGCTGGAAGAGTTGATGGCCACCGCGTCCATCGTCGGCCGCGCCTGAACACGCCTTGCAGTTTGGCCGGCATGAGTGCCTCGCCTGTTTTGCTGGGCTGCGACTTCAGCAGCAGCCCCTCTCCACGTAAACCCATCGTGTTGGCCCTGGGCCATGTGGCGCAAGGTCGGGTTCAGTTGCGCGAGCTGGTGCGCTTGCACACCCTGCCAGACTTTGCCAATTGGCTGCAACAACCGCAGGCTTGGGTGGGTGGTTTTGATTTGCCTTTTGGCTTGCCGCGTGAACTGGTGCAGACCTTGGGCTGGCCGACCGATTGGCAAGCCTGCATGCAGCACTATGCCGCCCTGAGTCGTGCCGACATCCGCGCGACCTTCAAAGCCTTTTGCGATGCACGCCCTGTGGGCGGCAAATTTGCCCATCGCGCCACTGACATACCGGCGGGCTCCAGCCCTTCCATGAAGTGGGTCAACCCGCCTGTGGCCTACATGCTGCACGCCGGTGTGCCTTTGCTCATGCAAGCTGGTGTGTGTGTGCCACGCTTGCATGTGCCTGCCCCCGTGAGTCACCCATCTGTAGAGCGACGCATTGCCTTGGAGGCCTACCCTGGCTTGTTGGCGCGAGAGCTGATTGGCAATACCAGCTACAAAAGCGACGACAAAGCCAAGCAAACCCCTGAGCGCTTGATTGCCCGCAAGCAACTGTTGCAGGCCCTGGAGTTGGGCCAGACCCGCTTGGGTCTTCGCCTCAAACTCACCCACGCCCAACACGACACCTTGGTAGACGACGCCTCCGGCGACAGCTTGGATGCTGTGCTGTGCATGGTGCAAGCTGCATGGGCTCAGACGCAGCACGAAGCAGGGCACCCGCACTATGGCTTGCCTGCGTGTGATCCGCTGGAGGGGTGGATCGTCACCGCCTGAGCTGCCTGTGCGTCAGCGCTCGGTTTCCAGGTCAGGAATTCGATTGAAGGCAATGCGCATCGGCGCGGTGTCCAGCGCCTCGTGTGCGCTGGCAAAGTACACCGCATTCTTGCCATGCGTGCGGTTCAAGATGTCCATTGCCGCCATCAGGCGAGTGCGGTCACGCTGCACGGCGCGGTTTTGCCCGGTGTGTCCCGGTGCCGCGCCAAGCTCAAACGCCGGAGCGTCAAACAAATCGGGTGTGTGTTGCGCCGCGGGCACCAGCCCACACAGCTGCACCCCCACGGCCAGGGGACGGGGCAAACGATGCAAGCCACTGAACCACAGTTGCTCCAGGGCATGCAGCAGCGTGGCGGTGTCTTGTGTTTCACCCATCTGTGTGTAGCGCTCGCCACCCGGCTCGGTTTGCCAGCGGTGGGCGCAACGTGCAAACACCTGCATGGCCGTGGCATAAAAACCTTGTTTGCGCAGCCGCATGGCCGCCTTTTGCGTCAGGCGGTTCAGCACCTGCCATGCCCCTTGCGGGTTGCGCAGCTCAGGCGGCAACACATGCGAATGCCCGAGCGAGCGCGTCACGGTTTCGCGTGGCCCATACCACTGACCACGCAGCTTGTCGTACATGTCTGACCCCGCCAAACCGCCCCAGGCGGTGTGCAGCACATTGCGCGGGGCGGCATACAACTGCTGCATCGACTCAATGCCGCAGCGTGCCAAACGCTCGCGCATGCGTGGGCCAATGCCTTGAATGTCAGACAGCTTGAGCGGGTACAAGCGCTCAGGCAACTCGTGCAGTTCAATCACCGTCAATCCGTTGGGCTTATGCATGTCAGATGCCAACTTGCCGAGCATGGTGTTGGGCGCAATGCCAATTGAGCTGCGCAAACATTCGCCCACCGTGCGTTGCACCTCGGCCTTCACTTGCTGCGCCAGGGCCACAGCGCGGTCACGCTCGCGCCAGCGGCCTGTCAACTCGCACTCCATCTCGTCAATGCTCAGCACCTGTCGCACTGGCACGATGCGGTCAACGGCAGCCACGGCCTGGTGGTGAATCTCCACGTACTTGGCGTGGTCGGCCAGCACAAAGTGAATGTCGGGGCACAAGCGGCGCGCTTCGGCTACGCCGGTGCCGGTGCGAATGCCAAACGTCTTGGCCTCCACGCTGGCTGCAATGCAGCACGACGTCTCGGCCATCACGGGCACCACGCCTACTGCCCGACCGCGCAGTGCAGGGTTGAGCTGCTGCTCAACCGAGGCGAAATAGCTGTTGAAGTCGACGAAGAGGGTGCGGAGCATCTGCCCATGATACTGTATTTAAATACAGTATCATGGTGTCAAATGTGCCACTCTTCGGTGAAGTCATCCACCCGCTGCAAGGCATGAATCGCCTCTGCATCGGTGCGGTACATGCGCAAGCCCGCGTGGGGTTGCAAGCAGCCTGCACGGTGCAACACGGTTTCGACGGGCAGCTTCATGCCGCTGATGTGCAGGGTGATGCATCGCTCCGCCAGCATGGCTTCGAGCTTGGCTAGGCTCTCCACACCCGTGGCGTCAATGCGGTTGATCGGCTGGGCAAACAGGCAGACATGATGCACGTCGTGGTGGTGGCTCAGGTGCTCCACCACCGCTCTCTCCAATGAGCTGGCCGCGGCAAAGTCCAACTCGGCATCCATGCGCAGGGCATAGAGCTGTGGGGCCAAGGGGGGCAGTTTCCACAAGTGGCGGTCGCGCAGGCTGCCATCGGCATGCAAGCCCACTTCGATGATGCGTGGGTGCAAACGCGTGTGCAAGAAGTGGCTCAAGCCCATCAGCATGCCAGCCAACACGCCCCAATACAAACGCGGCGCCGACAGCAGGGTGATCACCAAGGTCACGACCGCCGTGGCGGCTTCGACTCGGTTGATGGTGTACAGCTTCACAAACGCGCGTGGCTTGATCAACCCCATCACGGCCGCCACCACAATCGCTGCCAACACCGACTGCGGCACGGGTTGTAGCACCGAGGTGAACCACAGCAAGATCAGCAAAATCACGCCGACAGAAAACACCGTCGCCCACGCAGACTGTGCGCCTGCGTACAGATTCAAGGCCGAACGCGAAAACGAAGAACTGGTGGGAAACGCGCCACACAAACCCGAGGCCACTTTGCCCAAGCCTTGGCCAATCAGGTCTTGGTCTTGGTCCCAGCGTTTGCCACTGCGGTCGTTGTCGACCTTGGCACTCGAGGCGGTTTCTAAAAAGCTCACCAGGGTGATCACCAGCGTGGGCAACACCAAGTGTTTGAAGGTTTCCCAGTCCAACACCGTGGGCCAGTACACACTGGGCAGACCTTGCGGCAAGGCACCCACCACCGCTGTGCCTTGGGCCGGTAAGTTCAGCCCAGCGCTCACACCCGCAGCACCTAAAACCACCACCAGCACGGTGGGAAACGTGGGGCGCCAGCGGCGTGCCCACACCAGCAGCACCAAGGTCACCAGCCCAAACAGCAAGCTGGCCCCGTCGATGTGCTGCGGCTGCCACAGCGATGACCAACCGTGCGTGAGGCCCAGCAGCGCGGGCAGTTGCGAGACAATGATCAGCACACCTGCCCCTTGCGTGAAGGCCATCAACACGGGGGAGCTGACCAAATTCAACAGCCAGCCAAAACGCGCAAACCCCAAGCCCACTTGCAGCAAACCCGTCATCAGCGACAGCCACACGGTGAGGTTGACCCACTCGGCGCTGCCCGGCTCGGCCATGCCTGTGAGCGAAGCCGACACCAAGATGGCGGTGAGGGCGGTGGGCCCGACCGACAAGCGGCTTGACGCGCTGAACAGCACCGCCACCAGCGCCGGAATGAGCGAGGCATAAATGCCCGTGATCAAGGGCATGCCCGCCAGCGCGGCATAGGCCACGCCTTGTGGGATGACCATCAAGCCCACACTCAAGCCGGCAAAGGCCTCGCTGTGTAGCAGTTGTGGGGTAGGGCGAGGCCAGTTTAAAAACGGAAACCAGTGTTTCAAATCACGCATGGGTCGATCCTAACTGGGGGCTGTATCAACGGCTGCCTCTCGATGTCTGTGAGCGACGCTGCCAAATCTTCGGTGGTCAATGGCGTCCAATATGTCGTGATGCAAAAACTCAGAACTCTCTATCGGTTGCGCGCCTGCGTGGGCGTGGTTTGCCTATGGGCGGGGGTGACGCTGGCCAGCGTTGAGCGAGCTTGGGTCGGTGTGGTCACGCATGTCAGCGACGGTGACACCGTGTGGGTGCAGTCGGTCCAAGGAGGTGAGGTGCACAAGGTGCGCTTGCTGGGTATTGACGCCCCAGAGATTTGCCAAACCTGGGGCCCTCAATCGCGTGATGCCTTGCATGCTTTGTTGCAAGGCCAAACGGTCGAGGTGTTGGGCCACCACCGCGACACCTATGGGCGCTTGCTGGCGCAGCTGTCACGCCAGGGCCATGACGTGGGGGCTTGGATGGTGGCGCAAGGCCATGCGTGGTCGTACAGCTACCAGCAGCAGGCGGGCGTGTATGACGCTTTACAAATGCAGGCACAAGGGCAACGCAGGGGCTTGTTTGCAGACCCACGTGCCATGCCGCCACGTTGGTTCAGGAAGCGCTTTGGCGCTTGCCCTTGACGCGTCAATTCAATGGGCGTGGCTGCACACCGGGCAGCTGGGGTTGCGCTGCAAGCGCACCTCGTTCCATTCCAGGCTGCGTCCGTCGAGCATTTGCAAACGGCCCGTCAGGCGTGAACCCAACCCCGCCAGTAATTTGACGGTTTCCATGGCCTGCAAGCTACCGATCACGCCTACCAAAGGCGCGAGCACCCCCAGGGTGGCGCAACGCACTTCTTCAGGGGCTTCGTCGGGCGGGAAGATGCAGGCGTAACAGGGCGACTTGGCGTCGCGTGCGTCGTACACCGCCAGTTGTGAGTCCATGCGAATTGCCGCGCCCGACACCAGGGGCACGCGGTGTTTCACGCAGGCTGCGTTCACCGCTTGGCGAGTGGCGAAGTTGTCGCAGCAGTCCACCACCACTTGCACGGTGGGTACCAAGGCGTCGAGTTCTGTGGCGTCGAGCTTGTGTGCCAAAGCGCTCACGCGCACCTCGGGGTTCAAGGCCTGCATGGCTTGGGTGGCCGAGGCCACCTTGCTCATGCCGACACGCTCGGTGGTGTGGGCGATTTGGCGTTGCAGGTTGGTGAGGTCCACCACATCATGATCAGCAATCGTGATGTGGCCCACACCCGATGCCGCCAGATACATCGCCACTGGAGAGCCCAGCCCACCTGCGCCGACGATCAAGGCATGGCTGTCGAGCAAGCGTTGTTGGCCCTCCACACCGAGGTCATCCAACAGGATGTGGCGCGAGTAGCGCAGCAGTTGGTCGTCGTTCACGGCAGGCTCACCCGTGTGTCACTTGTCTTTGGCTTCCACGACAGGAGGGCGCTCGGTTTGTGTTTTGCTAGCCAACACAGGCAGTCCTTTGAGACGCTGGATGGCCTGTTGCAACTGGAAGTCCTTGTCGCTGCCAAACTCGGGCGGGCGGCGTTCGCTGTTGGGTTTTTTGGACTCTTCTTCCAAGCGCTTGATGGCTTCTTCACGCGCCTTTTCGCGCTCTTTTTCTTGTTCTTTCGTGGCTTCATTGCCCTGGCCGCTTTGCAGGTGCTTGTCGAGGTCGGCCTCACGCATGCGCAAGATGGCATACGGACTGCCCTCTGCGGTGTCATCTAACAGCACATCGGGCACGATGCCTTTGGCCTGGATAGAGCGTCCGCTGGGGGTGTAGTAGCGCGCGGTGGTGATCTTCAGGGCAGTGTCTGTGCCTAACTGGCGCACGGTCTGCACCGAGCCCTTGCCAAAGGTTTGGCTGCCCATGATGGTGGCGCGTTTGTGGTCTTGCAGCGCACCTGCCACGATCTCGCTGGCCGAAGCCGAGCCTTCGTTCACCAACACCACCAGCGGCACATTTTTGTAAATACCTTTGGTGTTTTGTTGCAGGCGGGCAATCGGGTCGGCATTGCCACGGCGGTAAAACTCGGGCGAGGCTTTGTAGGCAAATTTACTTTCAGCCATTTGACCGTTGGTTGATACCACGGTCACGTTCTCTGGTAAGAACACAGCCGACACGGCCACTGCAGCATCCAGCAAACCGCCTGGGTCGTTGCGCAGGTCAAGCACCAAGCCTTTGAGCTTGGGTTCTTGCTTGTAAATCTCTTCGAGTTTTTTGGTGAAGTCTTCTACCGAGCGTTCTTGGAACTGGCTCAAACGAATCCAGCCCAGCCCAGGCTCAATCACTTTGCCCTTGACGCTTTGAGTTTTGATTTCCTCGCGCACGATGGTCACAGGGAAGGTGCGGTTCTCGTCTTTGCGGAAGATGGTCAACAGCACTTTGGTACCAGGCTCACCGCGCATGCGTTTCACGGCGTCATTGAGCGACAGGCCCTTGACCACGGTGTCATCAATCTTGGTGATCAGGTCGCCCGACTTCATGCCAGCTCGGAAAGCTGGGGAGCCTTCGATGGGGGACACCACCTTGACCAGACCCTCTTCCTGGGTGATCTCAATGCCCACGCCCACAAAACGACCCGTGGTGCCTTCGCGGAACTCTTTGAAAGTTTTCTTGTCGTAGTACTGCGAGTGTGGGTCCAGGCTGGCCACCATGCCAGTGATGGCGTCGTTGATGAGTTTTTTCTCGTCCACGGCCTCGACGTAATCGCTCTTGACCATGCTGAACACAGCGGCGAGTTGTTGCAACTCTTCCAGCGGTAGTGGTGCCATGTTGGCGCGTGCCGTGGTTTGCAGTGACACGGTGGTGAGTGCCCCGGTCAATGCCCCGACGGTGATCCAACCTGCGATCTTGAGTTTGTGGCCCATGGTGCCCTTGCGTGTAGACGTGATGTAAGAGAGGCTCAATATACAACGCGCCCGCACGGCGCATTGTGTCTGGCAGGTAATTAGCCTTTGCCTTGTGAGGCCACTGCGGCAGCCGCTTTGGCGGCGGCTTGTGCGTCACCCAGGTAGTAGTGGCGAATGGGCTGGAGGTTCTCGTCAAGCTCATACACCAAGGGAATGCCATTGGGGATGTTCAGCCCCACGATGTCTTGGTCGGAGATGTTGTCCAGGTACTTCACCAAAGCGCGGATCGAGTTGCCGTGTGCGGCCACCACAATCCGTTTGCCTGCCTTGATGGCCGGTGCCATCGATTCGTTCCAGAACGGCATCACGCGCTCCACGGTGTCTTTCAAACACTCGGTCAGCGGCACTTGTTCCGGCGCGAGCTTGGCGTAGCGCGGGTCGCTGCGTTCGCTGCGGGGGTCGGTGGCTTCTAGCACCGGTGGGGGCGTGTCATAGCTGCGACGCCAGATCAGCACCTGGTCTTCGCCGTACTGCTTGGCCATGTCGGCTTTGTTCAAACCTTGCAAGCCGCCGTAATGGCGCTCGTTGAGTCGCCAGCTTTTGACCACGGGCAGCCAGGTGCAGTCCATTTCTTCCAACGCCAGGTACAGGGTACGGATGGCGCGTTTCAACACGCTGGTGTAGGCCACATCAAATTGAAAACCTTCCGCCTTGAGCAGACGACCCGCGTTTTGCGCTTGGGCGATGCCGGTGGGGGTTAAGTCCACATCGGTCCAGCCGGTGAAGCGGTTTTCAAGGTTCCAGGTGGATTCGCCGTGGCGGATTAAAACGAGCTTGTACATAGGGTGTTTTGAAACAAAGTCAGCTAAAGGAGTGGGCTGATTTTAGAATGCCGTCCTGACACTGATTTTTTTACTACAACTTCTCCTGAACTGGACCCCCCGTGAAATTTATCCTCGACAACTGGATGTTGATTGCTGTTGCGCTGACCAGCGGCTTCTTTTTGCTGCTGCCCGTGGTGCAAGATGCAGCGGGCTCTGGCCTGTCGCCTACGCAAGCGGTGCAATGCATGAACCGCGAAAAAGGCGTGGTCATTGATGTGTGTGGCGACGACGAGTTTGCCGCTGGTCACGTGTCGGGTGCTGTGCATGTGCCCCTGGACCAACTGGAAGCGCGTTTGCCCGCCGTGGTCAAGAACAAAAGCGTGCCGTTGATCATGATGTGCGCCTCGGGCGTCCGCTCCAAACGCGCCCAGGCTGTGGCACAAAAACTGGGCTATGAGAAGGTGCATTCGTTGCAAGGTGGGCTGAAAGCTTGGAAAGAAGCTAATCTTCCCGTCACCAAAGCTTGAATTTTTAAAGAAAGACCCTCATGCAAGCCGTCAAGATGTACACCACCGCTGTTTGCCCTTACTGCGTTCGGGCCAAACAAATTCTTCAAGCCAAAGGCGTGGCACATATCGAAGAAGTGCGTGTCGACACCAACCCTGACGAGCGCATGCGCATGATGGACCTGACGGGTCGACGCACCGTCCCTCAAATCTTCATTGGCGACACCCACGTGGGCGGTTGTGACGACTTGATCGCTCTCGACAGCCAAGGCGGTTTGGTGCCTTTGCTGCAATCTTGAGCTGACATAATCGGCGCCATCCCGATTTGCTGCCCGCTTCGGTGTTCGCCGACGCGGGCTTTTTTGTACAAGGAAAAAAATGTCTGACGACCTCACCCCCGTGTTCCAAATTCAGCGCGTCTACTTGAAAGACCTGTCGTTGGAGCAACCCAACTCACCCGCCATCTTGACGTCACAAGAGCAGCCTTCCGTGGACATTCAGTTGGGCGTTGGCATGGAACAAGTGGCCGACGGCGTGGTGGAAGTGACCGTCACCGCCACCGTGACCACCAAGCTGCAAGACAAAACCGTGTTTTTGGTGGAAGCCAAGCAAGCCGGTATTTTTGAAATCCGCAACTTGCCGGAAGACCAAATGGGTGCTGTGGTGGGTATTGCTTGTCCGCAAATCGTCTACCCCTACCTGCGTGGCAACGTGGCCGATGTGATTCAACGCGCTGGCTTCCCACCTGTGCACTTGGCGGAAATCAACTTCCAGGCCATGTACGAGCAGCAACAAGCTGCGGCACAGTAATCTTTGACCGATAGACCGCGATGAAAATCGCCGTTTTGGGCGCAGGTGCATGGGGCACTGCCTTGGCCATCCATGCGGGCCATCAACATGACGTCACCTTGTGGGCGCGTGATGCGGCCCAAGCGCAAGCCATGCACACCACCCGTGTGAATGCACGCTACTTGCCCGACATGCCGTTCAGCCCGGGTTTGCAGATCTCTTCACAAGCTTTGGGCGCCTGGGTCACCACACAAGACTTGGTGGTCATTGGGGCCCCCATGCGTGCATTGCGCGGTATGCTGTCTGAGTTGGCGCCTTTGTTGGGCGCACAGGTGCCTGTGGCTTGGTTGTGCAAAGGCTTTGAGGCCGCCCCGAACGGGGTGGGCAGTATGGCCCACGAGGTGTGTGCCCAGGTGGCACCCGCCTTGCGCGGAGGGGCCTTGAGTGGGCCGAGCTTTGCGCAAGAAGTGGCACGTGGCCAGCCCACTGCCTTGGTGGCCGCCAGTGGGTATGCGGATGTGCGCGAAGGCTTGGTGCAAGCCTTTCACAACAGCAGCTTGCGGGTCTACGCCAACGACGACATCGTAGGTGTCGAAGTCGGTGGTGCGGTGAAAAACGTCTTGGCCATAGCCACCGGTTTGTGCGACGGCTTGCAGTTGGGGCTCAACGCCCGTGCGGCCCTGATCACCCGTGGTTTGGCTGAAATGACCCGCTTAGGGTTGGCCTTGGGTGCCAAGACCGAAACCTTCATGGGCCTGTCGGGCTTGGGCGACTTGGTGCTCACCGCCACGGGCGATTTGAGCCGCAACCGCCAAGTGGGTTTGGCGCTGGCCCAGGGCCTGAGCTTGCAACAAGCGGTGGATTCGTTGGGCCATGTGGCCGAAGGTGTGTACAGCGCCCGCACCGTGGTGCAGCGGGCCGGTGCCTTGGGTGTAGAGATGCCCATTGCACAAGCTGTGGTGGCCTTGCTCGATGGCCAGATCAACCCGCAGCAAGCTGTGGCTCTGTTGATGGGGCGCGGGGCCAAAGGCGAGTAAAAGCGTTAAGAAGTAGTTGAAAGCGCACCCGAGCTTGTCTGTCAAGCCAACCGCGCAATCTGCTTGCTGGCGCTGTACATATGCGCGGCCAGTGCATCGATACAAATTTCAAAGTCAGCGCTGAATTGACTGCTTGCACGCAGTGCCGCCAGATAACTTTGCGCCATCGCTTGTGCAGTGCGCCAATGGTCGTTGCGAACGCTGGCATGCAGCGTGATCGCTGGTACTGTGTCGGGCAGCTTGCCGCTGCTGCTGGGCGCAAAGGCCATGGGCGTCATGTCGTAAGCAGGGGCGATGCTGTAAGGCCTGCCATGCTCAGACACCCACGACAAGTTGCCTGCGTGCATATCTGTGTTGCCCATCAAAGCCCCAAACGCCCACAGCACTTCGGCGGTCTCGGCTGCTTCGGGTGTGACCGCGCCCAGCGCTGCCAGTCGCTGCGTAACCACCGGCCAAGGATGGTGCGCGGCACCCACAAACTCTGCATCTAAAGCGGCCAGCGACACCACGGCCTTGCGGCCCAACGTGCCCACGCGGTCAAAGCGCGCCACCTCTAAAAAGCGTTGGCCCTCAAAGTCCACCACAGAAGACTGGGCGGCAGCCATACCCGCTTGACGCAAGGTGGTGAGCGCGATGTGCTCAGCCAACAAAAGGTCTCGCCAGCGTTGGCTTACCGGGCTAGGGAGCTTTTCGCTGAACTTCACCATCACATGCTGGGGGCCTTCGTTTGTTTCGGCGTAGGCGGTGAACTTCGGCTGTTCGCCCCCCGCAGAAGAACCGGGTGACTCACCCTGCGACGCACCTACGGCCATGCTGGCGTAGGCCTGCGCTTTGTTGGTCTGGGTCAAGCACACGGGCTCCGGCATGGCAATGAACTTGTCGCGTGCAATGCTGCCTAGGAGCAGGTTTCCCACCAAGTCGTGCCCATGTACCAGCAGGGCACGCACGGCGTGGCTGTCGGTCCATTCTTTGAGTGTGCTTGGCAGCCCCAAGGAGGCACCGTAGCGCGCCGCGTAAGCGCGGCCTAAGTAGCCTTGAGGCCGCATGTCCAGCAGCCACCATGGCAAGCCGTCGCTGTGCACCTGCAACCCATCGGCTTGCGTGAACACAAACCCATCAGGCCGCACGGGTGTGAGCACGCCCAGCGCTTTGAGCTTGCCATTGGCATCCACACGAAACACGGGCACATCGCCAAAACCACGGCCTGTGTCACGCAGCACATAGCGGGAACCTTTTTTCTGCCCGATCTTCATCACTTCGTCATCCATGGCCGCCAGCGCACGTGTGGCTGTGGGCTGGCTGATGCCAATTTCCTTTGCCATCTGCGTGCCCGACTTGGGGCCTTCTGCTAGGCGCAGGCGCAGGAGTTCGGCGTGGGTGGACATAGGGTCTTTTTGAGTGAAATTTTGAATTAAAATTGAATCATAAAATAAAAAATAAATTTAGCCACAATTGATGTGGCGCAAGTGTTCTTGTCGAGAGCGTTTGCAGACAGGCTCGTACTTGTGCTGTTAAGGCTGTTGTCAATTAGCCCAGTCTTTATCGGATTTGTGGAAGATATTGCCGTTTGTTTTATCACACAGGTTTTGCGCAATACGTTACGTTGGGCTTCATATGGTGGCATCCGTCACAACTATCCTTTTGCAGGCGCTTAGCACGTTCGTCATCGCCGTGTTCAGCACATGGCTCACGATAAGGCTCTCCCAAAGAAAGTTCCGGGCCGAGCGTCTCTGGGATCGTAAGGCCGTTGCTTATGAACGTGTGATTGAGGCTTTTCACAAGGCCAAGAGGTTCTCCTCTGAGAATCTAGACGCGGTCTATGAGGGCCGCGAGGTACTGGAGGAAAGAAACATAGAGCTTCGTACCTTAGCCAAGGAAGCACGAGAAGAGATTCGTCGTGCTGCCGAGATTGGGAGCTTCTCACTGTCCGAGCTTGCGCTGAAAATCGTCACAAACTACGAAGCCGAACTTGGCGATACAAAGGGAATCATCATGTGGCACGACTATCTTGACCATGACTACGCAGTGACAGATCGAGCGTTGAAAAGCTTCATTGCCGAAGCAAAGCGTGACCTCGATCAGTGAAGCCTGCCCCTTCACCCAATCCAATTCCTAACGGCAAGTCACTAGGCCAAACAATGAAGAATTTAACGCGCCATACCCAAGATTGGTAGCTTTCCGATGGTGCCACCTTAGGACCCCTCAAACCTCCAAGTTATCAATCAACCGCGTCTTACCCAACTTGGCCGCACCCAACACCACCAACGGCTCTGCACAGGGCCCGGTGATGGGCGACAGGTCGTGCTGGCGGCGCACGGTCAGGTAGTCGGGCACCCAATCGCGCGCGCGCAGCGCTTGCATGGCTGCTTCTTCGGCGACAGCCACATCAAGCGCCCCTTTGGCGTTGCCGTCTCGAACCGCAGCAGCCAGGCTTTTGAGGGCGAGTGAGAGCTGCACAGCTTCGGTCAATTCAGCCTCGCTCAGGTAGCCGTTGCGTGAGCTCAGGGCCAAGCCATTGGCTGCACGACGCGTTTCACCGCCGATGATGTCGATGGGCAAGGCCATTTGTTGCACCATGCGGCGAATCACCATCAGCTGCTGGTAGTCCTTCTTGCCGAACACGGCGATGTCGGGTTGCACGCAGTTGAACAGCTTGTGCACCACGGTGCTCACGCCGACAAAAAAACCGGGGCGAAAAGCGCCTTCCAACATATCGGCCAATTCGGCTGGCGGGTGCACCTTGAACACCTGAGGTTCGGGGTACAGGTCTTTCTCGGACGGGGCAAACAGCACGTCGCAGCCGTTGGCGGCGAGCAGTTCGCAGTCGCGCTCAAAGGTACGGGGGTAGCTGTCAAAGTCTTCGTGCGGTGCAAACTGCAAGCGGTTGACAAAAATACTCGCCACCGTCATGGCGCCAGGCCCACCCGCACGCGCATCCACGGTGTGGCGTGCCATGCGCATCAGCTCCAGGTGTCCGTCGTGCAGGTTGCCCATGGTGGGCACAAAGGCGCGCAGCGTGGCGGGCTTCAAGGTGCGGCGCAAGTCTGCAATGGTGTGAATGATTTGCAAGGGGTGCTCCTTACCAAGCGTGCTTGGCGTTGACGGGAAAGCTGCCATCCTTGACGGCTTTCACATAGGCGGCGATGGCTTCTTGCACACCGCTGCTGCCGTGCATGAAGTTACGCACAAACTTTGGGTTTTTGCCCAGGTTGACGCCCAGCATGTCGTGCATCACCAGCACTTGGCCTGCGGTGCCGTTGCCCGCCCCAATGCCGATGGTGTGGCAACGCGGCAGTGCCTGTGTGAGTGCGGTGGACAGTGCCTCGGGCACCATCTCCAGCACCAACATGGTGGCGCCTGCGTCTTGTAATTCGAGTGCGTGTTGGCGAAGTTGCTTGACACTTTCGTCGCCACGGCCTTGCACGCGGTAGCCGCCCAAGGCGTGCACGGTTTGCGGTGTCAGCCCCAAGTGCGCGCACACCGGAATGCCGCGTTCCACCAAAAAACGCACGGTCTCGGTGGTCCAGCCACCACCTTCGAGTTTGACCATGTGGGCGCCCGCTTGCATCAGCACGCAGGCGCTGCGTAGCGCCTCTTCGCGCGAGGCGTGGTAGCTGCCAAAGGGCAGGTCGCCAATGATCCAGGCGGTGCCTTGTACGCGTTGCAAGCCACGCGCCACGCTCTCCACGTGGTAGCGCATGGTCTCCAGCGACACGCCCACGGTGCTGGCCAAGCCTTGACAAACCATGCCCAACGAGTCGCCCACCAAGATGCACTCCACACCCGCTGCGTCAGCCACGGCGGCAAAGGTGGCGTCGTAGGCCGTGAGCATGGCAATTTTTTCGCCGCGTGCGCGCATCTCGTTCAAGCGCGGCAGGCTGATGGGCTTGCGTGCGGACACCGGAGAGGCGGGGGGCAAGGTGCCGTAAGGCGTGGCGTTGGTGGTGTGGCTCATGGGGTATGTTGGCAAGAAGCGCCCATGTGGGCAGCGTCAACTCGGGGTGTAGGCCAGGCGCACGTAGATGGGCGCAAAGGCCTCGGCTTGGGTGATGTCGATCAGGGTTTCTTTGGCCAGTTCGAGCAAGGCAATGAAGGTCACCACCAGCACGGGCACGCCCTGGCTGGGGTCGAAGAGTTTTTCAAACTCGACAAAACGCTGACCTTGAAGGCGACGCAGCACGATGCTCATGTGTTCGCGCACCGACAACTCTTCGCGTGAAATCTTGTGGTGCTGCACCAGCTTGGCCCGCTTCAAAATGTCGGCCCAGGCTTGCTGCAACTCCACCACATGCACTTCAGGAAAACGCGGTTGCAACGATTGCTCAATGTAGACCTGTGCGCGCAAAAAGTCGCGACCAAACTGCGGCACTTCGTTGAGCTTGGCTGCGGCCAGTTTCATTTGCTCGTATTCGAGCAAGCGACGTACCAGCTCGGCACGTGGGTCTTCAGGCTCTTGACCTTCCGCCACTTTCTTAGGGGGCAGCAACATGCGTGATTTGATTTCAATCAGCATGGCCGCCATCAGCAAGTACTCGGCGGCGAGCTCCAAGTTGCGGTTGCGAATCTCTTCCACATAGCTCAGGTACTGGCGCGTGAGCGCAGCCATGGGGATGTCGAGGATGTTGAAGTTTTGTTTGCGGATGAGGTACAGCAGCAAATCCAGCGGCCCCTGAAAGGCCTCCAGAAAAACTTCCAGCGCATCGGGTGGGATGTACAGGTCGTGCGGCATGGCGAACAGAGGTTCGCCATATAGCTTGGCCACAGCCACGTGGTCCACCACCTCGGGCATGACCGCAGGTGACTCTGCCGCTTCAGGCAGCGTGGTGTCGGAGGGGTTCACGCCAAAACCGTTTGGGGTTAGAGACAGCGCAACGCTCAGGCGTTGGTTTGGTAGACGTAGGGCTTTTGTGCCACGCGTGCTTCACCGAACTCGGCTTGCACGTCACGGTCTAATGCTTTGTCCCACAACAAGGCACGGCCCTCACGCTGCTGCGCTTCGAGCAGGGGCTTTTGGGCCTTGAGCTGCTCGATGAACTGGGTGGTTTCCGAGGTGTAGTGGTCACGCTGAAAAATAGACATGGGGCTTGTTTCCTTCAATTGCAATGATTTTACCGACCTGTGGCCAGTGCCAGGCCTTGGGCCAAGTCAGCCGCCAAGTCGGCGGGCGGCACCAAGGCCAGCAGACCGCTGCGTTGGGCAATGTCCAGGGGCTGGTGGCCCAAGCCACACACGATCAAGCGCACCTGCTTTTTGTGACAGGCCCGTGCCAGGGCCAACAAGGCGTCGGCACCGGAGGAGTCGATGTAGATCAGGTTTTTCAAATCCAGCACCAACGCGCGACGGGGCAACTGGTCTTGCATGGCTTCCACCAGTTTCACGGCACCAAAAAACAAGGCACCGTACAAGCGGTGGGCCTGCACTTCGGCTTCAAGGCCAGCCAGCATCGGAAAGTGCTGTGCCTGCACCTGCTCCGCGCGCGTCAAGCTGGAGATGCGGTAAATGAAGGTCAAGCACGCGGCCATCAGGCCCACCTCAACCGCCACGGTCAAATCCACCATCACTGTGAGCAAGAACACAGCGATCAGCGAGACGCGATAGGGCATGCGGAATTGGCGCAGGTGCACAAACTCGCGCCACTCGCCCATGTTCCAAGCCACGAACATCAAAATCGCTGACAGCGCGGCCAGCGGCACGCTGCCTGCCAAGGGGGCGGCCAACCACATGATCGCCAGCAAGGTGAGGGCATGCACCATGCCCGCGACGGGGCTGTTGCCACCGTTTTTCACGTTGGTCACGGTGCGGGCAATGGTGCCGGTGGCGGGCATGCCACCGAAGAAAGGTGTCACCAGGTTGGCAATGCCCTGGGCCATCAGCTCTTGGTTGGCGTCGTGGTGGTCGCCATAGGGCGAATCCGCCATCATTTGGTCTGCAATGCGTGCGCACAGCAGCGACTCAATCGAGCCCAGCAGGGCCAAGGTCGTGGCCGGGATCAGCAAAAACTTGGCCGTCTCCCAGCTGAAGGTGGGCAGTTGAAAGGCGGGTAAGGCGTTGGGAATGCGGCCAAAGCGTGAGGCGATGGTTTCAACGTCCAAGCCCAGCCAAGTGATGGCCAGCGTCGCCCCCACCAACACCACGATAGACCCTGGGACGATGGAGAGTTTTTTGCTCACGGCGTAGTGCGCGTGCAGGCGAGGCAATAGCACCTGCCACACCACCAACACGCCCAAGCACAGGCTGGCCAATGCCAGCGCCTGCACATTCACGGTGTGCAGGTTGGCACTCAAGGTGGTCAAAACGCCCAAAAAATCGGCGGGCACGCTGGCCACCTGCAGGCCCAAGAAGTCTTTGACTTGCGACACCATGATCAGCACCGCAATGCCGTTGGTAAAGCCAATCACCACCGCCACCGGGATGAAGCGAATCAAGGTGCCCAAACGCAAAGCGCCCATGGCCAGCAACATCAGCCCCGACATGGCAGTGGCGATCATCAAATTGGCGAGACCATAGCGTTCCAAAATGCCGTACACGATCACGATGAAGGCCCCCGCCGGCCCACCAATTTGTACCCGGCTGCCGCCCAAGGCCGAGATCAAAAATCCCGCAATGATGGCGGTGAACAAACCCGCTTCCGGCTTGAGCCCCGACGCAATGGCAAACGCCATGGCCAGTGGCAGTGCCACCACGCCGACGGTCAGGCCTGCGCCCACGTCTTGCATCAAGCGCTCACGGTTGTAGCCTTGCAGCGCATCGAGCACACGGGGACGAAAGAAAAACGATGTCGCCTTCATGCAGTTGCCTCCCACCATTGACGAATGTCGTCCAACACCGGGCGCATGGCCAAGGTCCACAGCAACACCGCCAAAGGCAGTGTGGTGATGTACCCCCAGGCCTTAAAGCCCCAGGCACCCGACAAGCCACCGACAAAAAAGCAGGCAATCAGCAAGGCTTGTAGGCGCAAGCGTTGGCGGTTGGCGCGCACATCGCTGGGTCCTTTGAGTCGGTTGACGTAGAGCCACTTGCCCAGTTCAATGCCGAGGTCAGTCACCAAGCCGGTGACGTGGGTGGTACGAATTTCGGCGTGCGATATCTTGGTGATCACGGCGTTTTGCAAACCCATCATGAAGCACAGCAGCAGCACGGTGAGTGGCAAGAACAGGCTGGCAAAGCCACTGATGGCAGCACCAAACAGCCCAAACACCAACAACGCCACCGACTCCACCACCAAGGGCAAGCTGTACGCGCTGCGCAGTTGCTTGCGCAAGCCCCAGTTGACCAAGATGGCGGTCCACATGGCCCCCATCAAAAACGCACACAAACTGCCCAGGCCCACAGCCACCAGCGCGAACTGCCCCAGCACAATGTCATCGGCTACTGACGACACGACCCCTGTCATGTGCGAGGTGTAACGCCCCACCGCCAAAAAACCGCCCGCATTGGCAGCCCCGGCAACAAAACTCAACACGGCCCCCAACCTGACGTTGGCCTGGGATGAGCGCACCACGCTCGTCCATCCGCGAATGAGTGGAAACATGGGGCTCAGTGAATCCGCATGCCGGGTTTAGCGCCTGGCCAGGGGTGCAGCACGTAGATGCCCGGTTCAACTTTTTCGTCGGCGTGGCTGGCCGCGAGCACCATGCCTTCTGACACGCCAAACTTCATCTTGCGTGGTGCCAAGTTGGCCACCATCACGGTGAGCTTGCCCACCAAGTCTTCGGGCTTGTACATGCTGGCAATGCCGCTGAAGACGTTGCGTGTTTGGCCCTCGCCCACATCGAGTGTGAGGCGCAGCAACTTGGTGCTGCCTTCCACCGCTTCGCAGTTCACGATCTGTGCAATGCGCAGATCAATCTTGGCAAAGTCGTCGATGGAGATGGTGGGGGCGATGGACTCGCCGCCAGGCCGCCCCAAGGCGAGTCCAGCCCCCTCGGGGGGCAGAGAGGACACGTCAGTGCCGAGCGTGGGGGCTCTTGAACTGCCACCGGGGATGAGTTTTTCCTCCACCACAGCCGGGGGTTCGAACAGTGCATCCAGCATCTTCACGTCCACGCGTTGCATCAGGTGCTTGTACTCGCCAATCGTGTGTCCTGCGCCCAAGGGCTGTGCGGCATTGGCAAACGTCAATGGCGCCACCTTCAAGAAAGCCTCCACCTGGCTGGCCAGGGCCGGCAGCACGGGTTTGAGCAGGGTGGTCAGGAGACGGAAGGCTTCAATGCAGGTGCTGCACACGTCTTGCAAGCGGGCCTCCATGCCCTCTTGTTTGGCCAACTCCCAAGGCTTGTTGGTGTCCACGTATTCGTTCACGCGGTCGGCCAGCAGCATGACTTCGCGCAGCGCTTTGGCAAAGTCGCGCTCGGCATAGTGCGCCGCAATCGGAGTCAGGCCATCGCTCAGGTGGCTCAGCAGCGCATCGCCGTCAGACGACACAGCGCCTAACTGGCCAGCAAAACGCTTGGTGATGAAACCTGCCGAGCGGGACGCGATGTTGATGAACTTCCCCACCAGGTCAGAGTTCACACGGGCCATGAAGTCTTCGGGGTTGAAGTCCACGTCTTCGTTGCGACCATTGAGCTTGGCCGCCAAGTAGTAGCGCAGCCACTCCGGGTTCATGCCCAGGCTCAAGTACTTGAGCGGGTCCAGACCCGTGCCGCGGCTCTTGCTCATCTTCTCGCCGTTGTTGACCGTTAAGAAGCCATGCACAAACACATTGGTCGGTGTCTTGCGGCCGCTGAAGTGCAGCATGGCTGGCCAGAACAAGGTGTGAAAGGTCACGATGTCTTTGCCAATGAAGTGGTATTGCTCCAGCGCTGGGTTGGCCATGTAGGCTTCGTAGTCAACGCCGCGTTTGTCGAGCAAGTTTTTGAGCGAGGCCAGGTAGCCCACGGGGGCGTCAAGCCAGACATAAAAATACTTGCCGGGTGCATCGGGAATTTCGATGCCGAAGTAGGGCGCGTCGCGTGAAATGTCCCAGTCGCCCAAGCCTTCGCTGGTGGTGCCGTCAGGGTTGGTGCGCACGCTGAACCACTCTTTGACCTTGTTGGCCACTTCGGGTTGCAGCTTGCCGTCTTGGGTCCAGTTTTGCAAAAACTCAACACAGCGCGGGTCGGAGAGTTGGAAGAAAAAGTGCTCTGAACTTTTGAGCTCAGGTTTGGCACCCGACAAAGCCGAGAACGGGTTGATCAAGTCGGTCGGGGCATACACCGCGCCACACACTTCGCAGTTGTCGCCGTACTGGTCTTTGGCATGGCACTTGGGGCATTCGCCTTTGATGAAGCGATCTGGCAAGAACATGTTCTTCTCTGGGTCAAAGAACTGTTCAATCGTGCGCGTCTCGATCAGCCCGGTGGTTTTCAGGTCGCGGTAAATCTGGCGCGCCAGTTCATGGTTTTCCGGTGCGTCGGTGCTGTGCCAGTTGTCAAACTGGATGTGAAAACCGTCCAGATAGGGCTTGCGACCGGCCGCAATGTTGGCCACAAACTGCTGCGGCGTGATGCCAGCCTTCTCTGCGGCAATCATGATGGGGGCGCCATGGGTGTCGTCCGCACCCACGAAATCGACCTGATGGCCCTGCATGCGCTGGTAGCGCACCCAAATGTCGGCCTGGATGTACTCCATGATGTGGCCGATGTGAAAGTTGCCGTTGGCGTAGGGCAGGGCGGTGGTGACAAAGAGCTGGCGCTGAGACATGAAGAGGAAGACCTTGGGGGGAAGGGACTAATTTTAGTTCGCTAGACTCTGGCGCATTCATATTTGGAGATCTCCCCCATGGCATTGACCGAGCAGGCGCTGAGTGCAGCCCTACAAACCGTGCTCGACCCCAACACGGGCAAAGACTTTGTGAGCACCAAGGCGCTCAAAAACCTGCACATTCAAGGCGACGATGTGTCGTTTGATGTGGTGTTGGGCTACCCCGCCAAAAGCCAAATTGCCGACATGCGCAAGCACCTGATTGCCGCTGCCAAAAGCGTGGCCGGTGTGGGCAATGTGTCGGTCAACATCACCACCCAGATCGTGGCCCATGCGGCCCAGCGCGGTGTGCAGCTGTTGCCACAAGTCAAAAACATCATCGCCGTCGCCTCTGGCAAAGGTGGCGTGGGCAAAAGCACCACCGCCGCGAACCTGGCTTTGGCCTTGGCGGCTGAAGGCGCCAAAGTGGGTTTGCTCGACGCCGACATTTACGGTCCTAGCCAACCCATGATGATGGGCATTGAGGGGCGTCCCGAAAGCGAAGACGGCAAGACCATGGACCCGCTGGAGAACTATGGCGTGCAAGTCATGTCCATCGGTTTTTTGGTCGACCAGGACGAAGCCATGATCTGGCGCGGCCCCATGGCCACCCAGGCGCTGGAGCAGTTGCTGCGCCAAACCAACTGGAAAGACCTGGACTACCTGATCGTGGACATGCCCCCCGGCACCGGCGACATCCAACTCACCCTCAGCCAGCGCGTGCCCATGACAGGTGCGGTGATCGTCACCACCCCCCAAGACATTGCGCTGCTGGACGCCAAAAAAGGCATCAAGATGTTCGAGAAGGTGGGCGTACCCATCCTCGGCTTGGTCGAGAACATGGCGGTTCACGTGTGCAGCAATTGCGGCCACATCGAACACATCTTCGGTGCCGACGGTGGCAAGAAAATGGCCGCGCAATACGGCATGGACTACTTGGGTGCTTTGCCCTTGAACATGCAAATCCGCTTGCAAGCCGACAGCGGTAAACCCACCGTAGTGGCCGACCCCGACGGTGAAGTGGCGGGTATCTACAAAGCTGTGGCACGTCAGGTGGCCTTGAAGATTGCGGCCAAGGCCAAAGACTTTTCGTCCAAGTTCCCCAGCATCAAAATCTCCAAAGACACCTGAGCTTTATTTGATGCAGCGCAACTGCACTATCGTGCATTTCGATTCGAAATTGCATTAAAGTGCAGGCATGTCACCCGCAGACGACGACACCAACCGCCACCCTTTTCTCACCACCTTGGGTGAGCGCGTGCGCACCTTGCGTGCGCGTCGTGGACTCACGCGACGCGCGGTGGCGCAAGCGGCCCATGTGTCAGAGCGGCACCTGGCCAATCTGGAATCGGGCACCGGCAACGCCTCCATCCTGATCTTGTTGCAGGTCGCACAAGCCTTGCAATGTTCGATTTTTGAGTTGTTGGGTGATGTGACCACCTCGTCGCCCGAGTGGCTGCTGATTCGTGAGCTGCTGAGCACCCGCAACGAGGCTGAACTGCGCCGCGTGCGTTTGCAGATTGGCGAGATGTTTGGCAGCCATGGCGACGAAAAAGCACGCAGCAACCGCATTGCCCTGGTGGGCTTGCGCGGTGCTGGCAAGTCCACCCTCGGCCAGCGCTTGGCCGATGATTTGGGCTTTCCGTTCATTGAGCTGAGCCGTGACATCGAAAAGTTTGCCGGCTGCAGCATCAGCGAAATCCATAACCTGTATGGCACCAACGCCTACCGCCGTTATGAGCGACGGGCCTTGGAAGAGGCGATTCAAATTTACCCCGAGGTCGTGATTGCCACCCCGGGTGGCTTGGTGTCGGACTCTGCCACCTTCAACGAAGTGCTCACGCATTGCTTCACCGTGTGGTTGCAGGCCAAGCCTGAAGACCACCTAGGGCGGGTGGCTGCCCAAGGCGACATGCGGCCCATGGCTGGTAGCCCGGAAGCGCTGGAAGATTTGAAGCGCATTCTGGAGGGCCGCTCAGCCTTTTACGCCAAGGCTGATTTGACGTTTGACACCAGCGCTCAGCCCTTGGATGACAGCTTTTTGGCGCTGCGTGTCCAAATCCGGCAAGCCCTCAAGTTGCCACTGTAAGTACCTACTCTCGTTCGAGTCATTGACATTCAAGGCGCCTTAGACAGCGTGCCTGTGCATCTGCACATTCAGGGTAAACATGCATAAAAATGCATTTGCAATAATTCAAAACATGCAATATGATGCACATCAATGCATTTCAAGCACCTATCGCCCAGCCCCTCACCGGAGACACCTCACATGAGCAACGCCATCACCGTCGACTACCAAACAGACCCCAGCCAGTACAAGCACTGGCACATGAAGTTTGAAGGCGAAACCGCCACCTTGCAGCTCAACATCAACGAAGACGCAGGCATTCGCCCGGGCTACAAGCTCAAACTCAACTCGTATGACCTCGGCGTCGACATTGAGTTGCACGATGCCCTGCAACGCATCCGTTTTGAACACCCCGAAGTCAAGAGCGTGGTGGTCACCAGTCTGAAAGACCGCATCTTCTGTTCTGGCGCCAACATCTTCATGTTGGGCCTGTCCACGCATGCTTGGAAAGTCAACTTCTGCAAGTTCACCAACGAAACCCGCAACGGCATCGAAGACTCCAGTCGTCACGATGGCCTGAAGTTCATTGCCGCGGTCAATGGCGCCTGTGCCGGAGGCGGCTACGAGTTGGCCTTGGCCTGTGACGACATTGTGTTGGTGGACGACCGTTCGTCCAGCGTGTCTTTGCCCGAAGTGCCGTTGCTCGGCGTGTTGCCCGGCACGGGTGGTCTGACCCGCGTGACCGACAAACGCAAAGTTCGTCACGACCATGCCGATATTTTTTGCACCAGCGTGGAAGGTGTGCGCGGCCAACGTGCGGTGGACTGGCGCTTGGTGGATGAAATTGCCAAGCCCGCCAAATTTGCCGAAGCCGTGCAAGCGCGTGCCGACCAATACGCGGCCAGCAGCAAACGCCCAGGTGCCGCCGCCACAGGCAAAGGCGTGAAGCTCACACCTTTGAACAAAACCGTGACTGCGGATGCGCTGACTTATGAGTACGTGCAAGTGGCGATTGACCGCGCCAAGCGCACGGCCACCTTCACAGTGCATGCGCCCAAGGTGGCCGTGCCGACCACGGTGGAAGGTATTGAGGCTGCTGGCATCCATTGGTACCCGCTGCAAATGGCACGCGAGTTGGACGACGCCATTTTGAGCATGCGCACCAACGAGCTCGATGTGGGCACTTGGTTGCTGCGCACCGCTGGTGACGCGCAGTTGGCGCTGCAATCCGATGCCGTGCTGGCACAACACCAGAGCCATTGGCTGGTCAACGAAACACTGGGCATGCTGCGCCGCACCTTGGCACGCATTGATGTGTCGTCACGCTCTTTGTTTGCGCTGGTGGATGAAGGCTCTTGCTTCGTTGGCACCTTGGCCGAGCTGGCTTTTGCGGCGGACCGCACCTACATGCTGGCTTTGCCCGATTCGCCCGACACAGCGCCACGCATGGCCTTGAGCGAACTCAACTTTGGGCACTTCCCCATGGTCAATCACCAGTCGCGTTTGCAACGCCGCTTCTACGAAGAAGTCACACCGCTGGAGAACGTGCGTGCCGTGGTCGGCCAAATGCTTGATGCCGACCAGGCACTGGCCCTGGGCTTGGTCACAGCGGCACCCGATGACATTGATTGGGCCGATGAAATCCGCATCGCCGTGGAAGAGCGTGCCGCCATGTCGCCCGACAGCTTGACGGGCCTCGAAGCCAATTTGCGTTTCTGCCAAAAAGAGTCGATGGAAACCCGCATTTTTGGGCGTCTGTCGGCATGGCAAAACTGGATCTTCAACCGCCCCAACGCCGTTGGCGAAAAGGGTGCCCTCAAGGTCTACGGCAAAGGCGAGAAAGCCGCCTTTGACTTGAACCGCGTCTAAGCCTGTTATCTACGATTCATCTGCAAGGTCTAACCAGGAGTTCCACATGTCAGCCATCAACTACAGCGAAAAAATCCCCAACAACGTCAACCTGTCCGAAGACCGCACGCTGCAACGTGCGCTCGAACATTGGCAGCCCAACTACCTGAATTGGTGGAACGACATGGGCCCAGACGGCTCGCAAGACTTTGATGTCTACCTGCGCACGGCGGTCAGCGTGGACCCACAAGGCTGGGCCCAGTTTGGCCACGTCAAGATGCCCGACTACCGCTGGGGCATTTTCTTGAACCCCGCCGAGCAAGACCGCAAAATTCACTTTGGCGACCACAAGGGTGAAGCTGCTTGGCAAGACGTGCCTGGCGAACACCGCGCCAACTTGCGCCGCATCATCGTCACGCAAGGCGACACCGAACCTGCATCGGTGGAGCAGCAGCGCCACTTGGGACTCACCGCACCCAGCCAATATGACTTGCGCAACCTGTTCCAAGTCAACGTCGAAGAAGGCCGCCACCTGTGGGCCATGGTGTATTTGCTGCACAAGTACTTTGGCAAAGACGGTCGTGAAGAAGCCGAGGGCTTGTTGGAGCGCAACAGCGGCAACGCCGACAACCCCCGCATCTTGCAAGCCTTCAACGAGAAGACGCCCGATTGGCTGAGCTTTTTCATGTTCACTTACTTCACCGACCGTGATGGCAAGTTTCAGCTCTGTGCTTTGGCCGAGTCATCATTTGACCCCTTGGCACGCACCACCAAGTTCATGCTGACCGAAGAGGCCCACCACATGTTTGTGGGTGAAAGCGGTATCTCGCGCGTCATCCAGCGCACGGTGGACATGATGAACCAGCTCAAAACCGACGACGTGGGCAAGCTGCGTGCGGCGGGCGTGATTGACCTGCCCACCATCCAGCGTTACATCAACTTCCACTTCAGCGTGACCATCGACTTGTTTGGCGCTGACCAATCGTCCAACGCCGCCACCTTCTACAGCTCGGGTCTCAAAGGCCGTTACGAAGAAGGCAAACGCACGGATGACCACACCCTGCGTGGCGAGCACTACAAGGTGTTGGTGGTGGAAGGTGACAAACTGATTGAAAAAGAAGTGCCCATGCTCAACGCCTTGAACGAGGTGCTGCGTGATGACTACATCACCGACTCTGTGGGTGGCGTGGAGCGCTGGAACCGCGTCATCACCAAGGCGGGCATTCCGTTCAAGCTGACCGTGCCACACAAGGCTTTCCACCGCAACATCGGTGCTTTGTCTGGCACCAAGGTGTCGCCCGATGGCCGTGTGGTGAGCGAAGCCGAATGGAACGCCAAAGTGGGCGAGTGGCTGCCAAGCGCCGAAGACCGTGCCTACGTGGGCAGCTTGATGGGTCGTGTGGTCGAGCCGGGCAAATTTGCCAACTGGATTGCGCCGCCTGTCATGGGCATCAACCGTCAACCGGTGGACTTTGACTACGTCCGTTTCAACTGATTGATTTGCGCTTTAATTCATGCCATGAACGCCACCACCGAACTCATTCAGCAGCATCTGATCGATCCCGAGATCTGTATCCGATGCAACACCTGCGAAGCCACTTGTCCGGTGGGGGCCATCACGCACGACAGCCGCAACTATGTGGTGCTCGCAGACAAATGCAATCTATGCATGGCCTGTGTGCCGCCTTGTCCCACGGGGTCGATCGACAACTGGCGCACCATGCCCAAGGCGGCGGCGTACAGCGTCGAAGAACAACTGGGTTGGGATGAGTTACCCACAGCGTTGAGCGAGGCCGAGCTTGCGGCCATGGGGGGTGACGTCAGCGCGCAAGACGCTGCACCAACCCCCAGTGCGGCATCGGTGGCTTCTGCCACGGCCACTGCGGGTGAGGGCACTGCGTTCAACTCGGGTGCATTCGGCGCCACCACCCCGCCTTGGTCGGCCGCCCATCCGTACACCAACTTGCATGGTCCCAAAGCGCCCGTGATGGCCACAGTGGTGGGCAATGTGCAGGTCAACGAGGCTGGCACGGCCAACGAAACCCACCACATCGTGCTGGACTTTGGCAGCATGCCATTTCCAGTGCTGGAGGGGCAATCGATTGGCATCATCCCGTCCGGCGTAGACGCCCAGGGCAAGCCCCACCATGCGCGTCAGTACTCCATTGCCAGTCCACGCAACGGGGAGCGGCCTGGCTACAACAACCTTTCGCTCACCGTCAAGCGGGTGGTGGAAGACCACCAAGGCCAGGCGGTTCAAGGCGTGGCCTCCAATTACTTGTGTGACTTGAAAACCGGCGACGCCGTGCAGGTGATTGGCCCCTTTGGTGCTAGCTTTCTGATGCCCAACCACCCCAAGTCCAACATCGTGATGATTTGCACGGGTACGGGCAGTGCGCCCATGCGTGCCATGACCGAGTGGCGTCGTCGCTTGCGTCAAAGCGGCAAGTTTGAAGGCGGCAAGCTCATGCTGTTCTTTGGCGCCCGCACACAACAAGAGTTGCCTTACTTTGGCCCCTTGCAAAAGTTGCCCAAAGACTTCATTGATATCCACTTTGCTTTCTCACGCACAGCCGGTCAGCCCAAACGCTATGTGCAAGACCTGATGCGCGAGCGCAGCGCCGATTTGGCGCACCTGCTCAAAGACCCCAACACTTGTTTTTATGTGTGTGGTTTGAAGAGCATGGAAGAAGGCGTGGTCATGGCTTTGCGCGACATTGCCAACGAAACCGGCCTAGGCTGGGACAACGTGGCACCTGTTTTGAAGCGTGAAGGGCGCTTGCATTTAGAGACCTACTGAGCAAGCCTAGCGTGGCGCGGGGTATGGCTGGCCCGCTAACATCGCTCTATGAATTCTCGTCCCAGTTTGCAAGTTGCCGTGGTCATGCGTCGTGAACGTGTGCCCGGTGCCATGAGCCAGTGGCAGCCCTGGCGTTGGGTCTTGCACGATGTGTTGGGCCACGACCTCACGCCACACGCGCAGCACTTTGGCAGCGCACCACGTTGTTTACGTCACACCGACGACGAGCAACTGTGGCTGCACCCAGGCTTTAAGGTTGAACTGTTTCGCGACGACGCCGAAGGCTACTACCTCAACGCCACCACCCCCGCACCGTGCTGGTTTGTCTTGTGGCGCATGGAAGAAGAGCCTGCCATCAGTGACCAGGTGATGGCGGTGCCCACCATGGTGAGCCTGAGTTACCACGACGCGGGCCGTTGGTTGGATGCGCAAGAAAACGTTGACCAGATCGCTGCTCCCGAAGAGGTGGTGGCCTGGATGGCCGCATTTGCCGAAGAACACTGGGTCGCCGAGGTCAAGCGCCGCAGACGTCCCGACAGTTTCAAACCTCTGCAAGACCGCTTTGGCAATCCAGCGGCGGTGAGCACCAGCAAATTGCGTGGTGGCGGGCCGGGTTCAGGCAATGGGGGAACACATGGCGAATGACGACACACCCGCTGGCTTCTTAGGCCGTTGGTCGCGCCGCAAGGCCGAGGTGCGCGAAGGCAAACCTGTGGCTGACCCGGTGCCCGCCAGCGTGCGGGTGGTGACGCCCGTGCAAACACTCAACGATCCAACGCCTGACCCGCAGACCCAAACGTCTGCCACGCCTGCGCCCACCTTGGACGATGTGCAGTCACTCACCCCCGAGTCTGACTACACACCCTTCATGGCCCGTGGCGTCACGTCGGACGTGAAAAACGCAGCCATGAAAAAACTCTTCACCGATCCTCACTTCAATGTGATGGACCGCATGGATGTGTACATCGACGACTACGGTCAACCCGACCCGATTCCTCTGGCCATGCTGCGTCAAATGAATGGCGCCAAGTTTTTGAACCTGTTTGACGAAGAAACCCAAACGCCCGCAGACGCCCCACCTCAACTCGTGGCACAGTCCGTCCCTGCCCAAACCCTTTCACCCACCGACACCACCACGCATGACCACGCTGATTTGCGACTGCAACCAGACCCAACCCCTCGACCCGAAAGCACTGGGCCAGAGCCTGCATGAAGACCTGACCTTGCACACGGCCCTGTGCCGTCGTGAAGCGGGCGCTTTTCTCAACGCGGTACAAAGCACCACCGACGAGGTGGTGGTGGCGTGCACGCAAGAGCAGCGCTTGTTTGGTGACTTGGCTGCGCAAGCGCAAGCCAAAACTTCGGTCATCAAGTTTGTCAACATCCGCGAAACCGGCGGCTGGAGCCGCGACGCCAAACAAGCCTCGCCCAAAATCGCCGCACTGTTGGCCACCGCGCATTTGCCAGAGCCAGAGCCCGTGCCCACCGTCACCTTCAAGAGTGCGGGGCGCTTGCTGATCATTGGCGCCCTGGATGCGGCTGAACAAGCGGCGGCCTTGCTCTCGGATGTGCTCAACGTCACTCTTTTTACCCAAGGGCCAGGCGAGGCGGGGGGTGCACAAAGTCGCCGCTACCCCGTCTTGGGCGGGCAGGTGCTGCGCGTGGAGGGCTGGTTGGGCGCGTTCAAACTCACCTGGTCCAGCAACAACCCGATCGACTTGGATATGTGCACCCGCTGCAACGCCTGTGTGGTGGCTTGCCCAGAACAAGCCATTGGCTTGGACTACCAAATTGACCTGAGCAAGTGCCAGTCACACCGCGACTGCGTGACCGCCTGCGGTGCGGTGGGCGCCATCAACTTCCAGCGTGAGGCCGCGCCAGAAACGGCCGACTTTGACTTGGTGCTCGACTTGCGCGCACACAGCGCCTTCAGCCGCCACGCGCTGCCGCAAGGTTATTTCCGCCAAGCCGATGCGGCCACCTTGCTGCGCTTGCGCGAGTTGGTGGGCGAGTTTGAAAAACCGCGTTTCTTTGCCTACAAACAAAAGCTGTGCGCACACAGCCGCAACGAGCAAGTGGGTTGCCGGGCGTGCGTGGACATCTGCTCGGCTGAAGCGATCAGCTCTGAATCCGCGCGTCAACAGATTAAGGTCAACCCCAACCTGTGTGTGGGCTGCGGTGCCTGCACCACGGTGTGTCCGACGGGCGCTTTGAGCTATGCCTACCCGAGTGCGCCTGAACAGGGTGTGAAACTCAAAACCCTGCTGAGCACTTACCAACAGGCCGGTGGCCAAGACCCCGTGTTGCTGTTGCACAGCCAAGAGGCGGGTCTTGCCTTGGTGCATGAGCTGGGCCGTGCGGCCCAGTTGCAGCTGGCCCAGGGCGTGCCCGCGCATGTGATTCCGGTCTCGCTGTGGCACACCGCCAGCCTGGGGCTGGACGTGTGGCTGTCCGCGCTGGCTTACGGCGCTGCGCAAGTTTTGGTGTTGGTCACCCGCGAAGAAGCACCGCAATACGCCGATGGCTTGCAAGCCCAAATGAACCAAGCCCAGGCCATGCTCGAAGGTTTGGGCTATGCCTTGCCTGGCCAACCCGTGTTGCAACTGGTGCATGCCACGCAGGCGCTGGAGCTGGATGCCGAATTGCAACGTGTGTGCAGTGGCAAACAGCGTCTGCGCTCACGCCTGCCTGTGGCCACCTTTGCCTTGATGAATGACAAACGCAGCAGCTTGAGCTTGCTGGTCGACCACTTGTTGGAGCATGCACCTGCTTTGAAAGCCAACACGGCACCTGAGGCCTTGAGCCTGCCCGCCGATGGCGCATTGTTTGGCTCGGTGGACGTGAACAAAGACAGCTGCACCTTGTGCATGAGTTGCGTCAGCGCTTGCCCGGCCAATGCCTTGCAAGACAACCAACAAGCCCCGCAACTGCGCTTCGTTGAGAAGAACTGCGTGCAATGCGGCCTGTGTGTCACCACCTGTCCTGAAAACGCCTTGCAGTTGGTGCCGCGCTTGTTGCTGACCGCACAACGCAAAGAGCTGCGCGTGCTCAACGAAACCCAACCCTATGGCTGTGTGCGTTGTGGCAAACCCTTTGGCACGCTCAAGGGCATTGAGGCCATGATGGCCAAACTGGCGGGACATTCGATGTTCCAAGGCGCGGCGCTGGAGCGCCTCAAAATGTGCGGCGACTGCCGTGTGATTGACATTTATTCCTCGGGTGACGAGCAAAAAATCTGATGACCCAAACAGCCCCCCATCTGTCTTCCGCCCTTGACGAAGAAACTGCCCGTGCCGAGTTGTACGGACTGATCGCCGAGCTGTTTTACGCCTCGCCTGCGCCTGCCTTGTTGGCGCAGTTGCGTGTGGCTGCCACCGAAGCGCCTGCCTCCGGCGGGTTTTTAGAAGAGCCTTGGCGCGCCCTGGTGGGCACGGCGCGCGACATGGACGACGCCAGCATCCAGCGCGAGCACGAGGCCTTGTTTGGCGGCGTCGGCAAGCCCGAGGTGTATGTGTATGCCTCGCATTACCTGAGCGGTTTCCTGAACGAAAAGCCGTTGGCGCAACTGCGCACCGATCTGGCCGCTTTGGGCCTCACGCGCGATGCAGCCTCCATGTCGGAGACCGAAGACCATGTGTCTTACCTCATGGAAGTCATGCGTTTTTTGGTGGCGGGTGACGATGTCGCGGTTTCTAACTTGACCCAACAAGCCAAGTTCTTTGCGGTCCATGTTCAGACCTGGGTGTTGGGTTTGTGCGATGTCTTGCAAGCCAATCCACGGGCGCGTTTTTACGCCGCCTTGGCTGAACTCACGCGCGCCTTTGTCAGCGTCGAGACCCAAGGCTTTGACATGCTGGCGTGAAGCCTTCAGTCAAAAGGCTTAGAAATAATTTCGCGTTCAGCCGATACCCCATCAACGGGATGGGGCATGACGTTATTACTTACCAACTTTGGTTCTAGAACCATTACAGTATGCAATGTCGTGCATATCCACGACCAGACGAGGAGATCGACATGAAAAAAGAACAAACCCAGGCGTCGCGCCGTGGATTTTTTATGGGTGCCGCTGCGGCGGGTGCTGCCGCTGCTGCGGTCACTGCACTGCCCCGCGTGAACCTTCCCACCGAAGTGGCCGCCTTGAAGCCTGCGCCTGAAAACGGCGGTGGTTACAGCTTGAGCGAACACGTCAAGCGCTACTACCAGACCACCCGCGTCTGAGTGACCTGAACCGAATTCGCAGGAGTACCTCTATGTTGCTGACCCGTAAATCTGACGCTGCCCAGTCTGGCAGTTCTGGCTTGGTCGACCGCCTACAGCGCGGTTTGTCGCAAGCGTTGCCTACTTTGGATCGTCGTGGCTTCTTGCGCCGTTCCGGTCTGGGTGTGGGGGTTGGCTTGGCCGCCACCCAACTCAGCTTGGTGAAAAAAGCCGATGCAGCCAATGCCACCGCAGGCAACGGCACGGGCAAGATTGAAGTCAAACGCACGGTGTGCACCCACTGCTCGGTGGGTTGTGCGGTCGATGCTGTGGTGGAAAACGGTGTGTGGGTACGTCAAGAACCTGTGTTCGACTCCCCCATCAACTTGGGCGCACATTGCGCCAAAGGTGCGGCCCTGCGTGAGCACGGTCATGGTGAATTCCGCCTGCGCTACCCCATGAAGCTGGTCAACGGCAAGTACGAGCGCATCAGCTGGGACACGGCCCTGACCGAAATCAGCGCCAAGTTGCTAGAGCTGCGCAAAGCCAGCGGTCCTGACTCGATTTACTGGATTGGCTCTTCCAAGCACAACAACGAGCAAGCCTATTTGCTGCGCAAGTTTGTGAGCTATTGGGGCTCCAACAACTGTGACCACCAGGCCCGTATTTGCCACTCCACCACCGTGGCCGGTGTGGCCAACACCTGGGGTTATGGCGCCATGACCAACTCGTACAACGACATGCAAAACAGCAAGGTCGCTCTGTACATCGGCTCCAACGCTGCCGAAGCTCACCCTGTGAGCATGCTGCACATGCTGCATGCCAAAGAAAACGGTTGCAAGATGATCGTGGTCGACCCACGCTTCACCCGCACAGCGGCCAAGGCTGACGAGTACGTGCGTATCCGTTCGGGCTCGGACATTGCGTTCCTGTTTGGCCTGTTGCACATCATCTTCAAGAACGGCTGGGAAGATAAGAAATACATCAACGACCGCGTGTTCGGCATGGACAAGGTCAAGGAAGAAGTGCTGGCCAAATGGTCGCCCGACAAAGTGGAAGAGGTCTGCGGCGTCAAGCCAGACCAGTTGCTCAAGATCGCCACCATGTTGAACGAGCACCGTCCCGGCACCATCGTGTGGTGCATGGGTCAGACCCAACACACCACCGGCAACGCCATCGTGCGTGCGTCGTGCATCTTGCAATTGGCTTTGGGCAACGTGGGCAAATCGGGCGGTGGCACCAACATCTTCCGCGGCCACGACAACGTGCAAGGCGCCACCGATGTGGGCCCGAACCCCGACTCATTGCCCGGTTACTACGGCTTGGTCGAAGGTGCCTGGAAGCACTTTGCCAAAGCCTGGGGCGTGGACTTTGAGTGGATCAAAGGCCGCTTTGCCAACCCCGGCATGATGAGCAAGCCTGGCATCACCGTCTCGCGCTGGATCGATGGTGTGCTGGAGAAGAACGAACTCATCGACCAAGACAGCAACCTGCGCGGCGTTTTCTACTGGGGTCATGCACCCAACTCGCAGACCCGTGGCTTAGACATGAAGCGCGCCATGGACAAGCTCGACTTGTTGGTGGTGGTCGATCCTTACCCTTCCGCCACCGCCGCCATGGCAGCCATGCCCGGCAAGGCTGAAGACCTCAACCCCAACCGCGCGGTGTACCTGTTGCCTGCGGCCACGCAGTTTGAAACCAGTGGTTCGGCCACGGCCTCAAACCGCTCGCTGCAATGGCGTGAGAAAGTGATCGAGCCCCTGTGGGAGAGCCGTTCAGACCACATGATCATGTACCAATTTGCCGAAAAACTCGGCTTTGGCAAGGAGCTGGTCAAGAACTACAAGCTGCAAAAAGTCAACGGCATGGACGAGCCCATGGTGGAAGACATCTTGCGTGAAATCAACAAGTCGGTTTGGACCATTGGCTACACCGGCCAAAGCCCAGAGCGCTTGAAGGCGCACATGCGCAACATGCATTTGTTTGACGTCAAGACCTTGAAGTCAAAGGGTGGCAAAGACAAAGAAACCGGTTACGACTTCGGCGGCGACTACTTCGGTCTGCCCTGGCCTTGCTACGGCACACCTGAACTCAAGCACCCTGGCTCGCCCAACCTGTACGACACCTCCAAGCACGTCATGGACGGCGGCGGTAACTTCCGCGCCAACTTTGGTGTGGAACGTGAAGGCAAGAACCTATTGTCTGAAGACGGCTCTCATTCGTTAGGTGCTGACATCACCACGGGCTACCCCGAGCTTGATCACGTGCTGCTCAAGAAGCTGGGTTGGTGGGACGAACTCACCGATGCCGAAAAGGCGTTGGCTGAAGGCAAGAACTGGAAGACCGACAACTCAGGCGGCATGATCCGCGTGTTCATGCAAAACCATGGCTGCCACCCGTTTGGCAACGCCAAGGCCCGCGCTGTGGTGTGGAACTTCCCAGACCCCATCCCGCAACACCGCGAGCCTTTGTATGGCACGCGTCCTGACCTGGTGGCCAAGTACCCCACGCACGACGACAAGAAAGCCTTCTGGCGCCTGCCCACCTTGTACAAAACCGTGCAAGACAAAAACGTGGCCGACAAGGTGCACGAGAAGTTCCCGCTCATCCTCACCTCGGGCCGTTTGGTCGAGTACGAGGGCGGTGGCGAAGAAACCCGTTCCAACCCCTGGCTGGCTGAGTTGCAACAGGAAGCCTATGTCGAGGTGCATCCCAAGACGGCGGCGGATCGCGGCATTCGCAACGGCGAACGTGTGTGGCTGCATAGCCCCACGGGCGCACGTCTGAATGTGCAGGCCTTGGTGACCGAGCGTGTCGATACCGGCACGGTGTGGATGCCTTTCCACTTCTCGGGTCGTTGGCAAGGTGCCGACATGCTGGCGCATTACCCCAAAGGGGCCGCGCCCATTGTGCGTGGCGAGGCGGTCAACACCGCCACCACCTACGGTTACGACAGCGTGACCATGATGCAAGAGACCAAGACCACGGTCTGCAACCTCGAACGCGCTTGAAGGAGCAACAACCATGGCCCGCATGAAATTTATCTGTGACGCAGAGCGTTGCATCGAGTGCAACGGTTGCGTGACCGCTTGCAAGAACGAACACGAAGTACCTTGGGGCGTGAACCGCCGCCGCGTGGTGACCTTGAACGACGGTGTGCCCGGCGAAAAGTCGATCTCGGTGGCCTGCATGCACTGCTCCGATGCACCTTGCATGGCGGTGTGCCCCGTCAACTGTTTTTACAAAACCGACGAAGGCGTCGTGTTGCACGACAAAGACGTCTGCATCGGCTGCGGCTACTGTTCGTACGCGTGTCCCTTTGGTGCTCCTCAGTTCCCTTCGCAGGGCACCTTCGGTGTGCGCGGCAAGATGGACAAGTGCACCTTCTGCGCGGGTGGTCCAGAAGCCAACGGCAGCCAAGCCGAATTTGAAAAATATGGTCGCAACCGTTTGGCCGAAGGCAAGCTGCCAGCGTGCGCTGAAATGTGTTCGACCAAAGCCCTGCTCGCCGGTGACGGCGACGTGGTGGCCGACATCTTCCGCAACCGCGTGGTCAAACGCAACAAGGGTGCTGAAGTGTGGGGCTGGGGCACTGCTTATGGTTCCAAACAAGCAGGTCAAAAACTCGCTGCTGAAGGAGTCAAAAAATGATGTCGCGTACTTCGCTGTTGACCGTGTTGGCTGTGGCCAGCGTGGCGGGCTTGAGCGCTTGTGGTGAGAAGCCACAAACCCTGGGCACCAAAAATGACGCCACCGCCTTCAGCGGTGTGACCAACGCCTTCGTGGCACCAGGCTGGCAAGCCGGTGACAAGAACAGCTGGGAGCAGCACCTGCGTGCGCGCGCGCAATATGGCATGAACGACAACACACGCGCACCGTGAACCAGGGGCACACCATGTCACGTTCTATTCAATCGGTGTTGTGTGCGGTGTTGACGGTGCTTGCACTGTCAGCCGACGCGCAAGACAAAGCGGCAGCACCTGTCGCTGCCACAGCGCCTGCCGTGCAGAGCGTCAACATCCAAGACGTCAAACCCGACGCCAGCGATGCACCTGGTTACGCTGACCAAACCAACGCTGAGCGCAGCAAAGTGCAGCCAGGCAACAACGCGCCCATGTGGCGTGATGTGGGCAAAGGGGTTGCAGGCTACAGCAGCTTGCCCAAAGAAACCGCGCCTGAAGCAGGTGTGTTGATTCAGCCCTTTGTGCAATATCCCGGATCGCGTGTGACCAATGCGGGTGAGGCTTGGCGACAAGTGCGCAACCAGTGGCTGATTCCTTATGGTGGTTCGTTGCTGTTGATTGTGGCAGGTGCGATTGCCGTTTTCTTTTGGCGCAAGGGCGCGATTGCCATGCACGGCAAGCCCACGGGTCGCGAGATCGAGCGCTTCACCCCGTTCGAGCGCTCCGCGCACTGGGCCAACGCGATTGCGTTTGTGGTGTTGGCCATTTCTGGTTTGACCATGGCCTTTGGCAAGTTTGTGTTGCAACCCATCATCGGTGACACCTTGTTTGGTTGGCTCACCTACTTGCTGAAAAACGCCCACAACTTTGCGGGGCCGTTGTTTGCTGTGTCTTTGGTGGTGGTGTTCGTCACCTTCTTGAAAGACAACATGCCACGCCAAGGCGACCTGAACTGGTTGCTCAAAGGCGGCGGTATTTTGAGCGGTCACGAAGTGCCCTCGCACCGCTTCAACGCCGGTGAAAAACTGGTGTTCTGGGGTGGCGTGTTCTTCTTGGGTGCGGTGGTGGTGGCGTCAGGTTTCGTGCTTGACAAAATCGTCCCTGGCTTGATTTACGAACGCGGCACCATGCAAGTGGCGCACATGGTCCACGCCGTGGCCACGGTGTTGATGATGGCCATGTTCATGGGACACATCTACATTGGCACCATCGGTATGGAAGGCGCCTACAAAGCCATGAAGACCGGCTATGTGGATGAAACCTGGGCCAAAGAACACCACGAACTTTGGCATGCCGACATCCAAGCAGGCAAAATTCCTGCGCACCGCAGCCCCGAAGCACCTGGCTCGACGGCACAGGCTTGATCTCAGGAGAATTTCTATGAACAAAAACCTCATTGCACTCATCCTGGCTGGCCTGAGTGCTGGCGCATTGGCCAAGTTACCTGCGCCCAACGACGAAGCCAAGGCCAAAGCCGCCGAAGCCGCCGCCAAGACGGCACATGCAGGCAAGGTGGACGGCTACTTGCTGTGCAAGTCGCAAGACAAAGTGGCGGCTCATGTGCAAAAGACCAACAAGTCCAAAGCCGGCAAGCCTGTCGCCACCGCGCCTTGTGCGGACCCTGGCAAGTTTGTCTACACACCGCCTGAAGCGGCCCCTGCAGCCGCCGCCGCTGCACCTGCCGCCGCTCCTGCTGCTCCCGCCAAAAAATCTTAAATCCATCACAGCTTGGCTGTGCATCGGGCCGCACCTGTGGGTGGCGGCCCGTTTTGTTGTAGCCTGCACCTATGTCTGTTGTTTTGAACCTTCCCCATCTCACCCAAGCCCAAACGCCGTTGACACGCGAGGTCAGCGTGCTCAACGAACATGGCGAACGCAGCCTGACGTCTATTCCGGCAGAACGCGCCCTCACGGTGTATGTGGACAAGCGAGAGATCGTCACCCTCATGACCTTGGGCGCGCACCCCGAGTTGCTGGTGCTGGGCTATTTGCGCAACCAGCGTTTGGTGGGGGCGCCACAGGAGGTGGCGTCTATCACGGTGGACTGGGACGCAGGGGAGGGCGGGGCTGGCGTGGCCGCTGTCAAAACGCATGCAGGCATTGCCGATATCCAGGCGCGCACTGCGCACCGTGTGGTCACCACCGGTTGCGGACAAGGCAGTGTGTTTGGTGACTTGATGGACGAGATCGACACCCTGGTGCTGCCCGAGGCGCAGTTGAGCCAAGCCCGTCTGTACGCCATCTTGAACGCGATTCGCCTGCAAGAAAGCACTTACAAATCGGCTGGCTCGGTGCATGGTTGTGCTTTGTTCGATGGCGAAACTTTGCAAGTGTTTGTCGAAGACGTGGGCCGCCACAACGCCATCGACACCATTGCGGGCTGGATGTGGATGCATGGCGTGGTCTCGGGTGCTGCATCAAGTTTTTACACCACCGGTCGCCTGACCAGCGAGATGGTGCTGAAGTCGGCCCAGATGGGGGTGCCCGTGGTCATCTCGCGCAGTGGCATCACGCAAATGGGCTACGACCTGGCCGAGCGCCTGGGGCTGTGCACTTTGGGCCGTGCCACCAACAAACACTTCTTGGTCTACACCGCGCCACAGCGTGTGCAGCTCGACCCCAGCTTGGCCCAGCGCAGGGAGGTGGCATGAGTTCAACGCAAATGACGCACAGCGGTGCCTGGTGGTCCATCGCCTGGCGCAGCTTGTGGCGTGATGCGCGTGCGGGCGAATTGCGCCTGCTGATGGTGGCCGTGGCCTTGGGGGTGGCCGCCTTGAGCTCGGTCAGCTTCTTGGCCGACCGCATGAACGCAGGCTTGCAGCGTGATGCCGGGCAGTTGCTCGGCGGTGATGCGGTGGTGGTGAGCGACACGCCCACGCCCGCGCACATCGTCACCTATGCACAGGCCATGGGTTTGAAGGGCGTCACCACGCTGAGCTTTCCCACCATGGCGCGCGCTGCGCAAACACAGGGCGGGGAGAGCCGCTTGGTGGCCCTCAAAGCGGTGGAGGCGGGCTACCCCTTGCGTGGTCAGCTCAAGGTGAGCCCAAGCCTGGCGCAAGCCCAAGCGGCTTTGGTGCAAGGTACCGCGACGGCCGCTGTGGGCGGCGCCCGTGCCGATGTAGTCATTGCCACTGACATTCCCGCCCCAGGCGAGGTGTGGGTGGAGCTGGGCGTGCTGGAAGCCTTGGGGCTCAATATCCAAGACCGTCTGATGCTGGGCAACAGCAGTTTGCGCATCAGCCGTGTGCTGATGCAAGAACCCGACCGTGGTGCCGGCTTCATGAGCTTTGCGCCACGTGTGCTGATGAACAGCACCGATCTGGCGGCCACCGCCTTGGTGCAGCCCGCCAGTCGGGTGACCTGGCGCTACGCGGTGGTCGGGCCAGCGGCGGTGGTGCAGCGCTTCAACGACTGGGCCACGCTTGAATCCAAAAAGCCCGAGGTGCGTGGCGTGCGCGTGGAGTCGCTGGAGGCAGGACGTCCTGAAATGCGCCAAACCCTGGACCGTGCAGGCAAGTTTCTGAATTTGGTGGCTTTGCTGGCGGCCTTGCTCAGTGCGGTGGCGGTGGCGTTGTCAGCGCGTGCGTTTGCCGCACGCCACCTGGACGACTGCGCCATGCTGCGTGTGCTGGGCCTGAGCCAAAAACGCATTGCGCTGGCCTACAGCCTTGAGTTTGTGTTGGTGGGCAGCGTGGCGAGTTTGCTGGGTTTGGCGCTGGGCTATGGCGTGCATCTGTTGTTTGTGCAGTTGCTGGCCGGGCTGGTCGACACCGCCTTGCCTGGCGCCAGTGTGTGGCCTGTGGTCTATGGTCTGGGCACGGGCTTGACCCTGTTGCTGGCCTTTGGCTTGCCACCGGTGTTGCAACTCGCCAGCGTGCCCGCCTTGCGTGTGATGCGTCGCGATGTGGGCCAGCTCAAGGCCACCACGCTGTCGGTCTGGGCCCTGGGTCTGTTGGGTTTTGGTGTGTTGCTGGTCGCTGTGAGTCGCGATGTCAAATTGGGCCTGATGGTGGTGGGTGGTTTTGCGGGTGCTGTGCTTGTGTTTGCGGGCATGGCGTGGCTGGCTGTGTGGCTGCTGCGTCGCACCGTGCGCGAAGGCACGGCCCCACCGTGGCTGATGTTGGCCACCCGGCAAATCAGTGCCCGACCTGTGTATGCCATGGTGCAAGTGAGCGCTTTGGCGGTGGGCTTGTTGGCGCTGGCACTGTTGGTGTTGTTGCGCACCGACTTGGTTAGCAGTTGGCGCAATGCCACGCCTGCCGATGCCCCGAACCGATTCGTCATCAACATCCAGCCCACCCAAGCCGATGATTTTTTGCACACCTTGCGTGATGCCGGGGTGAGCCAATTCGACTGGTACCCCATGGTGCGTGGGCGTTTGGTGGCCATCAACCAACAAGGCGTGATGCCTGAGCATTACAAAGATGAGCGCGCGCAGCGCTTGGTGGACCGCGAGTTCAACCTGTCTTACAGCCCGCGTGCGCCTGCGCACAACACCATCGTGGCGGGCGCCTGGGTGCCCGAAGAAGCCAACGCCATGAGCGTGGAAGAAGGCATTGCCAAAACCCTGGGCTTGAAGCTCGGTGACGTGCTGCGCTTTGACATGGCGGGGGTGCTGCATGAAGCGCGCATCACCTCCATCCGGCGGGTCGACTGGACCTCGATGCGTGCCAACTTCTTTGTCATGTACCCGGTCAGCCGCATGGCCGATGTGCCGCTTACCTACATCGCCGCATTTCGTGCCCCCCCACCTGCACTGCTGCCTGATCGCAGCCACAGCGCGAGTTTTGACAACCAACTGGTGCGCCGCTTTCCCAACGTGACCAATGTGGACATGGGGGCGACCTTGAACCAGGTGCAACAGGTGCTGGGTCAAGTGGTGCAAGCAGTGGAGTTTTTGTTTTTGTTCACCCTGGCGGCAGGGCTGGTGGTGTTGTTTGCCGCCGTCACAGCCACGCGTGAAGAGCGTGCCCGCGAATACGCGGTGTTGCGTGCGCTGGGCGCATCCAACCACTTGCTGGCACGGGTGCAGCGTGCCGAGTTGGCCGGGGTAGGTGCTTTGGCGGGGTTCTTGGCCGCTTGTGTGGCCATGGCCTTGGGCTGGGGTTTGGCGCGTTACACCTTTGAATTCAATTGGAACCCGAGCCCTTGGGTGCCCTTGATTGGCGCGGCGACAGGCGCTTTGCTGGCGCTGGCTGCAGGCTGGTGGGGCTTGCGCGATGTGCTGCGCCGTCCGGTGGTGCAGACCTTGCGTCAAGCCACGCTGTGAGGGCGTCGACAATCAACGCCATGCACACCGATGACGACACCCCCACAGACCCCATCAACACCCCGTTTGAGTGGATTGGTGGCGAAGCGCGCGTCAAGGCGCTGACCGAGCGCTTTTACGACCTGATGGATTTGGAGCCCGGCTACACCGCTTTGCGTGCGGCGCATGGCCCCAATTTGGACAACGCCCGCCAGCGCCTGTTTTGGTTTTTGTGCGGCTGGCTGGGCGGGCCGCAGCACTACACCGAGCAGTTTGGCCACCCGCGCCTGCGCATGCGCCACATGCCGTTCACCATCGGCATCCAAGAGCGCGACCAGTGGCTGGCGTGCATGGACCAAGCCATGGGAGAAACCGATGTGCCCGCTGACTTGCGCGAGCGCTTGAAAAACAGTTTCTTTCAAACCGCCGACTGGATGCGCAACCAAGGCGTGTGATGCACGGCTGGCCTGAGGCCAATGGCCCATGGCCCATGGCCATCCCAGCGTGACCGCTGTGCTCTCATGCGTTGCCTGGAGCGAGCAACACCACCAAGGCCCCGGCACCGCCGTCTGAAGGCTTGGCCTGTACAAAGGCCAGCACCTCGTTTTTTTGCACCAACCACCGCTGCACCTTGGACTTGAGCACTGGCTCTTTGCCGGGCGATCCCAGGCCCTTGCCGTGTACCACCCGCACACAGCGCCAGCCCATGCGCTTGGCGTCGCGAATGAACTGACCCAGCGCCGTGCGCGCCTCGTCGCTGCGCAGGCCGTGCAGGTCAAGCTGACCTTGGATGCTCCATTCGCCCTTGCGCAGTTTGCGCGTGACGTCGGTGCCAATGCCCGGGCGTCTGAAGCTCAACTGGTCGTCCACGTCGAGCAGCGTGCTCACGTCAAACTCGTCACTCATGCTCTCCACCAAGGCCGCTTGATCGTCCAGGTCTTGTTGCAGCGGACGCGGCGTGGGGCGGTATGGCGGAATATGTACCCGCTCTTTCACGGGCAGGGGTTGCACGGCACCCACGGCGCGGGCAAACAGGTGGCGCTCGGCCTCGGCCCGGCGTTCTGCTTCGCGGCGCGCCAGTTCAGCCAAAGCGGCGGCTTGTGCCACATCGTTGATTTTTTGTCGAATGGCCCCCAGGTCTTGCAAGGATTTGGATTTCACAACAAGCCTTCTTCTGCCATGGAGAGGTATTGCCCCTGCGCCACGATGATGTGGTCGCGCACCGCCACGTCCACCAAAGCCAGCGCTTCGCGCAGGGTGCGCGTGAGCTGCAAGTCGGCTTGCGAGGGCTTGACCGTGCCACCGGGATGGTTGTGTGCCAGCACCACACCATCGGCACCCAGCGCCAAGGCGGTTTTGGCCACCTCACGTGGGTACACCGTGGTTTGTGAGAGCGAGCCCCGGAACATGGGCTGGTAAGACAACAAGCGGTTGTGCGCATCTAAAAACAACACAGCGAACACCTCGTGTTTGAGTTGGGCCAATTCAAGTTGCAGGTATTGTTTCACTGCCTTGGGCGAATTCATGACCGTGGTTTCGCGTAATTCTTGCGTCAAGGCGCGTCGGGCAATTTCGAGCACCGCCACCAACTGTGCCCGTTTGGCCGTTCCCCCCATGCCTTTGAAGGTTTTTAGCTCGGCAGCGCTGGCATGGATCAAACCCGCAAACCCATTGAAGCGTGCCAACAACTCTTGCGACAACACAAACACGCTTTTACCGGGAATGCCCGTGCGCAGCAGCAGCGCCAACAATTCGGTGTCGGTCAGCGATGCGGCGCCGTGTGTGAGCAGTTTCTCGCGGGGGCGCATCTCTGCGGGCAGGTCACGCATGTGCATCGAGTCGGTCATGAAACATATCTCCTGGTGTGGGATTGGAGGTTTCTACAATGGAGGCCATGTCTGCACCTCACTCCACCGACCACCCTACCATCGGCCCCGGCTCGTTTTTAACCTTGCACTACCGGCTTTCGGGACCGCAAGGCGACATCATCAACACCTTCGCCGAAAAACCAGCCACCTTGTCGCTGGGCTCCGGCGAGTTGTCGCCTGCGGTGGAGCTTCGCCTGATGGGTTTGGCCGAGGGCGTGCGTGCCACGTTTGAACTCGCCGCTGGCGAGGCGTTTGGCGAACGCAACCCCGACATGCAGCAATGGGTGGGCAAGAGCCTGCTCAAAGAATTGGGCGATCCGCACGAGCAATACGCTGTGGGCGATGTGGTGCAGTTCCCAGCGCCCAATGGACAGGGTTCGTTTGCAGGCGCTGTGCAGCAGGTCGGCGATGACGCGGTGCTGTTTGACTTCAACCACCCCTTGGCAGGCCAGCCCGTGACATTTGAAGTGCAGGTCATTGGCATCTTATGAACACCCTGCAAGACATCGTGCTGGCCGAGCCGCGTGGCTTTTGTGCAGGGGTGGACCGCGCCATCGAAATCGTTGATCGTGCCTTGCAAAAATTTGGCACTCCCGTTTATGTGCGTCATGAGATCGTGCACAACACCTTTGTGGTGGAAGACCTCAAGCAGCGTGGTGCCATCTTCATCGAAGACTTGAACGACGTGCCCGCTGGTGCCACCCTGGTGTTCAGCGCCCACGGCGTGCCCAAGTCGGTTGAGCAAGAGGCCGAGCGACGGGGTTTTCGGGTCTTTGATGCCACCTGTCCGTTGGTGACCAAGGTCCATGTGGAAGTGGCCAAGCTGCACAAAGAGGGCTACGAATTCATCATGATTGGTCACAAAGGCCACCCCGAGGTCGAAGGCACCATGGGCCAGTTGAGCAGTGGCATTTATTTGGTGGAAGATGTGGCCGATGTGGCCCGTGTTCAACCCAGCCAGACCGAGCGCTTGGCCGTGGTGACCCAAACCACCTTGAGCGTCGACGATGCGGCAGAGATCAGCCGTGCGGTGACCGCGCGCTTCCCCAATGTGCGCCCACCCAAGCAGCAAGACATTTGCTACGCCACGCAAAACCGCCAAGACGCGGTCAAGCTCTTGAGCGCGCAGGTCAACTTGGTCATCGTGGTGGGCAGCCCCACCAGCTCCAACAGCAACCGCCTGCGCGATGTGGCACAACGCTACGGTGCCGAGAGTTACATGGTCGACAGCGCCGACGAGCTGCAAGAGGCGTGGTTTGTCGGCAAGACCCACATTGGTTTGACTGCCGGTGCGTCAGCCCCCGACATCTTGGTGCAACAAGTCATTGCCCGCATACGCGCCTTGGGCGCACTCTCGGTGCGCACCTTGGATGGCGTGCAAGAAACCATCAAGTTCCCATTGCCCAAGGGCTTGAAGTAGGCCTCATTACAATGGTGGCATGCTAGACATCACCCTGCTTCGCCGCGATTTACCCCACGTCATCGCCCGCCTCGAAACCCGTAAAAACCCACAAGCTTTTCTGAATGTGGCGGCTTACCAGGCGCTTGAAAACGAGCGCAAGACGCTGCAAACCCGCACCGAGGAATTGCAGTCCAGCCGCAACAGCTTGTCCAAACAAATTGGGCAGCTCAAAGCCAAAGGCGAAAACGCCGATGCGGTGATGGCGCAAGTCGCTGACCTCAAAGCCGAACTCGACAGCTCGGCCGTGCGCCTGGATGCGCTGCAAGCCGAACTGCAAAACCTGCTGTTGGCGGTACCCAATCTGCCGCACGACAGCGTGCCCGTGGGCAGCGATGAACACGCCAATGTGGAGCTGCGCCGCTGGAGCCCCACAGGCACCCAACCCACGCCCTTGGGCTTTGCGCCCAAAGACCATGTGGATTTGGGCGAGCCACTGGGTCTGGATTTTGAAATGGGCGTCAAGCTCTCAGGCTCGCGCTTCACCGTGATGAAGGGCCCGATTGCCCGTTTGCATCGCGCTTTGGCGCAGTTCATGTTGGACGTGCAAACCCAGGAGCATGGGTATACCGAGTGCTACACGCCTTACATCGTCAACGCCGAAAGCCTCAAAGGCACGGGTCAGTTGCCCAAGTTTGAAGAAGATTTGTTTGCCGCCAAAAAAGGCGGTCAAGATGGCGAAGCCAGTGGCGAAAACACCGCGCTGTATTTGATTCCGACCAGCGAAGTGCCCTTGACCAACTTTGTGCGCGACGTCATCGTGGCCGAGAGCGAGTTACCCATCAAGTTGACGGCACACACCCCGTGCTTTCGCTCCGAAGCGGGCAGTGCAGGGCGTGACACCCGTGGCCTGATTCGCCAACACCAGTTCGACAAAGTGGAGATGGTGCAAATTGTTCATCCGGACCAAAGCTACGCGGCTTTGGAAGACATGACGCGCCATGCCGAAGCCATTTTGCAAAAGCTCGGTTTGCCCTACCGCGTGATGGCACTGTGCACGGGCGACATGGGCTTTGGTGCCAGCAAAACTCACGACTTGGAGGTGTGGTTGCCCGCGCAAAACACCTACCGCGAAATCAGCTCGGTGTCCAACTGCGAAACCTTCCAGTCACGCCGCTTGCAAGCGCGTTTTAAAAATGCACAAGGCAAAAACGAATTGGTTCACACCTTGAATGGTTCTGGCTTGGCCGTGGGCCGCACTTTGGTGGCGGTGCTTGAAAATCACCAACAAGCCGATGGCAGCATTCGCGTGCCAGAGGCGCTGCGCCCTTACATGGGTGGCATCACGGAGTTGCGCGCATGAAACACATCCTCATGGTTTGCTTGGCGGTCGGTTTGGTGGCGTGCAGCTCAACCGCGCCCTCGGTGAGCCTTGAGAATGGCCCTGACAGCACCACCGCGCGATTGGGTGTGGACCAACTCGGTCGCACACCTTTGCCGGTGGGCGCCAAAATGCGCGGCCCTGAGTCTTTGATTTTTGGTGTGGGCGACAACTGGATGGGGCGTGCCGTGGTGGAGCTGCCCACCGATGCGTCAGCCAGTTACAACTTCTTTGCCGACCAGTTCCCACGCCAGGGCTGGACCTTGGTGGCTGCTGTGCGTGGCAAGAAAAACCTGTTGGTGTTCACGCGTGGTGACCGCTCGGCCACGATAGAGCTGGATGAAGGGGGCTTGTTGAGCAATGTGGTGGCTCACATCACCGTCAGCCCAACGGGAAGTCCTGCGGCATCCCTGCCCGCAGCAGTGGCGCAACCCTTGGGCAGCACAGGCGCGCGCCGCCCCTGAGATAGAATAGCGGCTTCGAACACAGGAGCGATGGCAGAGTGGTCGAATGCGCCGGACTCGAAATCCGGTATACGGTTATGCCGTATCGAGGGTTCGAATCCCTCTTGCTCCGCCAGTAAACAAAAAAGCGCCTTCCGGGCGCTTTTTTGTTTCTACCGTCTAATCCATCCACTTATTGCTTGCACTTGGGGCGGCTGTACAACCGCGAGCTCGCGCTGACCGGGGTTTCGCAGAGCATCTTTAGGCCCATAGGGTCAGGCTCGATCATTGAGGCACCCAACCTGCCCCTTTGAGCAATTCACTGTGCAACTTGATTTCGCGGGAAATCATCTGGCGCAATTCCTCCGGACTGGTTGTCGCCACATCCATCGCGGTTTCTGCCAATTTGGCTTTCATTTCCGGATCAAATGCATCCCTTACTGCGCGATTGAGCTGATTGATGATGGGTGCAGGTGTATTGGCGGGTGCCAGCATGGCGATCCATAACTCCACGCTCAGGTTAGCCAGACCTTGTTCTTGCATAGTCGGAACTTGCGGAAACAGCTGTGAGCGGTTTTGACCCATCACACCAAGCGGATGCAAGGTGCCAGCCTTGATGTGCGGCATGGCTTCGGTCATCACCGCAAACACGCTATCGACTGTGCCAGCCAATAAATCATTGATCGCTAAAGCACCGCCCTTGTACGGCACATGTAGCAAATTGGTACGGGTCTTAGATTCGAACAAAAGCCCGACCAAATGCTGCGGGCTGCCATCTCCGGAGCTGGCATAGGTCAGCTTGCCTGGGTTGGCTTTCGCGGCGGCTACGAATGCACCTGCGTTGGGGTATTTTTGTTTGTCCTTAACCACTAAGACCATGGGCTGAGTGACCAAACGTGTGATTGGTGCAAAGTCAGTCTCTGGATCGTACGACAGTGATTTAAAGATGCTTTTATTGGTCGCCAAAAAGGAAAGTGGCGAGATGGTGATTGTGTAGCCATCCGCAGGCGCCTTGGCCACCTGAGACATACCAATTTGGCCAGATCCCCCGGCCTTGTTGTCCACTATCACCGGCTGCCCTAAATTGGCAGATAACTTTTGACCCAATGTGCGCGCCAACATGTCGACCCCACCGCCCGCTGGCAATGCGACGATGACTTTTATTGGTTGAGCCGGGTATTTGCTTTGCGCAAACAGGGGAGTCACTGAAAGCAAGGCGACTAACGCGGCCGCTGTGCAGAGATAGGTACGACGGTCGATCATGGTAAAAATTCTTTCAAGAGTTGCAGCAAACTCATCTCCGTTGAGACCGAGCGCTATTTGTTGGCGGTCAGACAGCCATCTGCCTCGAATGTGCCTACATTCTGATGCAATCCGATGATGTATAGACAACTTTTTAATTGATCGGAGACGCTGCGAACTGTCCGGCGACACGACCGAATTTTCAGAGTGCCTTGGCAGCAGCCTCAGACGGCCGGTTTATTCCTACGCCGGGCGGTGTGTTGTTGTTGAACAGCGAGCACATTGCCATTGGTGCGGTGGGTATCAGCGGCGATGCGTCTGAGAAAGACGAGTTCTGCGCGATTGAAGCCATCAAAGCGGCAGGTTTGACGCCCGAACCTGGCGAGCCAGCACCTGACTGGAATGCCGCGGGTCTCTGAGTCGCTCAGTGAGTGATCGCTAGAATCCACCGCCATATGGACTTCACTCCCAACAGACGCCCTGCACATCGTGATGTCTTCGAGGTCTGTGGCTTGGGGCCGATGGATGGCTGACTTCAAGCGTCCCGAATGGTGGCTGATGTGGCCACTACTGCTCAAGTGGCTGTTGCTGTCAACCCTCGTGGCTGTTTTGGCAGGCAGCGCTTCTGCTTTCTTCTTGTGGGCACTGGACTGGGCCACCACCACCCGCGACACGCACCCTGGGCTCATCTGGGCTTTGCCGGTGGCTGGTTTTGCGGTGGGCTGGCTGTACCTGGTTTGGGGCCAGTCGGTTGATGCGGGCAACAACCTGTTGATGGACGAAATCCACGACCCGCAAAAAATCATTCCCTTGCGCATGGCACCTCTGGTGCTGGGAGGCACGGTGATCTCGCATTTGTTTGGCGCGTCAGTGGGCCGCGAAGGCACGGCGGTGCAAATGGGCGGCGCATTGGCTGACCAGTTGACCCATCTCTTCAAGCTCAAGCACCAAGACCGCCGTTTGATTTTGATGGCCGGCATCAGTGCCGGTTTTGCCTCGGTGTTTGGAACGCCTTTGGCAGGGGCCGTGTTTGGCTTGGAAGTGCTGGCGATTGGCCGTTTGCGTTATGACGCCTTGCTGCCGTGCGTGGTGGCGGCGGTGGTGGCAGACCAAGTGGGCTTGCTGTGGGGTGTGCACCACACGGCCTATACCTTGGCTTCTGTGCCCGCAGTGACTGCCTGGGGTTTGCTGGCGATGGTGCTGGCAGGTGCGGTGTTTGGTCTCACCGGACAAGCTTTTGCGCACAGCACCCATGCACTGGGCACGTTCATGAAACAACACGTGGCTTACGCACCTGCGCGCGCTTTCATGGGCGGCGTCGTCGTGGCCGCGGTGGTGATGCTGTGGGGCTTGGAGCGCTACATCGGCCTGGGTATTCCGGTGATGGTGCAAGCTTTTGAGCAACCGTTGGCCCCGTGGGATTGGTTGGGCAAGATGGTGTTCACCGTGGTGTCCCTGGGTACCGGTTTCAAAGGCGGCGAGGTCACACCCCTGTTCTACATCGGGGCCACCTTGGGCAATGCTTTGGCACCTTTGCTGCAGTTGCCATTCGGCTTGCTGGCCGCCGTGGGCTTTGTGGCCGTGTTTGCGGGCGCTGCCAACACACCGATTGCATCGACCTTGATGGCCATGGAGTTGTTCGGCGCTGAGGTGGGCGTGTTTGCCGCCCTCGCGTGTGTCAGCAGCTATTTGTTTTCAGGTCATACCGGCATTTACCGCGCACAGCGCATTGATCACAAGAAGCACTTATGAAGCCCATGTTTGCCGCCTTGTTTTGGCCACGTTCGTTGGTGGTGATGTGCCTGTGTGTGCTCGGCGTGCAGGCTGCTTCGGCGCAGACCTTCAAAATGCCCTGCCAGGTGGAGGGCGTCATTCCTGCATTGGACGACCGCAAGATCCCACCTGAAAAGGTGGAGGTGGAAATTCAGTCCTTGGGCAAAAACATTTTCCTCAAGGTCAATGGCTCCAAGCTCTACCAAGTGCAAGCCAGCAGTTTGACCACCGATGACTTTGCGGGCAAAAACCTCACCAGCTCCAAGCAAATGGGGGCACAGCGCAAACACCAGCTCACAGGCTTGATGTCAGAAATTCGGATTGAGCGCGAGACGGTGACGCTGTACGCCTTCAACGACATCATCTACCGTGGCAAAACGGTACGTCTTCAGTTTGAGGGGCCGTGTACGGTGCCTGCACAGTGAGGCCAGACGTCGTGTGCGATCATTCCTCTCGTTTCAATCGACCTTGTCAACACACCGTGCCGTTCACTCCCCGCAGGTGGGTCCCAGCCCGCTCACAGCCCACACCAAAAGCCCGTGCAGTGGCCTGTGATGGCTTGTATCAGCAGGTCCATCAAGGTGCCCAACGCCAGCAACGGCAGTCCCAGGTACACCAGCGCCCACAACACGGCTTGCAACGTCAGACGGGGCTCTTCCAGACGGTGACCCATCACGGTTTGTTTCTTTCGGCGTTCGCGCAGGAAGTTCAGCATGGGTGTGGGTGTGACAAGCGTGTGAGGATTCTAGAGGCATGAACGTTCAATGGGATCAGGTGGACATGGCCTTTTGGGATGCCCAGCACGCCCGTGCGGCGGCACCCTTGCAGCAAGACTGGGCCTATGGCTCCACCATGAAAACTTTGGGTGTGCCTGTGTTGCGCGCCTGTGTCAGTCAAGATGGCAAGCCTGTGGCTTTGGCGCAGTTCATCGTGCGTCGATTCTTGGGGCAAACGGCTGGCATGGCGCTGTGCTCGCGTGGGCCAGTGTGGCTGCAAGATTTGAGCGGGCCCGACAAAAGCCGTGTGTACCAAGCACTGCGTCGCACCATCCCGTTGACCCACTTGCGTTTGGTGGCCATCACGCCAGAAGAGCCTGCGGGGCCTGAGTTGGGCCTGTCCATGTGGCGTCGTGTGATGACGGGCCACAGCACAGTGATGCTCGATCTCACGCCGTCGATGGACGTGTTGCGCGCACAACTCGACAAACGTTGGCGTCACCGTCTGGGCGGGGCCGAGGCCTCGGCGTTGACCGTACACCGCGTGGGCACCAATGCAGGCCAGTACCGTTGGTTGCTGGACGCTGAAATGCAGCAACGTGAACAACGTGGCTTACATGGTTTGCCTTTGCCCTTTTTTGACATGTATGTGCCTTCGCGTCAGCAGCCCAGCAAAACCATGCTGACGGTGCGCGCGGATGTGGGGCGCGACCGTATGGCGGGCATGATGTTTTTGATCCACGGCGAAGCCGCCACCTACCACGTGGGGTGGACCAGCGATGCGGGACGTGACCTGCACGCCCACAACCTGATTTTGTGGCGTGGCATCGAAGCCTTGCGTGAACGCGGTGTGCGCATGCTGGACTTGGGTGGCGTCAACACCATCCGCAGCGCGGGCATTGCGCGTTTCAAGATGAGCACTGGCGGACGCGTGATCACCTATGCTGGCACTTTCATCTGAGCGCACGCACATGTTGACTTTGTCTCAGCTCTCTTGCACCCGTGGCCACAAACCTTTGTTTGCTGAGGTGAATCTGGACCTGCAAGCTGGCCAAGCCCTGCACTTGGAGGGTGACAACGGCGTGGGTAAAACCAGTTTGCTGCGCATGGTGTGCGGCTTGTCGCCGGCTGATGCCGGCGAGGTGCGTTGGATGGGCCACCCCACGCGGGACGACCCTGCTGCCTTTCGCGCAGCTTTGTTCTATTTGGGGCATGCGTTGTCGCTCAAAGAAGAACTCACCGCCTTGGAAAACCTGTTGTCCGATGCGGCTGTGGCCGGACGTGCTTTAAGCCAGGCCGAAGCACTGTCTGCGTTGGCCCGCATGGGTTTGCGTGGGCGTGAACACTTGCCATTGCGTGTCATGTCGCAGGGGCAAAAACGTCGCACGGCCTTGGCCCGTTTGTGGGCCAGTCAGGCCCCGCTGTGGGTGCTGGACGAACCTTTTGTGGCCCTGGATATCAAGGCGGTGGATGCGTTGCGGGTGTTGATGGCCGAGCATGTGGCCCAGGGTGGCATGGTGCTCTTCACCAGCCACCAAACGGTCAGTCTGGCGCGCACCGATGGCACACCGGTCGATGTGCAGCGTTATCGCTTGGAGGCTGCTCCATGAGTTCGACCACTGGGGCCGCTTTTGCTGCGGTGCTAAGACGGGACTTGCTGCTGGCCATGCGCCGCAAAAGCGAAGTCTTGACCGCTGTGTTTTTCTTTGTCGTCGTGGCGGCCTTGTTTCCGTTGGGCATTGGCCCCGAGCTCAACACCTTGCGTCTGGTGGCACCGGGTGTGTTGTGGGTGGGCGCGCTGTTGTCGAGCATGCTGGCCTTGCAGCGTTTGTTTGAGGCTGACTACCGAGACGGCACCTTGGAGCAAATGGCTTTGTCACCCACACCTTTGCCGGTTTTGGTGAGCGCCAAGATGCTGGCGCACTGGTTGGTCTCCGGACTGCCCTTGGTACTTCTGGCACCGGTGCTGGGTTTGCAGTTTGATCTGTCCGCAGATGCTTTGCTCACCCTCACCTTGGCCTTGTTGGTGGGCACGCCCATTCTGTCGTTGGTGGGGGGCATTGGTGCCGCGTTGACGCTGGGTGTGCGCGGAGGCGGGGTGTTGTTGTCCTTGCTGGTCTTGCCCTTGTTCGTGCCAGTGTTGGTGTTTGGCGCGGGCGCTGTCGAGGCCCAGGCCAGTGGCTTGGGCAGCCAGGCCCATTTCTCGATTTTGATGGCCATGTTGTTGCCCGCCACCTTCTTCAGTCCCTGGGCCTGTTCCGCCGCCTTGCGCATTGCGTTGGAGTGAGGGGGTCAACCGCGGCCCAGTCCAATGGGCTCGGGGGCGTTCATGGTGATGCGGGTGAACAGGCGGTCGTACAAAGGTTCGCGTGGGTATTTGCCGGTCAAGGGGTCGCAGTTTTTCTCAAACGCTGCATCGAGTTTTTCCCAGTCTTGCGGGCTGAGCACCTGGAGTGCTGCGGGAATGACAGCTGTTTCTTCCAACTGCATGTGCTGCATGTAGAAGTCAATGAAGCGATTGGCCGCCAACTCGAAAGCGGTTTGGCGCGAATTGCCCAGCAGTTCCCAAGCCAGCAGCAGGTGCTGCAACTCACGTACGTTGGCTTCGCCTTTGGTGTGGTCGCGCTCGAGTTGCTGGATCACCTCTTTGCACTGCGGTGATTTTTCGGCCACAGCCGGAAATAGCAAGGCCGATTCTTTGGTGTGGTGCAAGCGTTCGGGAAATTCGTCGATGTAGAACAGCATGCTGCGCAGCACATCAAAGAATCTTTCTGGCGCATCTTTGGGGCCGCGCTGGAGCATCATGCGCAGCGACTGCAGCATGGCCGACAAGGCTGCGTGTTCTTCTCGGATGATGCGGATGCTGGGGTGTGTCATGGTCTTGCCTCTTGGGTACGAAATGTTGTGTTCGCAGGATGTCATACCAAGCCTCATGACCGCTTGACCCACATCAAAAGAAGAAGCTGAGGGCTAAGGCTGAGGGCTGTCTGGGGCGGCGCTTAAAATCAAGGCCTCGCGCGAATGGGGCCTGTGAGCTCCGTGATGACCTTATAGACCATGGACCGATGGGCTGTTTGGTATTCTGTGCCGTTAGCTGTTTTTGCGCATTGCGCTGTAATCAATTGGTGATCAATAAGTCTCGCTCCGGCACCCCCTGGTTTTACTATGCGGCCCCGCAAACTTTCTATGGTTTGGCGGGTCGCTGGTGGCCGTGGTTGGCCGTGTTGGCATCGGTCTTGTTGTGGGCTGGGCTGTGGTTGGGCTTCATGGTGGCTCCCACCGATTTCCAGCAAGGCGAGGGCTATCGCATCATCTTCGTGCATGTGCCCGCGTCTTGGATGTCGATGGTCATATACCTGGCCATGGCGTTTTGGAGCGTGTTGGGTTTGACCTTCAACACACGCTTGTCGGGCATGATGACGCGTGCGCTGGCACCCACGGGCGCTTTGTTTGCGTTTCTGTCGTTGTGGACCGGTGCCTTGTGGGGCAAGCCCATGTGGGGCGCCTGGTGGGTGTGGGATGCGCGCCTGACTTCAGAGTTGATCCTTTTCTTTTTGTACCTCGGCTACATCGCCTTGACCTCGGCCATTGACGACACGCGACGTGGTGACCGAGCCGGCGCCTTGGTGGCCATCGTGGGCGCCATCAATGTGCCCATCATTTATTTCTCAGTGAAGTGGTGGAACACTTTGCACCAAGGTGCTTCTGTGTCGTTGACCAAATCGCCCACCATGGCGGCGGTCATGCTGTGGGCCATGTTGTTGATGGCCTTGGCGTTTTGGTTTTACACCTTGGCGCTGGTGCTGTACCGCGTGCGTACCTTGATCTTGCAGCGTGAGCGCCATGCAAGCTGGGTCAACGAGTTGCCGGAGGTGCAGTCATGACCTGGAACAGTTGGGCTGATTTTTGGGCCATGGGCGGCTATGCCGTTTATGTGTGGGGCAGCATGGGGGTGACTTTTGGCCTGTTGGCGCTGGAAGTGCTGCAAGCGCGTGTGGCGCGTCGCCAGGTGCTGGCGCAGTTGCGTGCCGAACGTGTGTTGGCCGAATTGCCGGCAGAGGATATGTCGTGATGAAACCCAGAACCAAACGCTTTGCCCTGATTGCCGCAGGCATCGTGGTGCTTGCAGCCGCTGCGGCCTTCGTGTTGAATGCTTTCCAAAGCAACTTGGTGTTCTTCTTCACGCCGACCCAGGTCAGCCAGGGCGAGGCTCCCAAGGGGCGTACCTTCCGTGCGGGTGGCATGGTGAAAGACGGCAGCTTGCAGCGCGATGGCAACACCGTGCGTTTTGTCATCACCGACACCGCGCAAGACATGACTGTGACCTATGTCGGTCTGTTGCCCGACTTGTTCAAAGAGGGCCGCGGCGTGGTGGCCCAAGGCAAGCTGGGTGAGGACGGTGTGTTTGTGGCCAGCGAGGTATTGGCCAAGCACGACGAAAACTACATGCCACCGGAAGCCAAACATGCGCTCGATCAAGCCACGGCTGCCAAAGCCGCTCAATCTCTGAAAGCTACCCCATGAACGCTGAGTTCGGACATTTCGCGCTGATCTTGGCGGCGGTGGTGGCGCTGCTACAAGGCGTGCTGCCCTTGCTGGGCACGTATGTGCGCGGCACGCAGATGCAAGTCACCTTGCAGAGCCTGGCGCGTCCCACGGCGGCCTTGCAGTTCGTGTTGGTGGCGCTGGCTTTTGGTGCCTTGGCATCGTGCTTTTTGAACAACGATTTTTCTGTGCAGTACGTGGCACAACACTCCAATTCTTTGTTGCCCAAGCCCTACCAGTTTGCTGCGGTGTGGGGCGGCCATGAAGGCTCGCTGCTGCTGTGGGTGTTGTTGCTGGCGCTGTGGTCGGTCTCGGTGGCGCTGTTTTCGCGCAGCTTGCCGCTGGACATGGTGGCGCGGGTGCTGGGTGTGCTGGGGCTGATTTCGGTGGGCTTTTTGCTGTTCATCTTGACCACCTCCAATCCGTTTGAACGTTTGTTGCCTGCGGCCCTGGATGGCCGGGACTTGAACCCCTTGTTGCAAGACCCCGGTTTGGTGATTCACCCGCCCATGCTCTACATGGGCTATGTGGGCATGTCGGTGGCGTTCGCGTTTGCGGTGGCTGCTTTGCTCAGTGGTCGTTTGGATGCCGCCTGGGCGCGTTGGTCGCGCCCATGGACGGTGATTGCCTGGACCTTCCTGACCTTTGGCATTGGCTTGGGTTCGTGGTGGGCGTATTACGAATTGGGCTGGGGCGGTTGGTGGTTTTGGGACCCGGTCGAAAACGCTTCGCTCATGCCCTGGCTGGTGGCTACGGCCTTGATCCATTCCCTGATGGTGACCGAAAAGCGCGGCAGCTTCAAAGCCTGGACGGTGCTGCTGGCGATTGCGGCGTTTTCGCTCTCGCTGTTGGGCACGTTCTTGGTTCGCTCGGGCGTGCTGACCTCGGTGCATGCCTTTGCGTCAGATCCCAAGCGCGGTATTTTTGTGCTGATCTTCCTCGCTGTGGTGGTGGGGTCGTCGCTCACCCTGTTCGCTTGGCGTGCCCCGCGTGTCACCTTGGGTGGGCGCATGGCCTTGGTGTCGCGCGAGTCGTTCTTGCTGGCCAACAGCGTGTTGCTGGTGGTGGCTACGGCGGCTGTGTTACTGGGCACCATCTACCCCTTGATCATCGATGCCTTGAACTTGGGCAAGCTGTCGGTGGGACCGCCTTATTTCAATGCCGTGTTTGCACCGCTGCTGGTGCCGGTGGTGTTCTTGATGATTCCGGGTTCGATCGCGCGTTGGCGCGAGGCGCGCGTGGCGGAAATGGCGCACCAGTTGCGCTTCACCGCAGCAGGCGCGTTGGCGGTGGCCTTGGTTTGGCCCTACTTTTTGGGCGGTTGGTCTGCGGGCACCGTGCTGGGCTTGTTCTTGGGCGCTTGGGTGGCATTGGGCACGGCGCAGCAAGTGTTGGCGCGTGTGCGCAAGCCCGGGCGCATTGGCTTGTCGTTTTGGGGGCAACAGATTGCCCACTTTGGCATGGCGGTGCTGGTGATCGGTGTCACGGGCGTCAAGTCTTACGAGGTGGAGCGCGATGTGCGCATGCACGTGGGCGATGTGGTGACGATTGCTCCATATACCTTCCGTCTGGACAAACTGGCCGAAGTGCTGGGGCCCAACTACAAGGCGGTGCGTGCCGATGTGCAAGTGCTGCGCGAGGGTCAGGTGGTCGAGGTGTTGCAGCCCGAGAAGCGGCGTTATTTCTCGTCGGCCATGCCCATGACCGAAGCGGCCATTGATTCAGGCTTTATGCGTGATTTGTATGTGTCCTTGGGCGACGCGCTCGACGATGCGCGCACCGAGTGGAGCATGCGCGTGTACTACAAACCCTTTGTGCCCTGGTTGTGGGGCGGGGTGTTGCTGATGGTGTTGGGCGGTGTGTTGGCCGCTTTGGACCGCAGATACCGCAAGGCTGTGTCATGAAGAAGTTTCTGATTCCTTTGGTCTTGTTTCTGGGCTTGGTGATTTTTTTGGCCATCGGCTTGAACCGTGACCCGCGTGAAATCCCGTCGCCGCTGATCAACAAACCGGCGCCTGAATTCAGCCTGCCTACCTTGAACGGTGACACGCCGTTCTCGCCCGCCGACATGCGTGGCAAGGTGTGGATGTTCAACGTCTGGGCCACCTGGTGTGTGGCGTGTCGCGAAGAGCATCCCGTGCTGGTGGCCTTTGCACAAAAGTACAACGTGCCCATCGTGGGCTTGAGTTACAAAGAAATCCAGCCGCAAGATGAGGCGGCCAAACAAAGCGTTGACATCAAGTTGCAAGTGGCACGCGAGCGCAGCCAGGTGTGGCTCAAACGCCATGGCAACCCGTACATCAACTCGGTGATGGACCTGGATGGTCGTGTCGGCATTCACTATGGGGTCTATGGCGTGCCCGAGACTTACATCATCGACAAAACCGGCGTGATTCGCTTCAAGCATGTGGGTGCGGTGACCCCTGCCTTGCTGGCTGAAAAAATCATGCCGCTGATTGATACGCTGAATAAATCATGAGCTGGCTACAACATTTTTGGCTTTGCATGGCCTGTGGTGTGGCCGCTCTGAGTGCACACGCACAAACAGGGCCTGAGGCAGCACCGCTGGCACAAGACCCGGTGGTCGAAGCTCGACTGGTCGGCCTGTCACAAGAGCTGCGTTGCTTGGTGTGTCAAAACGAATCACTGGCGTCGTCGCACGCCGAGTTGGCCGATGACTTGCGCCGCGAGGTGCGTGACTTGATTCGACAAGGCAAGACCGACCAAGAGGTGAAAGATTTTCTGGTGGCGCGCTATGGTGACTTTGTGCTGTATCGCCCCGAAGTCAAACCCCTGACGTGGGTGCTGTGGTTTGGCCCCTTTGTATTGCTGTTGTTGGCGGTTTTATTCTTAGGCCGTTATTTGCAGGCGCGCCGTGCCCAGCTCAACCCCCAAGCACTCAGCGACGAAGATCGTGCACGTGCTGAGCAACTGTTGAAAGATTGATGTGACGCCAGCGCTTGCTTTTATCTTTGCTGCCACAGGCTTGACCTTGTTGGTGGTGGCTGTGTTGTGCATGGCGCTTTGGCGTGGTGCGTTGCGTGGCGCACGTGCCACGTTGAACGCTGCCCAGGCGCTGGACCATCCCGCACAAGCCAATGCCGCGGTGTATCGCGACCAGTTGGCCGACTTGCAGCGCGAACACGCCTTGGGCAATTTGAACGATGAAGAGCTGCAAGCCGGACGCGACGAGTTGACCCGGCGCTTGTTGGACGACGTGGGGCCTGAGGCTTTGGCCCAACCGCAAGCGCTGTCTGAGGAACGCGTGTCTGCGTCCACCTCAGCGGTTGTGGCAAGCATGCGCAAACCATGGGCGTTGATGTTTGCGGTGATCTTTTTGGTGCCAGTTTTGTCGATGGTGATGTACGGTGTTTTGGGGCAACCCCAGGCCTTGGATCCCTTGGCGTTGCAACAAGGCGCAGACACAGAAGGCGATGTCACCCCGGAAAAGCTCGCTTCCATGGCCAGTGCCTTGTCACGTCGCTTGCAAGATGAGCCCAACAATGTGGACGGTTGGGTCATGCTGGGGCGCGTGCAGCGCGCCTTGGGTCGCTTTGGTGAGTCGGATGAAGCCTTGCGCAAGGCGCTCGAACTCAGCCATGACGACAACGTGTTGATTGAGCGCGCTGAAGTGCTGGCCCAAAAGAATGGCGGTAACTTCACCGGTGAGCCTTGGGCCATCATTCAGCGGGTGCTGACAGCCGATCCGCATCAACTCAATGCCCTGCTGCTGGCGGGCAGTGCGTCGTATGCCGAAGAAAACTTCCGTTCTGCCTTGCGTTTTTGGGAACGTGCCCGCGAAGAGGTGTCTCCTGACTCACCCGATGCACCCGAACTGGACCGTGCCATTGCGCAGGCGCGCAGCAAGATGGGCTTGCCGCCCATTCCACCGCGTGCGGACAGCGTGAGCGAGCGAGATGCAGCGCTTCAAGCGTCAAGCATCAGTGGTCGCGTGAGTTTGGTCAGTGAGTTGGAGGGCAAGGTGGCACCTACGGACACCGTGTTTGTGTATGCCACACCGGTCACGGGTTCACGCATGCCCTTGGCCATTGTGCGCACCACAGCGGCCAAGTTGCCGTTTGACTTTGTGCTCGATGACAGCACCGCCATGAACCCGGCAGCCAAACTCTCAAGTGCTGACGAAGTGACGGTGCGCGTGCGTATCTCCAAGAGCGGCCAAGCCGTGGCGCAGCCCGGTGATTTGGGTGTGAGCGTGAGCCCGGTCAAACCAGGAACCACGGGCTTAAACCTGATGGTGAGAGACACCTTGCGTTGAGGCTGGTGTTGGTGAAGGCATAAAAAAATCCCCCAGTGTTGGGGGATTTTTTTGGGGCCAAGAAGCTGTTTACAGCAAGCCGTTCATGCGTGCAAAGTGCAGCGTCTGGGTGCGGCTCTTGACGTTCAAACGACGGAACAAACGCCACAGGTGAACTTTCACCGTGTGTTCGCTGATGTCGAGCTCAGTGGCAATGTCGCGGTTGCTCAAGCCTCGGTCGAGCATGATGATCAGCTGCTTTTGACGCTTGGACAACTTGGTGTCGCCGGCCACCACGACTTCTTCATCCGGGTTGCCGTCAGTTGCCGCAAACAGGCCCTGAATGGCTGCCGAGATTTCGTTCGCAGGGGTTGATTTTTCGATGTACAGGTCGGCACCTGCTTCGATGCAGGTTTCTTCGGCTTCACCAGCGGGCATGGACGAGATGACCACCAGAGGCACTTCGCCGTACATGCCTTTGACTTCGCTCACCGCAGAGGTGCCCTTGACGCCGGGCAACAGCAAGTCGAGCACGAACAGTTCGGGCGTGCCGTTCTTGATGATGGCGGCTTGCAGCTCGCTGAATTTTTCCAGCTCCACCACTTTGGCTGCTGGTTTCATGCGGCGCAGCAACATGGCTATCGCTTGGCGAACCAGTGGGTGGTCATCGATGATGTACAAACTCATTTTCTTCTCCTGCTTTCAGTAGTTCAGACCGATGGCCTCGCGCACATCGCGCATGGTTTCTTGGGCGGTGACACGTGCTTTTTCAGTACCTGCGTCAACGATATCACGAACTATTTTAGGGTTCTTCATATAAGGTTCCGCGCGTTCGAGCATTGGCTGCTGTTCGCGCAAGATGGCATCAATGATCGGCTGCTTGCATTCCAGGCAGCCAATGCCTGCCGTGGTGCAGCCTTGCGACACCCATTGACGCTGCGCTTCGTTGCCGTAGACCACATGAAATTGCCAGACAGGGCACTTTTCAGGGTTGCCGACGTCGGTGCGTTTGACGCGTGCCGGGTCGGTGGGCATGCGTTTGACTTTTTGCTCGATGGTGGCACGGTCTTCACGGATGGCGATGGCGTTGTTGTAGCTCTTGCTCATCTTGGCACCATCCAGCCCGGGTAATTTGCTGGCCTCAGTCAGCAGGATCTGGGGTTCAGGCAGCACGATCTTGCCCGTGCCCTTGAAGTAGCCTTCCAGGCGTTCACGGTCTTCGACCGAGAGCTCAGGTGCCGAGGCGATGTAGCCCAGCGCACCTTCCATGGCCTTGGTGTCGCCAGTTTCTTGGTAAGCCTTGCGTGATTTTTCCAAACGTTTGACGCTGTCTTTGGGCAATTTGGCCAGGCTGGCTTCAATCTTGGCCTCGGCGTTGATTTCACGGCCATACAGGTGGTTGAAGCGGCGCGCGGCTTCACGCGTCAATTCGACGTGGCTGGCTTGGTCTTCGCCCACGGGCACGTATTTGGCTTTGTAGATCAAGATGTCCGCCGCTTGCAGCAGCGGGTAGCCCAGAAAGCCGTAGGTGGTCAGGTCTTTGTCCTTGAGCTTTTCTTGTTGGTCTTTGTAGGTGGGGACACGTTCCAGCCAACCCAGCGGTGTGCCCATGGCCAAGAGTGTGAACAACTCGGCATGTTCGGGGATGCGGCTTTGCAAGAACAGCGTGCATTGTTCGGGATCGAGCCCGGTGGCCAGCCAGTCGATCACCATCTCGTAGACGTTCTTCTCGATCACCTCACGGCTTGCGTAGTGGGTGGTCAATGCATGCCAGTCGGCCACGAAAAAGTAGCAGTCCATCTCGGATTGCAGACGCACCCAGTTTTTCAAGGCGCCGTGGTAATGGCCCAAATGCAGAGCACCCGTGGGGCGCATGCCGGAGAGAACGCGTTCTTTCATGAGATCAAGGCTTCAACAAAAATTCCAAAGGACTGAGCAACAGGCTCAGCAACTCAAAGGTGAGGGTCATCAAAGGGGCCATCCACAAGCTGTTGATGACGCCCATCACGACCAAGGCCATCACGATGTAGAAACCCCAGGGTTCCACTTTGGACAGCCAAACGGCTTGCTTCCAAGGCAACACGCCGACCAAGATGCGGCCACCGTCGAGCGGCGGCAGGGGAAACAGGTTGAAGGCAAACATCACGGCATTGACCTTGATGCCCGCTTTGCACACTTCCAGCACAAAGCGCTCGTTCACGCCCATGCCAACGCACAGATACAAAGCGATACCCCACACCAGGGCTTGTGCCAAATTGATGGCAGGACCTGCCAAGGCCACCCACACCATGTCGCGTTTGGGATGGTTGAGGTTGCCAAAGCGAACGGGCACGGGGCGCGCATAGCCAAACAAAAAATTGCCGCCCGTGGCGAGGAACAACAACACCGGCATCACCAGAGTGCCCATGGGGTCGATGTGTGGAATGGGGTTCAAGGTGACGCGACCCATCATCCAGGCCGTGTTGTCACCCAGACGGTGAGCCACATAGCCATGCGCGGCTTCATGCAAGGTGATGGCAAAGATCACCGGCAAGGCATAAATCAGAACGGTTTGAATCAGGTCAGAAAAATTCACACACCCATTGTCGCATCGAACACTTGCGTGTTAATCCATTCCCAACGTGCTCAACGGCCCACGGCCTTGTCGGATCAAGGTGGGGTCACCCCCGCCGTCCATCGAGGTCAGGTCCACCACGGTGGTAGGGGCCAAGGGGCAGGCCCCTGCATCGATGACGGCGGCCAGATCGTGCTCAAAACGATCGCGAATCGCTTCGGCGTCGTTCATGGGGTCGCTGTCACCTGGGGCAATCAAGGTGGTGGCCAGCAAAGGCGCGCCGTGCAGTGCCAGCAAGTCGAGCAGGGTGCGGTTTTGCGGCACCCGCAGGCCAATGGTTTTGCGCTGTGGGTGGCTGACCCGACGAGGTACTTCCTTGGTGGCTTCCAGGATGAAGGTGTAGGCCCCAGGGGTGGCGGCTTTGAGCAGGCGGTATTGACGGTTGTCGACCCGTGCGTAGTTGGCCAATTCCGACAGGTCGCGACACATCAGCGTCAGGTGGTGTTTGTCGTCGACTTGGCGCATGCGGCGCATGTGTTCAACGGCGGCTTTGTCATCGAGTTGGCACACCAAGGCATAGCTGGAGTCGGTGGGAACGGCCACCACGCCTCCGCGTGTGAGCAAGGCCACCGCTTGTTTGAGCAAGCGTGCTTGTGGGTTGTCGGGGTGAACTTGAAGAAACTGGGCCATGTCAAACCGATTGGTGTTCACGCTGGCTGAGCCAAGCTGCGCCCAAGCCACACAAGGCAATCAGCAGCATGCCCATGCGTGCCCAATGATCAGGCACATGGGCAAACACCAGCCAGCCAGCAAAAGTGGCGAAGGCGATGCCGCTGTAGAGACAAGGGGTCACGTTGGCCGCTGGCGCGCGCGAAAAAGCCAAGATCAACAGGTAGTGGCCCAGGGTGCCCGCGCAGCCAATCAGACACATCAAGACCCATTCAAAGGGCGTGAGGTCGGTGGTCCAAGCGCCCAAGCCCACCAGCCCAGAAGCAATCAGCGCACCGACCCAACCGGTGTAGAGGTGCATGGTGACGGGACTTTCGGTTTTGGCCATGTGGCTGGTCAAAATTTGGAACAGCGCATTCGATACCACCAGGCTCAAGGGCAACCATGCATGGCTGGTGTCCATGCTGCCACCGGGACGCACGATCAGCAAAGCCCCAACCAAACCACCGCTGACAAACAACCAGCGCAACACCGACACCTGTTCTTTCATGACAAAGCGCGCCAAGGCCGTGACCACCAAAGGCGTGAGCATGACAAAGGCCGTGAATTCGGCCACCGGCATGTATTTCAAGCTGGCAAAACCCAACACACTGCACATCAGCAGCAGCAACCCACGCACGATTTGCAGGCGGACATTCTGGGTCTGGAACATCGTCACGCCACTGCGCGGCCACAGCATGGCGGTGCTCGCCACCGCCTGAAAGGCGTAACGGAACCACAGCACCATGAGCAGCGGTACGCTGGCAATCAAAAACTTGTTGGTGGTATCGAGCACGGCAAAACAAGCCATCGCCAAAATGGCGTAGGTCATGCCTGCCAATGGCACACGGGAATGAACGCCTGCCTTCATTGGATGCGGTCGGCCAGCAACTCCCACACGGGTGTGAGCTGGCCAGGCAACCAAGGCAGGGTGCCTAAGTCGATGCGGCTTTCATCGGGGCTGTGGAAATCGCTGCCACGCGAGGCGACCAAGTTGAACTCACGCGCCATGTCGGCGTATTTCACGTACTCGGGCGGTGTGTGGCTGCCCGTGACCACTTCGACACCTTGGCCGCCGTGTGCCTTGAATTCGGTGAACAACGCGTACTCTTCGTTGGCGGTGAAGTTGTAGCGGCCTGGGTGCGCAATCACCGCCACGCCTTGGCAGTCGGTGATCCATTGCACGGCATCTTTGAGTGCGGCCCAGCGGTGTGGCACAAAACCGGGCTTACCTTCTGTCAGGTAGTGGCGAAATACCTCAGAGGTGTCCTGGCACACGCCGGTCTCCACCATGAAGCGGGCAAAGTGCGTGCGCGAAATCAGCTCGGGGTTGCCCACGTACTTGAGCGCCCCTTCATAGGCTCCGCGAATGCCAACCTTGGCCAAACCTTCGGACATTTCCTGGGCGCGTTCACTGCGCCCACCGCGTGTACGGCGCAGGCCCTCGACGATGCGTGCGTCTTCGGCGTCAAAGCCCAAGCCCACGATGTGCACGGTTTGGCCAGCAAAGGTGACAGAAATTTCGGTGCCTGTGAGGTACTTCATGCCGTGCGCTTTGGCAGCGGCTGCGGCGCGTTGTTGACCGCCCACTTCATCATGGTCGGTCAAGGCCCACAACTCCACACCGTTGGCATGTGCCCGTGCGGCCAGCGCTTCGGGTGTGAGCGTGCCGTCCGACACCACGGAGTGGCAGTGCAAATCGGCGTTCAAGATGGAGGTACTCACGCGCCCAATTGTAGGCGTGGCAGCGCTGCGCACGCATTGGCACAGGTGGCATGGGCCAACTCGCTCAAGGGGATGCCGCGCAAATCGGCCAGCACTTGCGCAATGCGTGGCAACTCAGCCGGCGTGTTGCGACCTTGTGGCTGGCCGGCGCTGCGTTGGGCTGCGGTGGCATACAGCCAGTGCGGTGGAATGTCGGGTGCGTCTGTTTCGAGCACGATGGCCGACAGCGGCAACTCGGTGGCCAAGCGGCGCAACTGCAAGGCGCGGTCAAACGTGAGCGCGCCGCCAAAGCCCAATTTAAACCCCATATCGATGAAGGCTTGCGCTTGTTGCAGGCTGCCGTTGAAGGCATGGGCAATCCCACCCACCACGGGAATATCGCGCAGGCCCTTGAGCAAGCTGTCTGCCGAGCGACGCACATGCAAGATCACCGGCAGTTGGTGGCGTTGCGCAAGCTTGAGTTGCGCGCGGTAAAACAGCAGTTGTTTTTGCCAGGCTTCTGGCGTGTTCAAAGTGGGTACAAAGCCGTCCAAGCCGATCTCACCCACAGCCACCAAACGACCGTCGTCACGTTGGGCATGCAGGCACTGGTCAAGTTGTTCGAGATCGCTCAGCGTGCTTTGTGGCGTGTAGAGCGGGTGAATGCCCAGCGCGTAGGCGTCGCTACCTTGATGTGACAACGCGCGCACAGCGTCAAAGTCAGCGGCTTGTACGGCGGGAATGACGCAACATGTCACGCCTTCCTCTCGTGCGCGAGCCCGAACCAGGGCGCGGTCAGTGGCGAATTCCGCAGCGTCAAGGTGGCAGTGAGTGTCGATCCAGAACATGGCCTTTGATTATCGAGGCCAAGCGCATAGCGCAGGTGCGGAGGATCGCTCAGATGTAGGCGTGCAATCGACCCCGACGGTCGTAGGTGGTCAACACCCCGTGGTGGTCTGACAGGGCATGCGGGTCGTCAGCGTGGGCAGCGGGCTGGAGGATGGCACGAGGCCCCTGCACCTGGCGCAACCATTGGTCATAGGCGTAGCGCCGCTCAGGCGAAGACAGGGTGGCATAAGCGGCATTGAGTTCGGCCATGTGCTCACCACTGGCAGGCAGTTGGCCTGTCGTGCGGTCTGGGTGGTAACGCTTGGCCAAGGCGCGATAAGCCGCACGAATGACGTCGGGCTCCGCCGTCGGTGCCACGCCTAGCAATGCGTAATGGTCTTGAAATCCGTCCATGTGGCGGATTGTATAGAAAAACCAATAAAAAGTATTACAAATTAACAGAAGTGAATTATTTGATTGAATTCAATTCGTCTTCGAGCTGGCCTTGGTTCAACTGCAATTGGCGGCTACACCGTGCGGCCAGTGCGGTGTCATGGGTCACCAAGATAAAAGCGGTGCCTTGCTCTCGGGCCAGTTGCAGCATCAAGCCAAACACTTGGTCGGCGGTGCTGCGGTCGAGGTTGCCGGTGGGCTCGTCGGCCAGCACACAGGCGGGACGTGTGACCAATGCACGGGCAATCGCCACGCGCTGGCGTTCACCGCCAGACAGCTCGGCAGGACGGTGGTGCAAACGTTGCCCCAGGCCCACAGCACGCAAGATGGCTTGGGCCTGCACCGTGGCCGCTTCGCGGTCTAGGCGACGAATCCACAGCGGCATGGCCACGTTATCGAGAGCGCTGAACTCGGGCAGCAGGTGGTGAAACTGGTAGACAAAGCCCAGGTGTTGGTTGCGTAACACGCCCAACTGGGTCACGCTGAGTCCTTGCAGTGGCTGCCCTGACCAAGACACGGTGCCTGAGGTGGGAGCATCCAGGCCACCCAGCAAATGCAGCAGGGTGCTTTTGCCAGAACCTGATGCGCCCACGATGGCCAAGGTTTCGCCTGCATGGACCGTCAAGTTGACGCCTTGCAACACGGTCACATCCAAAGGGCCTTCGCGAAAGCGTCGACCCAAAGCGCGTGCCACCAGCACGGGGTCTGATGGGACGGTCTGGCTGTGTTCACTCATAGCGCAGCGCCTCGGCAGGGTTGATGCGGCTGGCGCGCCAGCTCGGGTACAGCGTGGCCACCAGTGCCATGGCCAGTGAGAGCAACACAATGGGCCAAATGTCGGCCGATTGCGGGTCGCTGGGCATGCGGCTGATCAGGTAAATGTCGCGCGGCAAAAAGCTCGCCCCCAAGGCGTTTTCGATGGCGGGCACGATGACGTCAATGTTGAAGGCCACGCCCAAGCCCAGCAGCAAGCCCGCCAAGGTGCCGAGCACGCCCACGGTGGCACCTTGCACCACAAAGATGGTCATGATGCTGCGCGGGCTCGCACCCAAGGTGCGCAAGATGGCAATGTCGGCCCGCTTGTCGGTCACCGTCATCACCAGGGTGGTGACCAGGTTGAACGCTGCCACCGCCACGATGAGTGTGAGGATGATGAACATCATGCGTTTCTCCACCTGCACGGCCGCAAACCAGTTGCGGTTTTGTCGGGTCCAGTCGCGCACGATCACATTCGGTCCCAGTTGCGCTGCCAAGTCAGAGGCCACACTGCGGGCTTGTTGACTGTCTTTGAGTTTCAGGCGCACGCCACTCGGCGAGGTCAAGCGAAAGATGCGCTGTGCATCGTCAATGTGCAGCAGCACCAGCGTGGCGTCGTATTCGTAGTGGCCTGAGTCAAACAGCCCGGCCACGGTGAGTTGTTTCAGGCGTGGCATCACGCCCGCAGGGGTCACTTGGCCGCCGGGTGCCACCAGCGTCACGCGGTCACCCACTTGCACGCTGAGTGCGCGTGCCAACTCGCCACCCAGTACCACGTTGAAGCTGCCGGGTTGCAAGGCATCGCGTACCGACGGAGGCAATTGCAAGGTGAAGTCAGTGACCTGGGTTTCCAGTTCAGGCGCAATGCCACGCACCATGGCGCCGCGCATGTCGTCACCACGCGCCATCAGCGCTTGCTGTGCCACAAAAGGCGCGGCTGCCAGCACCGAGGGGTGTTGGCGCGCTTGGGCCATCAAGCCCGTCACATCCGCAAAGCCTTCACTGTCGGTGGCTAGTAATTCGATGTGGGCCACCACAGCCAACATGCGGTCACGCACTTCTTTTTGAAAACCGTTCATCACACTCAACACAATGATCAGCGCCGCCACGCCCAAGGCAATGCCCAGCATGGACACCCCCGAGATGAACGAGATGAAACCATTGCGTCCGCTGGAGCGGCCAGCGCGGGTGTAGCGCCAGCCAATCAGCAGTTCGTAGGGAATTCGGGAGGGGGCAGTCATGTCAGGCGCGATTGTGTCATCACATCACAGACAATCACGCCCATGCCTTCTGTTTTGCCTGCGTCAGTTGTCCCTCTCACTGTGTTGCCCTATGCCTTGTGGACCGTGCACGAGAGTGAACAAGCCGCGTTGGCGCAAGTTCTCAATGCGCTGCCCCTGCCCAATCTGCGCGCTTGGGGTTCGCAGTCGCAACGCCGTGTCGTGGTGCAAGAACCGCCGACAGGGTGGGCACCCGCTGCGTTGTCGTTGCCGCACGAGCGCCTTCAGGCCCAAGCCCTGGGCTGGCCCGTGGTCGATGGCTGTCTGCCTTGGGCTGCGCAGCGCGCCGCTGAACTTGGGCTACAGGTCGCCTCGTCTGACACGGGGGCGCCCGCCGCCTGGGGCTTCATCAGCTTGTGCAATTGGCAAGTGAGCAATGGTCAAGTCACCCTGGGTCACCCGGCACAGCTGGCGCTCGATGACGGCACCGACTCGGCGCTGTTCAACGCCATGGCCCCATTTTTTGCCGAAGACGGCTTCACGCTCCACCGCGATGTCCCGGGACGTTGGCTGGTGCACTCGCCTGTGTTGGCCGATGTGCCCACGGCCTCGCTCGAGCGCGTGATCGGTCGCAACATCGACCCCTGGCTGGTGGGCGGTGACGCTCCGAGCGGGGTGGCCAAGTTGCTGCGACGTTTGCAAAACGAGATGCAAATGTTGCTCTACACCCATGCGGTCAACGCGCACCGTGCGGTGAGCATCAACTCGTTTTGGTTGCATGGCACCGGTGCGTTGCCTGTGTCGTTGGCACACCAGCCCGTACCCATGCACTTGGTGAACCACTTGCGCGACAGCGCGATGCAACAAGACCTGATGGCCTGGCTAGAGGCCTGGCAGCGCGTGGACGCGGAGGTCATTGCACCCTTGCTGGCTGCGGTGTCCCAAGGGCAGACGCCCCAGTTGGTGCTGTGCGGCGAGCATGAGCACCATGTGTACGACAGCGCCAAGCCAGGCTTGTGGCAACGTTTACGTGGCCACTTCAAGCCCCTCATCTTAGACACTGTGTTAGCGGTGACTGCCCCGAAAGAATGACCCCATGCAATTGATTCCACGCGATATGCCGCCTCGCAGTGTCTGGGCTTTGGAGCAAGCAGGCCTGCACCCACTGCTGGCGCGTCTGTATGCCGCACGTGGCGTGAGCGATCCGCACGCCATGGACGTCTCGCTGGCGCATTTATTGTCCCCTGACGGATTGAAGGGCATTCAACAAGCGGCGGTGTTGTTGGCCGACGCGGTGGCTGCCGACCGACGGCTGTGCATCGTGGCCGACTACGACTGCGACGGGGCCACCGCTTGTGCCGTGGCGCTGCGTGGGCTGCGCATGTTGGGGGCACGTCATGTGTCGTACATCGTGCCCGATCGCGTGGTGGATGGTTATGGCCTGACGCCACCGATTGCCGAGCGCGTCAAGGCCAGTGGTGCGGATGTGTTGATCACCGTGGACAACGGCATTGCCAGTGTGGACGGCGTGGCCACGGCCAAAGCTCTGGGTCTGCAAGTGGTGGTGACCGACCACCATCTGCCTGCTGCGGTGTTGCCGCAAGCCGACGCCATCGTCAACCCCAACCAACCCGGCTGCACCTTTGCCAGCAAATCCCTGGCCGGGGTGGGCGTGATGTTTTATGTGCTGTTGGCACTGCGGTCTGAGCTGCGCACGCGTGGCGTGTTCGCCTTGGCGGCGCAGCCCAAGCTTGACAGTTTGCTGCCTCTGGTGGCGCTGGGCACTGTGGCCGATGTGGTCAAGCTCGACGCCAACAACCGCCGTTTGGTGGCGCAAGGTTTGGTGCGTGTGCGCAAAGGCCACATGCCAGTTGGCATGACGGCTTTGTTTGTGGCAGCAGGCCGACAGAGCGCGCAATGCACCTCGCAAGACTTTGGCTTTGCCTTAGGGCCGCGCATCAACGCTGCGGGGCGTCTGTCGGACATGACCTTGGGCATCGAGTGCTTGAGCACCGACGACGTGGCGCGCGCCACCGAGCTGGCCACCCAGCTCGACCGCATCAACCGAGAGCGCCGTGACATCGAAGGCGACATGCGTGAACAAGCGTTGGCCTTGGCGCAAGACATGTTCGACCCCGAGGAAGAACCGCCGTCGGCCTTGTGCGTGTTTGACCCCGACTTTCATGAAGGCGTGGTGGGCATCGTGGCCTCCAAGCTCAAAGACCTGCACCATCGCCCCACCTTTGTCTTTGCCCCCAGCCAAGCGAATGGCAAAAGTCATGAGCTCAAAGGCTCGGGCCGTTCCATTCCAGGTTTTCATTTGCGCGATGCCTTGGACTTGGTGGCCAAACGCCACCCCGGTGTGTTGCTGCGTTTTGGTGGACACGCCATGGCCGCGGGTTGCACGCTGGACGAAGAACACCTGGCCACCTTCGAAGAAGCCTTGCAACAGGTGGCTCAGGAGTGGCTCGATGCCGCCACCTTGCAACGCCGCCTGGAAACCGATGGCCCCTTGCTGCCTGAGTACCGCCGCCACGATGTGGCCCATACGTTGGCGCGTGAGGTTTGGGGCCAAGGTTTTGCGGCACCCACCTTCAGCGAAGAAGTCGAGGTCTTGGGTCAGCGGCTGGTGGGCGAGAAACACTTGGCCTTGAAGTTGCGCCACCAAGGCCAACTGGTGGACGGCATATGGTTTGGCCGGGTTGACCCTTTGCCCTCTCTTGCCCATTTGGCTTTTCGCCTGGAAGCCGACGAGTGGCAGGGCAACCAACGCGTGCGCTTTGTGGTGGAAGCCATGGGCGAATAAACCGACACATCCGAGATACCCATGGCGACCCATAAAAAGCAGCAGCTCCCCGACGTGAATTTTTCCGAGTACGGACCCGTGCGCTATTTGCACCTGGGCACCGAATGGATTCAGGGCTCGATGCTGATTGACAAGCCGTTCGACATTGAGCTGGAGTATGTGCAGCGCATGATGGCGTGGCTGCTGTTTGTCGAGCCCGACCGCGTGGCCAAACTGCATGCCATGCAACTGGGCTTGGGGTCTGCGGCGCTGACCAAGTTTTGCCACAAACATTTGCGCATGAAGACCACCGCCATCGAGCTCAACCCGCAGGTCATTGCGGCGTGCCGCCTGTGGTTCAAGCTGCCCGCCGACACGGCCAAGCTCAACGTGGTGCTGGGCGATGCGGCCGAGGTGGCCAAGCATGCCCATTGGCAAGGTCAAATCGATGCCTTGCAGGTTGATCTCTACGACCACGAAGCCGCCTCACCCGTGCTCGACAGCGCCGAGTTTTATGCCGACTGCCGCCGCTTGCTGACCGACGACGGGTGCATGACGGTGAATTTGTTTGGTCGCAGCTCCAGCTTTGCCCAGAGCGTGGAAAAAATGGCACAAGCCTTTGGCGCCGATGCCTTGTGGGCTTTCAAGCCGACACGCGAGGGCAACACCATTGTGTTGGCGCAACGCACGCCCAAGGTGGTGAAGCGGGCCGAGTTGATGGCCCGGGCGGAAGCCATCCAAGCCCGCTGGCCATTGCCTGCGACCAAATGGGTGCGTGTCTTCAAACCCTTGAGCCTCTGAGCGCCAAGCCGCACCAGATCAGGGTTTACCCGGTTTCCCGACGTGACAGGGCGTAGGTGGAACCCACATCATGTGTAAGCACTGTGACCCGCACAATTCGCGCCATGTTCGCTGTTCTTTGAGGAGAAGAAATGATCAAAAGTCAAAAAGACTTTTTCTCCGGCCTAATGTTCACATTGGTCGGTGGTGGTTTTGCTGTAGGTGCCATGAATTACTCCGTGGGTACCGGTGCTCGCATGGGCCCTGGGTACTTCCCGTTGTTGTTGGGCATCGTGCTGGCCGTGTTGGGTGCCTTCATCATCTTTTATTCGCTGGTAGAGCACGCCGAAGACGGTGACAAGGTGGGCAAGTTCGCTTGGCGGCCTATCTTTTACATCTTGGGCTCTAACTTGGCGTTTGGTGTGTTGTTGGGTGGTCTGCCCAGCATCGGTCTGCCAGCCATGGGCTTGATCATGGCGATTTATGCCTTGGTTTTGATTGCCAGCAAAGCGGGTGAAAACTTCGTCCTCAAAGACGTGTTGGTTCTTGCAACCATTCTGTCGGTTGGCAGCTACTTGGCGTTCATCGTTCTGCTCAAACTGCAGATGCCGGTGTGGCCTACCTTCATCACTGGTTGAGTCGGGAGAATAAAAAATGGATCTGCTTTCAAACCTTTCTTTGGGTTTTGGCGTGGCCTTCACGCCCATCAACCTGATGTACGCCCTGGTCGGTTGTATCTTGGGCACGCTGATTGGCGTGTTGCCAGGCATCGGCCCAGTCGCCACCATCGCCATGTTGTTGCCTGCCACCTATGCGCTGCCCCCTGTGTCAGCGCTGATCATGTTGGCCGGTATTTACTATGGCGCCCAGTATGGTGGTTCGACCACCGCGATTTTGGTCAACTTGCCCGGTGAGTCGTCGTCCGTGGTGACCACCATCGACGGCTACCAAATGGCGCGCAAAGGCCGTGCGGGTCCTGCACTGGCTGCTGCTGGCCTGGGTTCGTTCTTTGCCGGCTCCGTGGGTACTTTGATCTTGGCTGCGTTCGCACCGCCTTTGACCGAGTTGGCCTTCAAGTTCGGTCCTGCCGAGTACTACTCGCTCATGATCTTGGGTTTGGTGGGTGCCGTGGTGTTGGCTTCGGGTTCGTTGCTCAAAGCCATCGCCATGATCGTGTTGGGTTTGCTGATGGGCCTGATTGGCACCGACGTGAACTCTGGCGTGGCACGCTTTAGCTTTGACATTCCAGAGTTGACCGACGGTGTGGGCTTTGTGGCTGTGGCCATGGGTGTGTTTGGTTACGGCGAGATCATCTCGAACCTGTCGCAACCCGAAGACGAGCGTGAAGTGTTTACCGCCAAGGTGGAGGGCTTGTTCCCCACCAAGGAAGACTTCAAGAACATGATTCCTGCGGTGCTGCGTGGCACGGCTTTGGGTTCTATTCTTGGCGTGTTGCCAGGTGGCGGTGCTTTGCTGGCAGCGTTTGCGGCTTACACGATTGAGAAGAAAACCAAGCTCAAGCCTGGCGAAGTTCCTTTCGGTCAAGGCAACATCCGCGGTGTGGCGGCACCTGAGTCGGCCAACAACGCCGGTGCACAAACCTCCTTCATTCCCTTGCTGACCTTGGGCATTCCACCCAACGCTGTGATGGCCTTGATGGTGGGTGCCATGACGATTCACAACATCCAGCCGGGTCCTCAGGTGATGACCAGCAACCCTGAGTTGTTCTGGGGTCTGATTGCCTCGATGTGGATTGGTAACCTGATGCTCGTGATCTTGAACCTGCCTTTGATTGGCATGTGGATCAAGCTGTTGTCGGTGCCTTACCGCTTCTTGTTCCCCGCCATTGTGTTGTTCTGCGCCATTGGTGTGTACTCGACCAACAACAACACCTTCGACATCTGGTTGGTGGCAGCCTTTGGTTTCATCGGCTACCTGTTCGTGAAGTTGGGTTGCGAGCCTGCGCCTTTGCTGCTGGGTTTCATCTTGGGCCCCATGATGGAAGAGAACTTGCGTCGTGCCCTGCTGCTGTCACGCGGTGACTGGTCGGTGTTCGTGACCCGTCCTCTGTCGGGTGGTCTGTTGGCTGCTGCACTCTTGCTGCTGATCATTGTGCTGTTGCCATCGATCCGCTCCAAACGCGAAGAAGCCTTCGTGGAAGAGTGATCAGGGCTCACGCCTTGTCTTGAAACGGCACCTTCGGGTGCCGTTTTTCATAGGGCTTGAGTTTTGCGACACAATCTTTCTAAACAGAAAGGCTGCCCATGATGGATCACTCGCAACGCCTCGCATTGCACAACGAAGTTCATGCACGCCCGCCTGAACCTATGCACGCACCCTTGGCGATCTCGCACGTGGTGATGTGGGTTGACCGTGACACGGCCCAAGCCAGTCGGGCCCATTTGGCGCGTTTGCTGCGAGATCACCATTTGCCAGCACCCGACGTGCACACCAACCACGTGCGCATGGACCTGGGGGCCTTTCGCCTGCGCTGGGAATTGCACACCGAGTTCGTGTCGTGGACGTTCATGCGAGCGGGGTCCTCGCAGATGTTGACGCAGAGCAACCTGGTCACGGCGATTGAAGGCGTGCCCCAGCAGTGGTTGTCCGATTTGCCGGGTCAGTGTTTGGCCCGCTTGCATTTGTGGTTGCTTGCCACCGGCGGTCACGACATGCATGACATGTTGCCGCGCATGCTGCACGAGGACACCTTGGTCGCATCTACCGTGGCCGAAGGCCATGGCGAGGTCTACACCGACTTTCAGTTGCACCCCGATGGGTATTCCCGCATCGTGTTGCTGGCGGGCTCTTTGTCGCCCCGTCGCCAAGGACGTTTGGTGCAGCAACTGCTGGAGATCGAGACCTACCGCATGGCGGCCTTGCTGGGTTTACCGGCGGCCCGTGAGGCATCTGCGGCCTTGGCCGATGCCGAGCGTGAGCTGGCAGCCTTGGCCCACGCGGTGCGTAGCGCCCAGACCCAGCACGAGGCAGGTCTGTTGGACCGATTGACCCGTTTGGCGGGTGAGGTGGAAGGTCAATACGCGGCCACCCATTCGCGCTTCTCGGCCACCCGCGCTTATTTTGAGTTGGTCGATCGCCGCATCCGTGACATTGCCGAATCGCGCATGCCTGGCATGCAAACCATCGGCGAGTTCATGGAGCGACGTTTGTCTCCTGCGCGCAGCACTTGCGACTGGGCGGCGCGGCGACAAACGGCGTTGTCCGAGCGGGTCTCGCGTATGAGCAACTTGTTGCGCACGCGGGTGGACTTTGAGCAGCAAGAAAGCAGCCAAGCGCTGCTGGCAGCCATGAACCAACGCCAAGGTTTGCAACTCAAGTTGCAGTCCACGGTGGAGGGTTTGTCGGTGGCCGCTATCACGTACTACATCACGGGCTTGGTGAGTTATTTAGCCAAGGGCGCGGTGCATTCTGGCTGGCCTTTTTCACCCGATTTGACGGCGGCTTGTGCGTTACCGTTGGTGGCTGCTGCGGTGTGGTGGTCGATGCGCCGTCTGCACCACAAGGTCTTTCAAGCTTAAGCACATACAGGATTTGCGATCATGACTCTTTCACGTTGGGTGCGACTGTGCACCGCACTGGCGCTGGCTGCATGCGCCCTACCTAGCCTGGCACAAATCTACCCGAACAAACCGATCCGTCTGATCGTGCCGTTCCCGGCGGGCGGCGCCACCGACATTTTTGCGCGCGCTTTATCGATCAAGTTGCCGGAGAAATTAGGTACCTCGCTGGTGGTGGAAAACCGCCCAGGCGCTGGCGGCACCTTAGGTACCGACTTGGCCGCCAAAGCGCCCGCCGATGGCTATGTGTTGCTGCTGGCCACCACCAGCACCCACACCATCGGGCCAGCCTTCAACGCGCGCTTGCCGTATGACGCGGTGCGCGACTTCACGCCCATTGTTCATGTGGGCAATGCGCCCAGCATCATGCTCGTGCCCAACAGCTCGCCCGCACACAGTGTGAAAGAGTGGATCGCCTATGCCCGCGCCAACCCCGGCAAACTCAATTACGCCTCCAGTGGCAACGGCACCATCGTGCAACTCACGGCCGAGTTGTTCAAAGCCGAGACCGGTTTGTTTGTGGTCCATATTCCCTACAAGGGCACGGCCTTGTCGATTCCCGATTTGGTGAGCGGCAAACTCGATGTGCTGTTTGACTCCTTGCCCAGCGGTATTCCCCATGTGCGTGATGGTCGCTTGCGCGCTTTGGGCGTGACCAGTGCCAAGCGCACGCCTTTGGCACCCGATTTGCCCGCCATCTCCGAGACCGTGCCGGGTTACGAATCGAACACTTGGTTTGGCTTATACGGTCCCAAAGGTTTGCCCGCCGAGGTTGTGGCCAAAGTCAATGCGGCCGTGAACCACACCTTGGCAGACCCAGAAGTCAAAGACAAGTTGTTTCGCCTAGGCATCGAACCCGTCGGGGGCACACCCGCAGAGTTCAGCGCCATGCTGGCACGCGAATCCACCAAGTGGCGCAAGATCATCGTCGACAGAAAAATCACCGCAGAGTAAAAGAGAAAAATGAACTTCAATTTCAACAACCCCTACACCTCCACCCGTTTGCCCGTGTTCGCCCGCAATGTGGTGTCTACCTCTCATCCCTTGGCTGCCCAGGCCGGCTTGCGCATGCTGTGGCAAGGTGGCAATGCGGTGGACGCGGCCATTGCAGCGGCAGCCGCCATCACCTTGACCGAGCCGGTGAGCAACGGTTTGGGGTCGGACGCGTTTTGCATTTTGTGGGATGGCAAAGAACTGCATGGTTTGAACGCCTCTGGTCGCGCGCCGCAAACCTGGACGCCTGAATACTTTCAGCGCAAATACGGCGCTGATGCCAAAACGCCGCCCAAGCGCGGCTTTGACTCGGTCACCGTGCCCGGTGCCGTGGCCAGTTGGGTGGCGATGAGTGAGCGCTTTGGCAAGCTGCCCTTTGAAGACCTGCTGCAACCCGCCATCGAGATTGCCGAACGTGGCTACTTGCTGCCCGTGGTGGTGCAACAAAAGTGGGCCGCCGCCACGCCCGAGCTGCAAGGCTTGCCCGGCTTTGCCCAAAACTTTTTGCCCTGGGGCCGTGCGCCCCATGTGGGCGAGTTGTTCAAGTTTCCCGCTGCGGCCAAAGGCCTGCGTGCCATTGCGCAAACCAAAGGGGCGGCTTTTTATGGCGGTGAGATCGCACATGCGATTGAGAAATTTGCCGCCGCCAACGGTGGCAGCATCACCGCCCGTGACTTTGCAGACTACAAAGCCGAATGGGTCACGCCCATTGCACAAAACTACCGTGGCTACACCTTGCACGAGATCCCACCCAATGGCCAAGGCATTGCAGCGCTGATTGCGCTGGGCATCTTGGAGCACTTTGACGTGGCCAGTTTGGCGGTGGACGGTGTGGACTCACAGCACTTGCAAATCGAAGCCATCAAGCTCGCGTTTGCCGATGTGTACCGCTACGTCGCCGAGCCCCAGCAGATGGAAGTCACCCCGGCCCAAATGCTGGACCCCGCGTACTTGAAGAGCCGCGCCCAACTCATCCACATGAAGAAGGCGCAAGACTTTGGTGCTGGCAACCCCGTCAAAGGCGGCACGATTTACCTCAGCACCGCCGACGAAAACGGCATGATGGTCAGCTTCATCCAGAGCAACTACATGGGCTTTGGCTCGGGCTGTGTCGAGCCCAACTTTGGCATCAGCTTGCAAAACCGCGGTCACGGCTTCAGCCTGGATGCGCAGGGCCTCAACCCCGCCAACTTGGTGGCCCCTGGCAAGCGGCCCTTCCACACCATCATCCCGGCCTTCCTCACCCAAAACGGCCAACCCGTGATGAGCTACGGCGTGATGGGCGCCAACATGCAACCGCAAGGCCACATGCAGACCTTGGTGCGCATGCTGGACTACGGACAAAACCCGCAAGCGGCGTGCGACGCGCCGCGCTGGCGCTACAACGCGGGGCTAGAGATCAACGTCGAGTCCAGCCTGAACCACGACACCGTGGCGGGCTTGCAGGCACGCGGTCACCGCGTGGAGGTGATCAACGACAGCTACCAAGACTTTGGGGCCGGTCAGTTCATCTGGCGCGCTGGCGACCCCAAGGTCGAAGGCTATGTGGTGGCCAGCGACGCACGCCGTGACGGTTTGGCCGCAGGCTTTTAAGCCCATCACACAAGCTCACATTGCCAACGCCCCACTGCATGCATGCTTTGAGCGGTGACAGCCCGTGTCAGCTCAGCCCAACGTGGCGTGCCCTGGGTGTTGGCTGGTTGGTGTGCTTGCTGTGTGTGGGCGCTGCACCCGCCGCGCTGGCGCAAGCGCCTGAGCAACCAGAAATCGCCACCGGCTTGCAACACAAGACCGAGGTGGTTCGTGCGCATTGGGCGGTGGCGGCGGCGCACCCGCTGGCCACACAGGCGGGTTATGACATCTTGCAAGCCGGTGGCTCTGCGGTGGACGCGGCGGTGGCCGTGCAAATGGTGTTGGGTTTGGTCGAACCGCAGTCCAGCGGTTTGGGCGGTGGCGCTTTGTTGCTGCACAGCCAAGGCACACAGGTGGAGGCCTTCGATGGCCGCGAAACCGCCCCTGCCACAGCGAGCGAAGATCTGTTTCTCAATGCCCAAGGGCAGCCCCTGCTTTTTTACCAAGCGGTGGTCGGCGGCCGCGCGGTAGGCACACCGGGTGTGTTGCGCATGCTGGCGCTGGCACATGCACGTCATGGCCAGTTGCCCTGGGCGCGTTTGTTTGAACCTGCGATACGGCTGGCGCAGCAAGGCTTTGCCATCAGCCCGCGCTTGCATGCACAGCTCAAGGCTGATGCTTACCTGCGCCTGGACCCGGTGGCCCGCGTTTATTTTTACCAAGCCAATGGCGCGCCCCACCCCGTGGGGCATGTGTTGCGCAACCCGGCCTTGGCGACTTTGCTGCAACGCATTGCCACCGAGGGGGCACAGGCGTTTTACACCGGTGAGGTGGCGCAAGCCATGGTGCGAAAAGTGCAGCAGCACCCCGGCAATCCCGGCCGTTTGAGCCTGCAAGACTTGGCGCAGTACCAAGCCCTGGAGCGCGAGCCTGTGTGCTTTGCGCACCTTGCCATGCAACGCCGCTACCGCATTTGCGGTTTTCCGCCGCCGAGTTCTGGCACCTTGGCGATTGGCCAAATTTTGGGACTGTTGCAGCACACCGCAGAGGCTGATACCCCCTTGCGCGATGGCCTGCCCACACCGCAGTGGTTGCATGCCTACAGCGAGGCTTCTCGCCTGGCCTACGCTGACCGCGCGCAGTATGTGGCAGACCCCGCCTTTGTGACGGCACCCGGGGGCGATTGGCGGCACATGCTCAAGCCCACTTACTTGCGCGAACGCGCGGCCTTGATCGGCCCCACACGCATGCCCCAGGTCACCCACGGCAACCCTGTGCGGGACGAACACAGCCAGTACGCGCCCAGCCCAGTGCAGCCCGAGTACGGCACCTCACACCTGAGCATCGTGGACGGGCAGGGACGTGCCGTGGCCATGACCACCACCATTGAGAGTGCGTTTGGCGCGCGCCAGATGGTGCATGGGTTCTTGCTCAACAACGAACTCACCGATTTCACTTTTGTGCCGCGTGATGTCCAAGGTCGCCCGGTGGCCAACCGGGTCGAGCCACGCAAGCGGCCACGCTCATCCATGTCGCCGTTGCTGGTGTTCGACCAAGACACGGGTGCGTTGGTGATGAGCCTGGGCAGCCCCGGTGGCGAGATGATCATTCATTTCACCGCCAAGGTGTTGCTGGGGGTGCTGCACTGGGGGCTCTCGCCGCAGCAGGCGGTGGACTTGCCCAACTTTGGCAATCTCGGTGGCCCCATGGTGTTGGAGACACAACGCTTCAGTGCTGCCAGTGTGGAGGCTTTGCGCGCACGCGGCGGTGACGTGCAAACACGCGACCTCACCAGTGGCACTCAAATCTTGCAGCGCCAGACGCGCGAGGGGCGTGCGGTGTGGGTGGGCGCGAGTGACCCACGCCGCGAAGGCGTGGTCATGGGCCAGTGATCAAGGCTCGGGCGTGGCGATGGGCTTGCGTTGCCCTTCGCGTCGGGCAATCCACAGCGTGGACAGCAAGATCACCGAGGCACCTATCCAGGTGGTTTCGCTGGGCACCTCGGTGAACACCCACCACCCCATGAGTGACGACCACACCAGGTCCAGGAACCGCATCGACTGCGTGGCCGAGATGTCGGCCACATGGAAGGCACGCGTCAAACAGTAATGGGCGACAGTGCCCATGATGCCTGCGGCAAAAAAGTTGGCCCATTGCCAGGCGCTGGGATTTTTCCAGTGCAACACGGCCATGGGCAAACTGAAGATGGCGACCGTGATGGCTTGCCACAGCACGATGACCCCAGGGCTTTCGTAACGGGTCAAGGCTTTGGTGATCAAGAACGAGGCCGCAAACACCGGCGCTGACGACAGCATGACCAAGTGGTACACCCCGCCATTGTTGGAGAGGTGCGGCAGCAGCACCACCAAAACACCTGCAAAGCCAAACAATGCGGCAATCCAACGGTCACGGTGCATGCGTTCGCCCAAGAACCAGGCGGCACCGATCATGATGAAGATGGGGCCAGTGAAGCTGATGGCCGTCATGTCGGCCATGGGAATATGCGGCAGGGCGATGAACCACAGCATCAGGCCCGCAGCATGCACGCCGCCGCGCCAGAACTGACCCTTGATGTCTTTGGGCCAATAGGCCGCAGCCCCCGATCGCCACACCACGGGCAGCAGTACCAGCAGGCCACAGAAGTAGCGCAGGAACTGGGTTTCAAATGCATCGAGCTCGATGGACATCTTGCGTGAAATCACATTGAGCATGGAAAACATCATGCCGCCGGCCACCATCCAAAGCATGCCCTGCAAGGGGCGCGGCAGTCTGCCTGCGGCGCGGTGAGTGCGGTGTTGGGCCAGGCGCAAGCGCCGTCCGAAAAATTGGGTCATGTGGAAAAAAAGGTGAGGGTGGTCGCTAGGGCAGACACTGGGTGTACGTTAAGGTGCAGCGTCATCCTGAGGCTTGGGACTCTCGCGCATCAGGGCATAGCGGCTCATTCGCTGCGCTTGCACCAAGCGGAATACCCGCTTGAGGGGCGTGCCGATCAGGGCCAAGGTCTGGCTGGCCAGCATCAGGCTGCCTTCAATCACTTCAGGCACCACCTCGGCAGCGCCTGCGGCGCGCAGTTGTTCTAAGTCTTTGTCGTCATGGGTGCGCACCACCACCGGCACATGGGGCGCGTGCTCTTTGACCCACGCCAGCACTTTGAGTGCAGACGCGGTGTCGGGGTAGGTCACCACCACCGCCGCGGCGCGGGCCAAGCCCGCAGACATCAAACTGGTGAAGCGCGTGGCATCGCCAAACTCCACATGGTGGCCCATGTTGCGGCCGCTTTGCACTTTGTCGGGGTCGCTGTCGAGCGCTACATACGCGACGCCTTCCAGACTCAACAGGTCTACCAAGTTGTGGCCGCTGCGCCCGTAGCCACACACAATGACGTGGTTCTCCGTCTGCAAGGTGCGCTGCGCCATGCCGGTGAGGGCCAACGATTGTTCGAACCAGTCGGTGCTGACTAAGCGGCTGACGATGCGGTCAGCATTCATCACCAAAAAAGGTGTGGCAATCATCGACAGCACCATCGACGCCAAGATAGGGCTGATCCAAGCCGATGGGATCAACCCGTGGCCTTGACCCAAAGACAGCAACACAAAGCCGAACTCACCCGCCTGGGCCAAATAAATGCCGGTGCGCAAGCTCACACCAGCCGTTGCGCCGTGCAGTCTCGCCAACACAAACACCACTGCGGCTTTCATCAGCACGGGCACCACGGTGAGTCCCAGCACCCAGGCCCAGTTGTCGACCACCACCTCCCAGTCCAGCTTCATGCCGATGGTGATGAAGAACAAGCCCAGCAGCACATCGTGGAAGGGGCGGATGTCGGCTTCCACCTTGTGTTTGAAATCGGTTTCGGCAATCAACATGCCGGCCAAGAAAGCTCCCATGGCCAGCGACAGGCCAGCCCACTCCGTCAACCAAGCCAGCCCCAATGTCATGAACAACAGGTTGAGCATGAACAACTCGTCGCTCTTGCGCCGCGCCACCAGCATCAACCAATGGCGCATCACGCGCGGGCCGCCCCACAGCAGCACACCCACCAATACAGCGGCTTTGAGCGCGGCGATGGACAGGGCGCGCCACAAGTTGTTGTCGCCCATGTCGGCCAACGCGGGAATCAGCACCAGCAAGGGCACCACCGCCAAGTCTTGAAACAGCAACACGCCCATCACGCGCTGGCCGTGTGGCGATTCAAGCTCCACCCGGTCAGCCATGAGCTTGACCACAATGGCCGTGCTCGACATGGCCAGTGCACTGCCCATGGCCAAGGCGGTTTGCCAACTGACATGCCAGGGGCGGGCGAGTTGTGTCATGCACCAAGCAATGCCCAGGTTGAGCACCCAGGTGCCCAGCAAGGTCAGCACCACTTGGCCGAGCCCCAGCCCAAACACCACCTTGCGCATCTTGTTGAGCTTGGGCAGGTTGAACTCCAGCCCGATCACGAACATCAAAAACACCACACCAAATTCGGCCAAGTGCTCAACGGCAGTGGAGTCTTTGGCCAGCGCCAAAGCATTGGGGCCAATCACCAAACCTGCCAGCAAGTAGCCCAGCATGGCCGGCAAATTCAGCAAGCGACACCCCACCACGCTGACGACTGCGGCGCAGAGATAGAGCAGGGTCAGTTCGAGGGAAGACATAGGTGAATGGTATCAACCGCCCGAATTGACCTCGACACAAACCGGTCATCCCCAGGCCATTAAACTTGAGGGCCATCGAACCCAAGGAACCGTTGATGTTGTTTCAAACCATCATGCAAACCAGTCTGCGCAAGCTCAGGGCCAAGTTGCATTTGTCGCCTCGTCCTGTGGTGACGTCCAACGAGCCCGCGCCCAAACACGGCCTTTGGTTGTTCATCGCCGTGGTGTTGGCAGCCTTGGCTTTGGCGGTGGTGTTGTCGCGTTTTTTCTGAGGCATGCCACACACCATCAAACCCAGCGTACCGGGGCTCTTGCTGGCATCTGCAGGTGCCATTGCCTTCAGTGGCAAAGCCATCATCGTCAAGCTGTCTTACCGTTATGGCGTGGATGCGGTCACCATCATCATGTACCGCATGCTGTTTGCCTTGCCGTTTTTCTTATTGCTGGGCTGGTGGTCTGAGCGCCAGGCGCATGCCCGTGCCAACCCGCTGACCCGTGCCGACGCTGCGCGCATTGCTGCACTGGGTTTTGTGGGGTACTACCTGTCGAGCTACCTCGATTTTTTGGGGTTGCAATACATCACCGCCAGTTTGGAGCGTTTGATTCTGTACCTCAACCCCACCCTGGTGGTGTTGATCGGTTGGCTGTTGTACAAAAAACCCATTCAACCCATCCGCATGTTGGCCATGGCAGTGAGTTACAGCGGCGTGTTGCTCGTGTTTGCGCATGAACTGTCGTTTGCGGGTGCCGATGTGCTGCTGGGCGGCAGCTTGGTGTTTGCCAGTGCACTGACCTATGCGATGTATTTGATTTACAGCGGTCAGTGGGTGCAACGCATTGGCGCCATGCGCTTGGTGGGATGGGCCACCAGTGTGGCCTGTGTGTGTTGCATCGTGCAGTTTGTGGTGCTGCGCCCTTGGTCGGCAGCCGATGTGCCCGTGGATGTGTTGTGGCTGGCGGGCTTGAATGCGGTGGCTTGTACCGTGGCTCCGGTGCTGATGGTGATGATGGCCATTGAGCGCATTGGTGCCGCCTTGACAGCGCAAACTGGCATGATCGGCCCCATGGCCACCATTGCCCTGGGCGTAATGGTGCTGGATGAACCACTCAATCTGTGGATTGGGTTAGGAACCCTGCTGGTGTTGAGTGGTGTGTTTATCGTTTCAAAGTACGGAGCAAAGTGATGGATTTAGGTCTCAAAGGTAAGTGGGCGTTGGTGGGTGGTGCAAGCAAGGGTCTGGGCTTGGGCTGCGCGCAATCGCTGGCGCGAGAAGGCGTTAACGTGGTGATCGTGGCGCGTGGTGCAGAGGCGCTGAACGCGGCTGCAGTGGAGCTGCGTAAATTTGGCACCACCATTTTGACCGTGCCCATGGACATCACAACCCCTGAGGGGCGTGAAGCTGTTTGGTCGGTGGCGGGTGGCCCTGGCAAAAGCTTTGACATCGTGGTGACCAATGCTGGTGGGCCACCTCCTGGCGACTTTCGCAACTGGGAGCGTGAGGATTGGGTCAAAGCTTTGGACGCCAACATGCTGACCCCGATTGAACTGATCAAAGCCACGGTAGACGGCATGGCCGAGCGTGGCTTTGGCCGTATCGTCAACATCACGTCGGGCGCGGTGAAGGCACCGATCGATGTGTTGGGCTTGTCCAACGGCGCACGTTCGGGCCTGACTGGTTTTGTGGCGGGTTTGGCGCGCCAGCCTAAATTGGCGTCACGCAACGTCACCATCAACAACTTGTTGCCAGGTGCCTACGACACAGACCGCATCCGCACCACCTTGAAAGGCGCGGCAGAAAAAACGGGCAAGTCGATTGAGGAAGTGGCTGAAGCACGCAAGAAAACCATTCCGACGGGGCGCTTTGGCCACCCTTCGGAGTTTGGCGACACCTGTGCGTTTTTGTGTTCGGCACAGGCGGGGTACATCACGGGACAAAACGTGTTGACCGATGGCGGGGCCTACAGCGGCACGTTCTAAAGAAACCTGCTCGACCCACAGCCCTTGATGCGCCTAAGCATCAGGGGCTTTTTTATCGCCGCGACGACACCACGATGCCGCCCACAATCAGCGCGAATGCGGCCATGTGGTACCAAGCGGGCAACTCACCCAAGGTCAAGACAGATAGCAGGGCCGCAAACAAGGGCGTGAGGTTGGCAAAGAAACCCGCGATGTTGGGCCCGACTTGTTGCACACCCAGACCCCAGCAGCGGTAGGCCAGCATGGCCGGGCCCACGGCCACAAACACCAACGCAGCCACCAGCGGCCAGCTCCACAGAATGTGCGCGTCGGTGATGGCCCATTCACCTGCGGTGAACAGCCCTGACCACACCAGCCCCAATGCGATTTGTGCCATCAAGAAGTTGGCCCAATCGTTTCGCACCTCGGTGGGCTCGGTGGTTTTTGCCAGCAGCCAGCTGTAACCCGCCCATGAGGCGGTGGCGATGAGCACGAACACATCGCCCATCACCAACTGCACTTGCAGCAAGGCTTGCCAATCGCCTCGGCACAACACCAGCAACACGCCGGTGATGGACAACAAGGCCCCAACAATTTGTCGTTTGCGAACGGTTTGTTTGAAAAAGAGGGCGCCAATGCCCAGCATGAACACCGGGTTGCTAGATGCCACCAAGGTGACGTTGATGGGGGTGGAGGTTTGCAACGCCAAATACTGCAAGCTGTTGTAGCAGCCGACGCCCAAGAAAGACAGCACGGCATAGCGCTTCCAGTGCGACCACAAGGGGCTGTGACGCCGCAACACCTGGTAGGTAAAGGGCAAGAGCAGCAGCCCGGCCAAGACCCAGCGCACAAAGTTGAGCGTCATCGGCGGGATCATCGCGTGGATCATGCGACCCACGATGACGTTGCCGGCCCAAAGGAGTGGAGGTATCAACAAAAGCGCCGCAGAGCGCGGCGTCAGGGCTTGGGCAGAAAAATGCATGGGCTGGACTCTAACCGAGCATGAATAACCGAGGTGACACCCGAGGTACGGCGTTTCATGGCAGGATGCCGAACCTTAAATTTTTTGCCATTCCCCTCAGGAGCTCATCCCATGACCCAAGCAGTCATCATTGAAAAACACGGCGGTCCCGAAGAAATGAAATTGGTCGATGTGACCGTGGGCGAACCAGGCCCCGGTGAAATCCGCATCCGCCACAAAGCCATTGGCTTGAACTTCATCGACGTGTACCAACGCATTGGGCTGTACCCTGCACCCATGCCGGTGCGTTTGGGCATGGAAGCTTCCGGCATTGTGGAAGCCGTAGGCGAAGGCGTGACCCATTTGAAGGTCGGTGACCGTGCAGCCTACGCCAGCCACCCCTCGGGCAGCTACTGCGAAGTGCGTGTGATGCCTGCCAAGTGCGTGTGCAAATTGCCTGACGCCATTTCGTTTGAAACCGGTGCCGCCATGATGCTCAAGGGCTTGACGGCCCAGTACCTGCTCAAGCGCACTTTGCCCCAAGGTGGCTTGAAAGCTGGTGACTTCATCTTGTTCCACGCCGCCGCGGGTGGTGTGGGCTTGATCGCCTGCCAATGGGCGCGTGCCCTGGGCTACCAACTGATTGGCACCGCAGGCAGTGACGCCAAATGCCAGCTGGCCAAAGACAACGGCGCGGCCTTTGTGATCAACTATTCCACCGAGGACTTCTTGGCTCGCGTGAAAGAAATCACCGGCGGCAAAGGCGTGAAAGTGGTCTATGACTCGGTGGGCAAAGACACCTGGGACAAATCGCTCGACTGCATCGCACCGTTCGGCCTGATGGCCAGCTTTGGCAATGCATCCGGTCCTGTGCCGCCATTTGCCCCCGGCATCTTGGGCAACAAGGGTTCGATCTATGTGACCCGTCAAACCTTGTTCAGCCACATCGTGACTCGCGAGAGCACGCAAGAAATGGCCGACGATTTGTTTGAAGCCGTCACCAGCGGCAAGGTCAAGATCCACATCGACCAAACCTACAAGCTGGCCGACATTGCCCAAGCGCACCGCGACTTGGAAGCACGCAAGACCACCGGTTGCACCATCATCACGCTGTGATCTGATTGTTCAACCTGAGTTGGTAAAAAGCCCTGCTGGTGACAGCAGGGCTTTTTTAAAGCGAGAACACACCATGAAGTACCCGATTGCCATTGAACCTGAAAACGCCACGACCTCGTGGGGCGTTGTGGTGCCCGATTTGCCGGGCTGTTTTTCTGCCTCTGATTCCGGCATGGATGAGGCCATTGAAAATGCCAAAGAGGCGATTGAGCTTTGGATTGAAACAGCGTTGGATTTGGGACAAACCATTCCTGCTGCGAGTTCGATCACGCAGTTGCAAAGAAAACGTGAATTCAAAGGCTGGGTTTGGGCTGTGGCAGAGATTGATCCGGCCTTGTTGTCCGACGAGATCGAGCGTGTGAATATCACGCTGCCCAAGCGTGTGCTGGCCCGTTTGGATGCCAAGGCCAAGGCATTTGGCGAGTCTCGTTCAGCCTACATCGCGCATTTGGCCATCAGTGCTTGATGGCGTGCGTGGGTTCAATGCCCGCGCCGCACGCGCAACACCTCGTCCAGTACCAAGCAAGCTGCGCCCAGGGTGATGGCGCTGTCGGCCAAGTTGAAGGCCGGAAAGTGGATGCCTGCGTGATGAAAGTCCAGAAAGTCGACCACGTAGCCGTAGAGCACGCGGTCCATCACATTGCCCACCGCACCGCCCAAGATGCAGGCCAGGGCAAAGCCAAAGAGTTTTTGTCCAGGATGTTTTTTGAGCATCCACATGATCACGCCTGCCGAGACCAAGCCCAGACCAGTGAAAAACCAGCGTTGCCAGCCACCTGCGCTGGCTAAAAACGAAAACGCAGCGCCTGTGTTGTGCACCCGCACGATGTTGAAAAACTCTGTGACTGCAAAACCCTCACCCAAGCCATAGCGACCCACGATCAACACCTTGGTGAACTGGTCAGCCAGCACCACCACCAAGGCTAAGCCGAGCCAAAGCCAATGGGACGGGGTGTGGTGGCGTGTCATATGTCAGGTGTCGAGTGTCAGTATGAGTGGAAGGCGTCAAGCGCAGTGGCGTACTTCGCCCTCGCCATACAGGTTGCTGGTGCAGCGACCACACAAGGTGGGGTGGGCTGCGTTGTGGCCCACGTCGTCGCGGTAGTGCCAGCAGCGCTCGCATTTGGCATCGGAGCTCACGCTCACTTGGGTGGCCAGGGCTTCGCCTTGTGTCAAGGCAATGGCGGAGGTGATGAAGACAAATTTCAAGTCTTCACCCAGGCTGTTCAAGAGGGTGTAGTCGTTGGCATTGACTTGCAACGCGATGTTGGCTTGCAGCGACGAGCCCAATTTGCCATCAGCACGCACGGTCTCGATGTCTTTGTTGACTGCATTGCGAATTTCGCCAATGCGTGCCCACTTGGCCAGCAAGGCGGTGTCGGCCTGACCCAAATCTACAAAGGTTTCCAGGAAGATGGATTCGGAGTTGCCAAACAAACCCCACGCCTCTTCGGCGGTGAAGCTCAAGAACGGTGCCATCCAGCGCAGCATGGCATGGGTGATTTGGTGCAACGCGGTTTGCGCACTGCGGCGTGCCAGCGATTTAGGCGCTGAGGTGTACAGGCGGTCTTTGAGCACGTCCAGGTAAAACGCGCCCAAGTCTTCTGAGCAATAGACCTGCAATTTGGACACCACGGGGTGGAACTCGTACACATCAAAGTGCGCACGGATATCGGCTTGCAGTTGCGCGGCGCGTGACAGCGCGTACTTGTCAATCTCCAGCAAATCGTCAAACGCTACCGCGTCTTGTGCCGGGTCAAAGTCGCTCACGTTGGCGAGCAAAAAGCGCAAGGTATTGCGAATGCGGCGGTAGGCGTCGACCACGCGGGCCAAGATTTTGTCGTCGATGTTGAGGTCACCCGAGTAGTCGGTGGAGGCCACCCACAGACGCACAATTTCTGCGCCCATCTTCTCTGTGACTTCCTGGGGCGCGACCGTGTTGCCCAGGCTTTTGCTCATCTTGCGGCCTTGACCGTCGGTGGCAAAGCCGTGCGTCAACAGGCCTTTGTAGGGCGCGCGGTCATACAAGGCGCAGCCCAACAACAGCGAGCTGTGGAACCAGCCCCGGTGCTGGTCGTGGCCTTCGAGGTACAGGTCGGCTTCGGGGCCTTCTGCGTGGAAAGGCGCGCGGTCATAGGCGTTTTTGTGGCTACCGCGCAGCACGTGTTGGAAGGTCGAGCCCGAGTCAAACCACACCTCCAAGATGTCGGTGCTCTTGGTGTACTGGGCTGCGTCGTCGCCCGCTTGGTTCAAGATGTCTTCCACCGTCACGCGGCTCCAGGCTTCGATGCCGCCTTGTTCCACGATGTCAGCCGCTTGGTCCAAGATGGCCATGGTGCGTGGGTGCAACTCGCCACTGTCTTTGTGCAAGAAGAACGGCACCGGCACGCCCCAGCTGCGTTGGCGCGAGATGCACCAGTCGGGGCGGTTGGCAATCATGTCGCGCAAACGCGCTTTGCCGTTTTCTGGGTAGAACTGGGTGTGTTCGATCGCGTCGAGTGCGAGTTGGCGCAGCGTCTTCGGGGCTTTGTCGGTGGTGAAGACACCTGGGCCTTCGTCCATGCGGATGAACCATTGGGCCGCCGCGCGGTAGATGACGGGCGTTTTGTGCCGCCAGCAATGCGGGTAGCTGTGGGTGATGGTTTGTGTGGCCAGCAAACGTCCGGCACTTTTCAAGGTTTCCAAAATCACAGGCACAGCTTTCCAGATGTGCAGGCCACCGAACAAGGGGAAGTCAGCGGCATACGCGCCGTTGCCTTGGACCGGGTTCAAGATGTCGGTGTACTTCATGCCGTGCGCCATGCAGGAGTTGAAGTCATCCACGCCATAAGCCGGGGCGCTGTGCACGATGCCGGTGCCGTCGTCGGCGGTGGCGTAGTCGGCCAGGTACACCGGTGCGGTGCGTTGGTAGCCTGCGTCCACGTGTGACAGCGGGTGGTGGAATGCGATGTGGTCGAGTGTTTTACCCAAGGTGGTCGCAACGACGGCGCCGCTGAGTTGCCAGCGCTCCAGACATTTCGCCACCAAGGACTCGGCGCACATCAACAAACCACGTTCGGTGTCGACCAAGGCGTAGGTCAACTCTGGGTTGAGGTTCAAAGCCTGGTTGGCAGGAATGGTCCATGCGGTGGTGGTCCAGATCACGGCATAAGCGTCTTTGTCGAGCTTGGGCAGTCCGAAGGCTGTGGCGAGCTGGTCGGGTTGGGCGCATTGGAAGGCCACATCCAGGGTTTCGCTTTTCTTGTCGGCGTATTCAATTTCAAACTCGGCCAAAGACGAGCCGCAGTCAAAGCACCAGTAGACGGGCTTCAAGCCACGGTAGACAAAGCCACGCTCGATCACGCGTTTGAAGGCGCGCAGTTGGCCCGCTTCGTTGGCTGGGTCCATGGTGCGGTAGGGGCGCTCCCAGTCGCCCAGCACGCCCAGGCGTTTGAAGTCCTCGCGCTGTTGCTCAATTTGTTCGGTGGCAAAGGCGCGGCTTTTGGCTTGCATGTCATCGCGGCTGAGCTTGCGTCCGTGCAGTTTTTCAATCGCGTTTTCAATCGGCAGGCCATGGCAGTCCCAGCCGGGGATGTACTGCGCGTCAAACCCCGCGAGTTGCTTGGACTTGACGATCATGTCCTTGAGCACTTTGTTGAGCGCATGGCCAATGTGCAGTTTGCCGTTGGCGTAGGGCGGGCCGTCGTGCAACACAAACAAGGGTGCGCCTCGGCGCGCCACACGCAGCTTTTTGTACAAACCTTGTTCGTTCCACTGCTTGACCCAACCGGGCTCGCGCTTGGGCAAATCGCCACGCATGGGGAACGGCGTGTCCATCATGTTGATGCGTGTGTCGGGGGAGGCGGTTTTGTCGGTCATGGCAGTTTCAAATCGGGCAAGGCGGGTTGGGCGAAGGCTCGCTGAAGGGGCGGGCTTAGGGCTTCAAGGACAGACGCGGGGCAAGGTGCGTCGGGCGTGCCCCGTCAAATTCGGGCGCTGAGGGCCCAGGCACGCGCGTCCTCACAGTCTTGGCGTATGCCTTGTTGCAAGGCTTCCAGACCGTCGTATTTGCGCTCGTCGTGCAATTTATGTAGCAGTTCCACGCGGATGATTTTACCGTAGCCCCCTTCGTCGCCTAGGCGAGTCGGCCAGTCCAGGCAATGGGTTTCCAGCAGCACTCGGCCCCCGTTCACATCGTTGGCGTCAAGCGAGGGTCGAATGCCTAAGTTGGCCACCCCGGTCAAGGGGGTGTCGTCCAGGCCGTGGACGCGCACCACGAAGATGCCACTGGCAGCAGGTTTCCAGTGCGAAAAGCGCAAGTTCAGGGTGCGGCAGTTGAGTTCGCGTCCGAGTTTGCGGCCATGCACCACATGGCCTGAGATGGCGTAGGGACGCCCCAGCAACTGAGCCGCTGCGTGCATGTCGCCCCGCGCCAAGGCATCCCGCACGGCTGAACTCGATACGCGCAAGCCATGTACCTCGTAGCTGTTCATGCGTGCCACGTCGAAGCCCAGTTTCGCCCCTGCGGCATCGAGCATGGCGTAGTCGCCCGCACGCTTGGCACCAAAGCAGAAGTCGTCGCCGACCAGCACGTACTTCACGCCCAGGCCTTGGCACAGCACGTCCTGGATAAAAGCTTCAGGTTGTTGAGAAGCGAAGGCGTGGTTGAAAGGCAGCACCACGCATTGGTCGACGCCGCAGGCCCGTAATTCGTTGAGTTTGTCGCGCAACGTGGCGATGCGCGCAGGCGCCAGTTCGGGCTGTTGAAAGCGTTGGGCGAAGAAGTCGCGTGGATGCGGCTCGAACGTCATCACGCAACTGGGCACGCCCCGGTGGCGGGCTTCGTTTTGTAGCAAGGCCAGCATGGCCTGGTGGCCTCGATGCACACCGTCAAAGTTGCCGATGGTCAGGGCGCAGGCAGGTGCGAGCGCACGGTGGTGAAAACCTCTGAAAACTTGCATGGTGCTGAATAGTTGGTGCGTGACAAGGACTTGACACGCAATCGCTGTATATTGTCCTTGATAGACGTGTGCATTCCGAATCGGTGTTTTGAACTCGAATGATGGAGGTGTGTTGTGAAGGTCTTGAAACTCTCGGCCCAGGGGCTGCCCCAATCCTGGATCTCGCTGGAAGAAGCGGTCATCCATTACGCAGCGGGAGACGTGCGCTGGGAGTCTGGCGGCGAGGTGGCGGTGTTTCATGGCGGTACCAATGCCATCACGGGCGAGTTGTCGGTGATTGCTGTCAACAGCATCATCGGCACGCGAGGTGTGCCCAACATCAACCCTTTTGATTTAAAGCCCGGCCTGACCAACGCCAAGTTGTTTGCCCGTGATCGCAATATTTGTGCTTACTGCGGCGACCATTTTCACGACACCGAACTCACGCGTGAGCACATTCGGCCCTTTGGCCAACAAGGCATGGACCACTGGATGAATGTGGTCACGTCGTGCAAGTCATGCAACCACCGCAAAGGCAACCGCACGCCGGAACAGGCGCATATGCCTTTGCTGTATGCCCCTTACGTACCCAGCCTGTGGGAAGACTTCATCTTGCGCAACCGCCGCATCCTGTCCGATCAGATGGAGTTTTTGATGGCGCATGTGCCCAAGAGCTCTCGGCTCTTGGCTTGAGTTATTGCAGCAGTTGCGCCACTGTTTTCGGGTACATCACATGCTCTTGCGCCAGCACGCGCTCGGCCAAGGTGTCTGGGGTGTCACCGACTAATACGGGCACCACCGCTTGCGCCAAGATTTCCCCGTGGTCTAACTCTGCGGTCACGCGGTGCACGGTGGCCCCAGCGAATTTGCAACCGGCTTTCAGCGCACGTTCGTGGGTGCGCAGTCCCGTGAACGCGGGCAGCAGCGAAGGGTGAATATTGATCAAACGCCCGGCGTAATGCGTCACAAATCCAGGGGTCAGGATGCGCATGAAACCCGCCAGCACCACCAGATGCGGTTGATAGGTGTCGATCACGGCCATCAAGGCGGCGTCAAAGGCCTCACGTGGTTGCGCGTGTGCGGCAAAAGCGGTGTGCTCGACCACTGCGGTGGCAATGCCTTGGGACTTGGCCAATGCCAAGCCGGGCGCGTTGGGGCGGTTGCTGATGACGGCGCTGATGCGTGCGTTCAGGTGCTTGGCCCATTGCTCGGCTTGTGCGGTTTGCACGATGGCAGCCATGTTGGAGCCGCTGCCAGAAATCAGGATCACGATATTTTTCATCTGGTCCGAATTATCCAGGGGTAAAAAATCGCACGGTCGTGCTAAAAACGAGGAATCACGTTTTGGCGAAGGAAGTACCACGATGGATTTGGCTTTTACCCCCGAAGAAGAGGCGTTTCGTCAAGAAGTGCGTGCATGGGTGCACGCCAATTTGCCGCCTGACATTTCGCACAAAGTGCACAACGCCTTGCGCTTGACGCGCGACGACATGCAGCGTTGGGCCAAAATTTTGGGCCAAAAGAACTGGTTGGGTTACGGCTGGCCCAAGCAATTTGGTGGCCCAGGCTGGACAGCGGTGCAAAAACATTTGTTCGAAGAAGAGTGTGCGTTGGCAGGCGCGCCACGCATCGTGCCGTTTGGCCCGGTCATGGTGGCCCCGGTGATCATGGCCTTTGGCAATGCCGAGCAACAGCAGCGCTTTTTACCCGGCATCGCCAGCGGTGAGGTGTGGTGGAGTCAGGGCTACAGCGAGCCTGGCTCCGGCTCAGACCTGGCCTCGGTCAAAACGCGTGCCGAGCGTGTGGGCAACCACTATGTGGTCAATGGCCAAAAAACTTGGACCACCTTGGGTCAATACGGCGAGTGGATTTTTTGTCTGGTGCGCACCAGCAACGAGGGCAAACCGCAAACCGGTATCTCCTTTTTGCTGATTGACATGAAGTCGCCTGGCGTGAGTGTGCGCCCCATCAAGCTGCTGGACGGCGAGTGCGAGGTCAACGAGGTGTGGTTTGACAACGTGCAGGTACCCGTTGAAAACCTGATTGGCGAAGAGAACAAAGGCTGGACTTACGCCAAGCATTTGCTGGCGCATGAGCGCACCAACATTGCCGACGTCAACCGTGCCAAGCGTGAATTGGAACGCTTGAAGCGCATTGCCAAAGCCGAGGGCGTCTACGACCCGGCCACAGGCGGTGTGGAGGCCCTGCGTTTTCGCGATGAAATTGCCAAGCTCGAAGTGGATGTGGTGGCGCTGGAGATGCTGGTGCTGCGCGTGCTGTCCGCCGAGAAGTCGGGCAAACAAACGCTCGACATCGCAGGCTTGCTGAAAATCAAAGGCAGCGAAATTCAGCAGCGTTACACCGAGCTGATGATGCTGGCCGCTGGGCCTGCCAGTGTGCCGTTCATCGAAGAAGCGATGGAGGCGGGCTGGCAGGGCGACCCTGCGCTCAGTGGCTTGTGGACGGGCGGTGCCATGCATGCTGCGCCGCTGGCATCGAGCTACTTCAACATGCGCAAGACCACCATTTACGGTGGCTCCAACGAAGTGCAGCGCAACATCGTGGCCCAAGTGGTGCTCGGATAAGGAACAGACATGGACTTCAATTTTTCAGACGAACAAGAGCAACTGCGTGATGCGGTACGCAAGTGGGTCGACAAAGGCTACGACTTTGAGCGTCGCCGTGCGGTGGTGGCCGAGGGCGGTTTTTCGCGTGCCGCTTATGGCGAATTGACCGACTTGGGGCTGGGTGGCCTCTACATTCCTGAAGCCTTGGGTGGCTTGGGGATGGGGCCAGTCGAGGGCATGGTGGTGATGGAAGAGTTGGGGCGTGGCATCGTGCTCGAACCTTTGGCGCAGACCTTGATCGCCGGGGCAGTGCTCTCAGGCTATGCCCCTGCCGAGGTGCAAGCGGCATGGTGCGAGAAGGTGGCCACGGGTGAGGCTTTGGTGGTGCTGGCGCATCAAGAGCGCGCCGCGCGTTACCAATTGGCCCATTGCCAGACCACTGCCGAATTGCAAAACGGGCAGTGGACCTTGACTGGTGCCAAGAGCGTGGTGCCTGCGGGTGACCAGGCCGATGCGTGGCTGGTGCCTGCCATGGCTAAGGGCCAAATGGGGCTGTATTTGGTGGAGCGCAACGCCGCTGGCGTGGCGACCCGGGGTTACCTCACGCAAGACGGCAGCCGTGCGGCTGAGCTGAGCTTGCACCAAACGCCAGCCACCTTGGTGACCGCCGACGGCATGACGGCTTTGCTGCACGCGCAAGACATTGGCATTGCGGCTGTGTGTGCCGAGGCCGTGGGGGTGATGGACAAAACCGTGGCTATCACGGTGGAGTACATGAACATGCGCAAGCAGTTTGGTGTGGCCATCAGCAGTTTTCAGGCCTTGCGCCACCGCGTGGCCGACATGAAGATGCAACTGGAGTTGGCCCGCTCCATGAGCTACTACGCATCCCTCAAGCTCAACGCCCCGCAGGACGAACGTCGCCGTGCCATGGCGCGTGCCAAGTACCAGTTGGGCACGTCGATGCGCTTTGTGGGCCAACAGGCGGTGCAGCTGCATGGCGGCATTGGGGTGACCGATGAATACATCGTGAGCCACTACTTCAAGAAGCTCACGCAGCTTGAGCTGAGCTTTGGCGACACCCTGCACCACTTGGGCCAGGTCTCGGCGCAAATGCAAGACACCGCAGGCGTGTTTGCCTGACGCAGGCTGAATGTGGCCTTCAGTTGGCGCGCTGAAAGCGCGGTTGAAGCAGGCCGTCGATCACCACCTGTTCGGTGAACATGGCCGCGGGTCGCACCCACAGACCATGGGCGCCATAGAGTGCGCGGTACACCGTCATGGGCTCTAGCGTTTCGCTGTGGCGCGCGGTGCCAATCACCTCGTACATGCCGCCTTTGTAGTGGCGGTACAGGCCGGTGGGGGTTTCTTCGAGAGGGGGGAGGTCTTGGTCGTTCATGGGTGGGACAATACACCTTATGCACCCAAAAGCCTTGTTAGAAGCTTGTACCGAGCTTGTTCGCCTCACCTTGAAGTTTGACCACCCGGCTGACGCCGTGGTTTCTAAGTTTTTCCGTGACTACCGCAAAACCTATGCCTTTGGCCCGCGCGAGCGTGCTGCCCTGGCTGAGACGGTTTACAACGTCTTGCGCTACAAATTGCGCTACGACCACTTTGCGCCCTCAGGCTCTGGCCCCAAAGAGCGCCGTTTGGCCATCCTGGGCTTTGCGGAGCACTTGGACCAGCAAGCGCCGATGGCTTCGGGCGCGTCAGGCAACAAGCCAGCCCCCGGCAAACGCAAGGCCGACAGCTCGGGTCCGCGCGACTTTTTGAAGAGTGCCCTGAGTGACCCAGAAATTGTCTGGCTCGACGCCTGTGCCCAGGTGCAAACAGCCGATTTGATGGAGCGCCATCGCCACAACCTGCCCGAGTGGCTGGTGGCCCCGCTCAAAGCCCAAGTGGGCGATGGGTTTTGGCCCTTGGTGGCGCGCCTCAATGGTTCCGCTCCGCTGGACTTGCGCGTCAACACTTTCACCGACAAACGCAGCGATGTGCAGCACGAGCTCAAACTGGCAGGCATCCAAGCCACGCTGACGCCTTATTCCCCCTGGGGCTTGCGCATTGACGGCAAACCAGCCCTGAGCCAACTCGACGCCTTTGCCCGTGGGGCCATCGAGGTGCAAGACGAGGGCTCGCAGCTCTTGGCTTTGTTGCTCGACGCCAAGCGAGGCGAAATGGTGGTGGACTTTTGTGCCGGTGCCGGTGGTAAGACCTTGGCCATTGGTGCGGCCATGCGCAGCACTGGACGGTTGTACGCGTTTGACACCTCCGCCCACCGTTTGGAAGCCTTGAAGCCACGCTTGGCCCGCAGCAAGCTCTCCAATGTGCACCCTGCGGCCATTGCCCATGAACGTGATGACCGGGTGAAACGCTTGAGCGGCAAGATTGACCGTGTGCTGGTCGATGCGCCCTGTTCGGGCCTGGGCACCTTGCGCCGCAACCCTGACATGAAATGGCGTCAGTCCCCGCAAGCGGTGGCCGAGTTGACCGTCAAACAAACGGCTATTTTGGCCAGCGCCGCACGCTTGCTCAAATCCGGTGGTCGTCTGGTGTACGCCACCTGTAGCGTGTTGCCTGAAGAGAACGAAGCCATTGCCCAAGCTTTCAGCGCCGCCCATCCTGACTTTGTTCCGATGTCGGCAGCCCAGACCCTGGTCGAGCTGAAGGTGGAAAACGCGGCGTCTCTTTGCACGCCAGATGGCTTGTATTTGCGCCTTTGGCCCCATCTACATGCCACGGATGGCTTTTTTGCTGCCGCCTGGACCCGCAAGTAAAATTATCAAATATTCATTGAAACTGGAAACTTCGCATGTTGTTACCCAATTGGCCTTGGCTTGACGCAACCCTGTTTTGGTTGGGCCACGGCCTGCTTGACCTGACCTGGTGGCAAGTGGTGTTGGTGACCTTAGGGTTGACGCACATCACCATCGCCAGCGTGACGATTTATTTGCACCGCCATTCCGCACACCGTGCGCTGGACTTGCACCCCATCGTGTCGCACTTTTTCCGTTTCTGGCTGTGGTTGACCACGGGCCAAGTGACCAAAGAGTGGACCGCCATTCACCGCAAGCACCACGCCAAGTGCGAACAGGCTGAAGACCCGCACAGCCCCCATGTGTACGGCATCAAAACCGTGTTGTTGACCGGTGCTGAGCTGTACCGCAAAGAATCCAAAAATCTCGACACCCTGGCCCGTTATGGCCATGGCACACCGGACGACTGGATCGAGCGCAACGTCTACACCCGTTTTTCTTGGCAGGGCGTGGCCCTGATGCTGATCATCAATTTGGCGCTGTTCGGTGCCATCGGTCTGACCATTTGGGCCGTGCAGATGATGTGGATTCCTGTCACTGCCGCGGGCATCATCAACGGTGCGGCGCATTACTGGGGGTACCGTAACTTTGAGGCCCCTGACGCCAGCACCAACATTTCCCCCTGGGGCATCATCATTGGTGGCGAAGAGTTGCACAACAACCACCACACCTACCCCACTTCGGCCAAGCTGTCGGTCAAGCCCTATGAGTTTGATCTGGGCTGGGCGTACATCCGTATTTTGGAAACTTTCGGTTTGGCCACGGTCAAGAAAACGCCTCCTAAGCTGGCGTTTGGCGACATCAAGCCTGTGGCTGATGAGAAGACTCTGGAAGCCGTGATTGCCAACCGCTACGAAGTGATGGCCAATTACGCACGCCAATTGCGCAGTGCCATGCAGCAAGAGATTGCCAGCTTGCCAGCCAAGCCTGCCGAATCTGTGTTGGCTGCCGCCAAGCGCTGGATGCACCGTGATGCAGAGAAAATCCCTGCGGCGGTGGTGGCCCAACTCGCCCAAGCCCGTGCGGTGCTGCCTGTGGCAGACAAGATGGTGCGTATGCGCGAAGAACTGCGTCAGCTGTGGCTCAACACGGGCCACAACCGCGCCCAGTTGGCGCTGGACCTGCAAGCCTGGTGCAAGCGCGCTGAAGACAGTGGCATTGCTGCGTTGCAAGAGTTCTCTGTGCGCTTGCGTGCCGTGCACGCTTAAGCCTCGCTCCTTCAAACAAAAACCCGCTGTTCTTGCGATCAGCGGGTTTTTTATTGGGCCAGTCTGAATTACTTCAGCTTGGTTTCCTTGTATTCCACGTGCTTGCGAGCTTTGGGATCAAATTTCATGATCAACATTTTCTCGGGCATGGTTTTCTTGTTTTTGCTGGTCGTGTAAAAGTGACCGGTGCCGGCTGTCGATTCCAGCTTGATTTTCTCGCGTCCGCCTTTGGATGCCATGATCGTTTCCTTAAATTGATTTAGTCAGTTGAGGACAGAGCTTGCAAGCTTCGGTCTGTCCCGCAAATCATCAAGCCTGACCGCGGGCGCGCAAATCGGCCAGCACAGAGTCAATGCCATTTTTGTCGATCAGGCGCAGAGCCGCACTAGACACGCGCAAGCGCACCCAACGGTTTTCGGTCTCCACCCAGAAACGGCGGTATTGCAGGTTCGGCAAGAACCGGCGCTTGGTTTTGTTGTTGGCGTGGGAAACGTTGTTCCCCGTCATCGGGCCTTTGCCCGTTACTTCACATACGCGTGCCATGTGGACACTCCATGATTTTCTATACGGCAGCTCGTTGTCACGAGCGCCTCACCTCGCCAGAAAGGGTGGCGGTAACCCGACATTTGCAGCTTTGTCCCCATCTGAAAGACGGGGCCATATTCAACAAAGCCTGAAATTATAGCGTTTTATCAAACGCCTTCTTGTTCCAAGAAGCGTTGGGCGTCCAAGGCGGCCATGCAGCCCGTGCCGGCGCTGGTGATGGCTTGGCGGTACACATGGTCTTGCACGTCGCCAGCCGCAAAGACACCCGGCACGCTGGTCATGGTGGCAAAACCCTGCAAGCCGCCTTGGGTGACGATGTAGCCGTCCTTCATGGTCAGCTGACCTTGAAAGATGTCGGTGTTGGGGTGGTGGCCAATGGCAATGAAACAGCCTTGCAGCGTCAGGTCACGGGTGCTGCCGTCTTGGGTGCTTTTCAGGCGCACGCCGGTCACGCCCGAGGCGTCACCCAGCACTTCGTCCAGGGTGCTGTGGGTTTGCAACACGATCTTGCCTGCGGCCACCTTGTCCATCAGCTTGTCAATCAAGATCGCTTCAGCCTTGAACTTGTCGCGGCGATGGATCAGGTGCACCACGCTGGCGATGTTGGAGAGGTACAGCGCCTCTTCCACCGCGGTGTTGCCACCGCCCACCACGCATACCGGTTGCTCGCGGTAGAAAAAGCCGTCACAGGTGGCACAACCCGACACGCCACGGCCCATGAACGCCTCTTCAGAGGGCAGGCCCAGGTATTTGGCCGAAGCACCGGTGCAAATGATCAGGCTGTCGCAGGTGTAGACACCGCTGTCGCCCGTCAGTGTGAAAGGGCGCTTGGAGAAATCAACCGTGTGGATGTGGTCAAACACGATCTGGGTGTTGAAACGCTCAGCGTGTTGCTGAAATCGCTGCATCAGCTCGGGGCCTTGCACGCCGTTCACATCGGCAGGCCAGTTGTCCACCTCGGTGGTGGTCATCAATTGGCCGCCTTGAGCCATGCCCGTGATCAGCAAGGGCTTCAAGTTGGCGCGCGCCGCGTACACAGCGGCGGTGTAGCCCGCAGGGCCAGAACCGAGAATCAAAACTTGGGCGTGTTGGGGGGTAGACATCGGGACCACTCGATCGAAAGAGACAATAAAGACAAGATTGTAAGAACCCAGCCCCGGCCCTGCGTGATGTGGGGCCGTCCCTCGGGTAAGCTCTCCCATCTGACATGACCTATTCGCTCAACACCCTCAACAATGACCGTCGTCCGACCCGAGGCGACGACGACGCCAAACCCACCGGATTCAGGCGCTTTGCACAAGAAATCGCGCTCACCGCTGGTTTTGTGTTCATGCTGTTTTGGTTGTTGGCACTGCTCACCCATAACCCGCTTGATCCTGCGTGGACCACCTCAGGCACAGGCAACAGCGTGCGCAACTTCGGTGGCCGCTTGGGTGCCTGGTTGGGGGACATGAGCTTTTTCTTGCTCGGCTATTCGGTGTGGTGGTGCTATGTGGCTGCCTTGGTGGCTTGGCTGGCCGCTTTGGCCGAGCGTTTGCGTGAAGACGATGCCCCGCCTGCTGATGGCTTGGGCTGGCGGCATACCCGTTTTGCCTTTTGGGCGGGGCTGGCCTTGTTGCTCGTCTCCAGCGTAGGCTTGGAGTGGACCCGCCTGTACCGCTTTGAAGGGCGCTTGCCTGGGCATGTGAGCGGTGGCGTGCTGGGCTATTTGGTGGGGCCATTCAGCTTGAAGTGGCTGGGCTTCAACGGGTCGGGCTTGATCTTCATTGTGTTTGGTGTGGTGGGTGCCTCTTGGGTGTTTCGTTTCTCCTGGGCTCAAACCGCCGAGAACATCGGGGCTTGGGTCGACGGCTGGATCGAGGCTTGGCGCGAGCGCCGTGAGCGCGAACAAGACGAGGCCTATGGCCAAGCCGCTGCCCGTGAACGCGAAGAAGTGGTGTTTGAAGAGCGGGTCGAAATTGAAGAACACCACCCCGTGCCGGTGGTGATTGAGCCTGAAATGGTCGAAGTGCCCAAGAGCGCGCGCGTGGCCAAAGAGCGCCAAAAGCCCTTGTTCACCGAGATGGTGGATTCGCGCCTGCCTCAGGTGGACTTGCTCGACGGCCCCTTGGTGCGTCAAGACACCGTGGCCCCCGAGACGCTGGAGATGACCAGCCGCATGATCGAGAAAAAGCTCAAAGACTTTGGCGTCGAAGTGCGGGTGGTGGCGGCGTCGCCGGGCCCCGTGATCACGCGCTACGAAATTGAGCCCGCCACCGGTGTCAAAGGTTCGCAGGTGATGAACCTGGCCAAAGACTTGGCGCGCTCTTTGTCGCTGGTGTCGATCCGTGTGGTCGAGACCATTCCCGGCAAAAACTACATGGCGCTTGAACTGCCCAACGCCAAACGCCAGTCAATTCGCCTGAGTGAAATTTTGGGCTCTGACATTTACAACGAAGCCAAGTCCATGCTCACCATGGGGCTGGGCAAAGACATCGTCGGTAACCCCGTCGTGGCCGATTTGGCCAAGATGCCTCACGTGCTGGTGGCTGGTACCACCGGCTCGGGCAAGTCGGTGGGTATCAACGCCATGATCTTGTCGCTGCTCTACAAAGCCGAAGCGCGCGACGTGCGTCTGTTGATGATCGACCCCAAGATGCTGGAGATGTCGGTCTACGAAGGTATTCCGCATTTGCTGGCACCGGTGGTCACCGACATGCGCCAAGCCGCACAGGGCTTGAACTGGTGTGTGGGCGAAATGGAAAAGCGCTACAAGCTCATGAGCAAGCTGGGTGTACGCAACTTGGCCGGCTACAACGCCAAGATCGACGAAGCTGCCGCGCGCGAAGAATTCATCTACAACCCCTTCAGCCTGACACCCGAGCAGCCTGAGCCCTTGCAGCGTTTGCCACACATCGTGGTGGTGATCGACGAATTGGCCGACCTGATGATGGTGGTGGGCAAGAAGATCGAAGAGCTGATTGCCCGTTTGGCCCAAAAGGCCCGCGCCGCAGGCATTCACCTGATTTTGGCCACCCAGCGTCCCAGCGTGGACGTGATCACAGGCCTGATCAAGGCCAACATTCCGACCCGCATTGCCTTTCAGGTCAGCAGCAAGATTGACAGCCGCACCATCCTCGACCAAATGGGCGCCGAAGCCTTGTTGGGCATGGGTGACATGCTCTACATGGCCAGCGGCACAGGACTGCCCATTCGCGTCCACGGCGCCTTTGTGAGCGATGAAGAAGTCCACCGCGTGGTGAGCTACCTCAAGACCCAAGGCGAGCCCGACTACATCGAGGGCGTGCTCGAAGGCGGCACGGTCGATGGCGAGGGCAATGCCAGCGGCCCCGACTTGTTTGGCGACGCACCCGCAGAAAAAGACCCGATGTACGACCAAGCCGTCGAGGTGGTGTTGAAAAACCGCAAGGCCAGCATCTCGTTGGTGCAGCGCCACTTGAAAATTGGCTACAACCGAGCCGCGCGTTTGGTGGAAGACATGGAAAAAGCCGGCATGGTCAGCGCCATGAGCAACAACGGCCAGCGCGAAATCTTGGTGCCCAAGCGCGATGAGTAGCGTCACACGTCCACCGCATGACAAACCTCGGCTGTTCGCCATGAACAAGCCAGCACTTCATGTGTCGCTCGCACAGACTCTGGGCAGCTTGAAGCGTTGGACACACGCGATGCGGCATGCGGCGATGGGGTGGGTTTTGGCTGGGGCGTGTGCGTGCGTCGGCGTGGCGCATGCCAACAGCCTAGACACCTTGGCTGTTTTTTTGAAAACCACCCAAAGTGGACGCGCCGACTTCACCCAGGTGGTGACGTCCCCGGCCAGGCCCGACCAAGCCGTGCGCAGCAAAACCTCGGTGGGCAGCTTTGCATTTGTGCGGCCGGTGCGCTTTCGCTTTGACTACCAAAAACCGTTTCCTCAGACCATCGTTGCCGACGGGCAAACCTTGTGGTTGTATGACGCAGACTTGGCCCAGGTGACAGCCCGCAAGCAAGCCCAAGCCTTGGGCAGCACGCCCGCCGCCTTGATTGCCACTGCCGCCGATCTGGCGGCCTTGCAAAAAGAATTCACCTTGCAAGCCGAGCCCGACGCCAACGGCTTGCAGTGGGTGCAAGCCACACCCAAGGGCCGCGACAGTGCTTTGCAGTCGGTGCGCATTGGCTTGCGTGTGCAAGCACAGGGCACAGCCTTGGACAAGCTCGACATCTTGGACGCCTTGGGCCAACGCTCGGTGCTGAGCTTTGAGCGCTTCGAGATCAACCCTGCCAATCTGGGTGTGGCGCAGTTCAACTTTGTGCCGCCCAAGGGCGTGGACGTGGTGCGGCCCTGAGTCCAGCTCAGCCCACCCTGGCCGTTGGCGGCGCTGCACCCATGACACGCCACCCGACGCCGCAGCCCACGCTGCAAGGCCTGCCGCCTTTGCTCAGCGCCAACACCCGCTTGGTCGTGTTGGGCAGTTTTCCGGGTGTGGCCTCGCTGCGCGCTCAGCAGTATTACGGCCACCCACAGAACCATTTTTGGAAAATCGTGGCCACCTTGTTATCGCCCGACCCAGCGGCTGTGCTGGCGCAGCACTACGACGCACGTGCTCAGTGGTTGCTCGCCCATGGCGTGGGCCTGTGGGATGTGTACGCCGCGTGTGAGCGTGAGGGTAGCTTGGACAGCCAAATTCAAAATGCCCAAGTCAACGATTTACCCAGCCTGCGCCAGCGTTGCCCGGCCTTGGCGGGCGTTGCCCACAACGGTGGCGAGAGCTTTCGCCATGCCCGCATCACGCAGGCTTTGGGACTGCCGGTGTACCGTCTGCCCTCCACCAGCCCGGCCAATGCCAGCTGGTCGTTCACGTGCAAGTTGGCTGCGTGGTGCGAGGTGTTTGAGGCGGTGGGCTTGATCAAGCCTGGCGCTTGATCACAAACGCGTTGTCTGCCGCTGTGAATCCCACCTTGGGGTAGTAGCCCATAGCCCCCGGAGCGGACAGCAAAATCAGCGACACCCCGTCGCCCATGGCGTGGCGTACCTGGGTGATCAAGGCGTCGCCGATGCCCTGGCGCTGGTAGGCATGGTCCACGGCCAGATCAGACAGGTAGCAGCAATAACAAAAGTCGCTCAATGCCCGCGCCACGCCCACCAAGTGGTCGCCGTCCCGTGCGCTCACCACCACATTGGCGTTGGCAAACATCAGGGCGATGCGCGCTGCATCTTGCGTAGGGCGTGTGATGCCTGAGTTGTTGAAGACACGGATGATGTCAAATGTGTTCAACGCAGTGTTGAGTCGGTAGTCAATCTTCGGCATGGCTGGCCTTTCAGCTAAATCGCTGCCATCAAATCCAGTTCAACGGTCGCGCCCTTGGGCAACTGGGCCACGCCAACCGATGTTCGCGTATGACGGCCTGCTTCTCCCAACACCCGAAACAGCACGTCGGATGCGCCGTCGCTCACTTCACTGTGTAGCCTCATGGATGCATCTTGCTCACGCTGCCTTAGCGCGCGTTCGCTGGGGGGTAGTCTTCAAACGAATTTCCACCGTTCTTCCCACTGCGCTTGCCGCCTTGATCAAGGTGTCCAGCTGAATGGACAAGTTGCTCGGGTCAAGCACGCGGTCAAGCTGGGAGCGGCTGGTCGCCATCCGTTGCGCCATGCTGACTTTGCTGATCTTGCCGCTTTGCATGGCGTCGTCTAATTGCTCGGCCAATGCTCGCTTGAGTGCACGGGCCTGTACCTCTTCATAGATGCCATCCTCTTTGAGGAAGTCATCAAAACTGCTGCCCATATGGGGGTTCGGCTTAGTTGTCTTGGCCATGTTGCCACTCCTTGAATCGTTTGTTTGCCAACTCGATATCGGCTGGGTTGGTTTGCCGATCGGCCACTTGTACTGCACGTATGCAATGTCTTCCCCGATGCTCTGCCGATCTGATTTGTCCAGTCCCTTCAACCAGTCACGGACGGGTTCATCGCCACTCGCAGTGCAATAAAAAATTGCTGGAATTTTTCTATAAGAAGACACACTTAAATTGTACCTTATGAGGTTCTTTTTTTGGACATGTGAACCGCCAAGCATTACCCGCTTGAACCCCTTCGCTGCACTTTGGCTATCACCCGATTCCTCATTCCCAACCACATCCCCCTCGCTGAACGCCTGCGCCCAAGCAGCTTGGGCGAGGGCATGGCCTCTGAGACTTGCCTTCCAGTCAGGCAAACCGACAAGATCGCCCCCATCATTGGCCCGTTTAGACCTCCAACGACGATGGCAGCGACGATGGCAGCGACGGGTTGACTGCCGTTTCTAGGTTGAATCACTTAAACAAGGACACAAGGGGTTGATTTCCCGTTCGGGATTTTTGCTACCACGGCTTGCGTGAATATCCACTTATATCCCTATCGGGAAATATTCTTGCCGTACAGAGAAAAACCTCGCATAATTTACCGAACGGGAAATTGCATGACAACCATCACATCGGCTCAACAGCTGGGCCAAGCCATTCGCTCAACGCGCAAACATCTGCGGCTCACACAGCCCCAACTGGCATTGACAGCAGGCGTGGGGGTGCGCTTTATTGTTGAGTTAGAAGCTGGCAAACCAACTGTGCGACTCGATGCGGTGATGCGCGTGATCGCCTCTCTCGGTGGGGTGATCCACGTGGAGGGTTTGACATCACCTGAACATGAGAACACAAGAGATGCCGCATAAATTACAAGTCTGGCTCTTCAATGAACCCGTGGGTACATTGGGTTTGGTCAACGGACGACTCAGCTTTGAATACGCGCAGCAGTGGCTGCAAAACCCCCAAGCCATGGCCATCTCTTGCGCCTTGCCACTCCAAGCCGCCACCTTTGATGACCATCTGAGCCGCCCTTTCTTTGCGGGCCTACTGCCCGAGGGAAAAATGCGCCAACTCATAGCTCAGCAGCTGCATGTCTCGGGCCAAAACGACTTTGCATTGCTCGACCATCTCGGCGGAGAGTGTGCAGGTGCCATCTCCCTGCTGGAACAAGGGCAACAGCATTCAGTGCTGGGCCAAACAATGGGGCATCCGGTTTGAATACATCCAGCCAGGCAAACCGCAGCAAAACGCTTATGTCGAACGGTTTAACAGAACTGTTCGGTATGAATGGCTGTCCCAGTACTACTGGGCTGATCTACAGGAGGTTCAGATGTTCGCGACCCAGTGAGTAGGCATCCCCCTGTTGGCCCACACTGGGCATCATAGAACTGAGGTGGTGCTGCAAGTCGAGTCAGTGCAGGCAATCAAGGAGTGGGCGTGGCCCGCCGAGTGAGACCTAACCCTTCACAGGGACTTCCCAAGTAGTCAAGCACTCGCAGGCGCGAGTTATTCACTGTTGACGGCTTTCTTGCACGGGCATGACGGCCTTGTTGCGCCTTAGTGGGCGCGGACCCAGATACGAACCGCTCGGCAGGGCCCCATTCCGTTCCCGTGGTCATGGCTGCCCCATTTAACCGCCAAGCCTCTCCCGCTTGACCCCCTTCGCTACACTTTGGCCATCACCCGATTCCTCCTCCCCAACGTGTCTTCCACCCACATCCCCCTCGCCGAACGCCTGCGCCCACGCATCTTGGGCGAGGTCATTGGTCAGCAGCATTTGCTGGGCGAGGGCATGGCATTGCGAGTGGCGTTTGAGTCGGGCCAACCACACAGCTGCATTTTGTGGGGCCCGCCCGGTGTGGGCAAAACCACCATCGCGCGTTTGATGGCCGATGCGTTTGATGCACAGTTTTTGTCCATCAGCGCGGTGTTGGGCGGTGTGAAAGAAATCCGTGAAGCGGTGGAGATGGCGGTGGCCGTGCGCGATGGCTTGGACCCTCGGCGCACCATCATGTTTGTGGACGAGGTGCACCGTTTCAACAAAAGCCAGCAAGACGCGTTTTTGCCGCATGTCGAGTCGGGGCTGTTCACCTTCATTGGTGCGACCACCGAAAACCCCTCGTTCGAGGTGAACTCGGCCTTGTTGTCGCGTGCCGCGGTGTATGTGTTGCAACCCTTGTCCGTGGACGACCTGGGCCAAATCATCGCCAAGGCGCAAGCCATTGACGCGGTGCCCGCCCTGGACGAAGCAGCACACCAACGTTTGGTGGCCTATGCCGATGGCGATGCCCGCCGCTTGCTCAACACCCTAGAAACCTTGGCTGTTGCGGCCACACGTGAAAAGCTTCCAGAGATCAACGACGTTTGGTTGATGCGTGTGCTCGGCGAGCGCATGCGCCGCTACGACAAAGGCGGCGAACAGTTCTACGACACCATCAGCGCCTTGCACAAGTCGGTGCGTGGCTCCGACCCCGATGCCGCGCTGTATTGGCTGGTGCGCATGCTCGATGGTGGGGCCGAGCCCAAGTACATGGCGCGTCGTTTGATTCGCATGGCCAGCGAAGACATTGGCCTGGCCGACCCACGTGCCCTGCGTTTGGCGCTGGACGCCGCCGAGGTGTACGAACGCTTGGGCAGCCCCGAAGGCGAGTTGGCCCTGGCCGAGTGCGTGGTGTACCTAGCGGTGGCACCCAAGTCGAACGCGGTCTACAAGGCCTACAACGAGGCGCGCGCGCTCATCAAGAAAGATGGCACCCGCCCGGTGCCCATGCATTTGCGCAACGCCCCGACGAAGATGATGAAAGACATGGACTGGGGCAAGGGCTACCGCTACGCGCACGACGAAGAAGACGGCTTTGCAGCCGGAGAAACCTACCTGCCCGAGGGGCTGCACAATCCGGGCTTTTACCGCCCAGTGGAGCGCGGTTTGGAAATCAAAATAGCCGACAAGTTGCGCCAGTTGCGCGACAAAAACCAACAAGCAGGTCAGTGAACCCCCATGGACGTTTTGCTTCAACAAGTCATCAACGGTCTCGTGCTGGGCAGCATGTATGCGCTGGTGGCCTTGGGCTACACCATGGTCTACGGCATCATCAACCTGATCAACTTTGCACATGGCGAGGTGCTCATGGTGGGTGCCTTGTGCAGCTGGTCGATGATTGGTTGGTTGCAACCCTTGTTGCCCAACACACCGGGTTGGGTGATTTTGTTGCTCTCGATGGTGGTGGCGTGTGTGGCCGCTGCAGCCTTGAATTTGGCGATTGAAAAAATCGCCTACCGCCCACTGCGCAACGCGCCCAAGTTGGCACCCTTGATCACCGCCATTGGCATGTCCATCTTGCTGCAAACCCTGGCCATGATCATCTGGAAGCCCAACTACAAGCCTTACCCCACGCTGCTGCCCAGCACGCCGATACCCATTGGCGAGGCAGTGATCACGCCCACCCAACTGATGATCTTGGCGGTCACCGCCATGGCGCTGGCCGTGCTGTCGTGGTTGGTCAATGCCACGTCGCTGGGGCGCGCCATGCGGGCCACGGCCGAGAACCCACGGGTGGCGAGCTTGATGGGCGTCAAACCCGATGTGGTGATTTCGGCCACCTTTGTCATCGGTGCTGTGCTGGCCACCATTGCGGGGGTGATGTGGGCCTCCAACTACGGCACGGTGCAGCACGCGATGGGTTTTTTGCCCGGCCTCAAAGCCTTCACGGCGGCGGTGTTTGGTGGCATTGGCAACCTCACGGGGGCGGTGGTGGGTGGTTTGCTGTTGGGCTTGATCGAGTCCATCGGTTCGGGCTATCTGGGTGCGTTGACCGGCGGTGTGCTGGGCAGCCAGTACACCGACATCTTGGCGTTTTTGGTGCTCATCTTGATCCTGACCTTGCGCCCCTCGGGCTTGCTGGGTGAGCGTGTGGCGGACCGCGCATGACACGCTCGTTGATGCGTCATCTCCCGAATCGCTGGCTCATGGCCGCCGTGCTGCTGGCGCTGCCCTTGGTCTTGCAAAGCTTTGGCAATGCCTGGGTGCGCATTGCCGACATGTCGTTGCTCTATGTGTTGCTGGCGCTGGGCTTGAACATTGTGGTGGGTTATGCGGGCTTGCTCGACCTGGGCTATGTGGCGTTTTTTGCGGTGGGTGCGTACTTGTATGGACTGCTCGCCTCACCGCATTTGCTGGAGAGTTTTCCGGCCATGGCCGCACTCTTTCCACAAGGCCTGCACCTGAGTTTGTGGCTGGTGCTGCCGCTGGCCGCTGGCTTGGCTGGACTGTTTGGCGTGCTGCTGGGTGCGCCCACCTTGAAGCTGCGGGGCGACTACTTGGCCATCGTCACACTGGGCTTTGGCGAAATCATCCGCGTGTTTTTGAACAACCTCGACCAACCCGTCAACATCACCAACGGACCCAAAGGCATTGGGCCGATCGATGCGGTCACGGTGTGGGGCTATCCCTTGTCGCGGCCTTTGGATTTGGGGTTCATCGAACTGCCTGGCGTCACCCTGTATTACTACCTCTTCCTCACCCTGGTGGTGGCGAGCGTGGTGGTGTGCCACCGGCTGGAAAATTCGCGGATTGGACGCGCCTGGATGGCGATTCGTGAAGACGAAATTGCCGCCAAGGCCATGGGCTTGAACACGCGCAATTTGAAGCTCATGGCCTTTGGCATGGGCGCCACGTTTGGCGGCATGTCGGGGGCCATGTTCGCGGCCTTCCAAGGCTTTATCTCGCCGGAGTCGTTCAGCCTCATGGAGTCGGTGATGATCGTCGCCATGGTGGTGCTGGGTGGCTTGGGCCATTTGCCCGGCGTGATTTTGGGGGCTGTGTTGCTGGCCGCTTTGCCCGAAGCCCTGCGCTACGTAGCGGGCCCGCTGCAAGAAATGACCGATGGCCGTTTGGACGCTGCCATCCTGCGCCAGTTGTTGATTGCCTTGGCCATGGTGGGCGTCATGCTGTGGCGGCCGCGTGGTCTGTGGCCCAGCCCTGAGCATGGTCAACGCCTGCCCCAGCCAGGAGCCAAGCTGTGACCACTGCCACACCGATCACAGCAGCCACATCCCAGCCCGCCATGACGGTGGTGTCTCCCCCATCGGCCCTGTCGCCGGATTGGGTGCTCCAGGTGTCGGGCATTTCCAAACGCTTTGGTGGCTTGCAGGCCTTGAGCGATGTGGGCATGCAGATTGCGCGTGGTCAGGTGTACGGTTTGATTGGCCCCAACGGCGCGGGCAAGACCACCTTTTTCAACGTCATCACCGGGCTGTACACGCCCGACACGGGGCGCTTTGAGTTGGCGGGGCGTCCCTACCAACCGACCGACGTGCACCGCGTGGCGCAGGCGGGCATTGCCCGCACGTTTCAGAACATCCGTTTGTTTGCTGAGATGACGGCTTTGGAAAACGTGATGGTGGGTCGCCATGTGCGCACGGGCTCGGGGCTGCTGGGGGCGATTTTCAAAACACGTCACTTCATGGCCGAAGAGGCCGCCATTGAACAACGCGCCCACGAGCTGCTCGATTACGTGGGCATTGCCCCCTTGGCCCATTACAAGGCGCGCACCTTGAGCTATGGCGACCAGCGCCGCTTGGAAATTGCCCGAGCCTTGGCCACCGACCCGCAACTCATTGCGCTCGATGAACCCGCTGCGGGCATGAACGCCACCGAGAAAGTGCAGCTGCGTGCGCTGATCGACAAAATTCGCCACGACCACCGCACGGTGTTGCTGATTGAGCATGACGTGAAATTGGTGATGGGCCTGTGCGACCGCGTGACGGTGCTGGACTACGGCAAGGTGATCGCGCAGGGCACGCCCGCCGAGGTGCAACGTGACCCGCAGGTCATCGAGGCCTACTTGGGCACAGGAGGCCACTGACATGCGTGCCCACGACTCAGCCCCCGTGTTGCTCAGCGTTCGCCAGGCCGAAGTGGCCTATGGTGGCATTCAGGCCGTCAAAGGCGTGAGCTTGGAGGTGCGCGCGGGTGAGCTGGTGTCTTTGATCGGCTCCAACGGCGCGGGCAAAACCACCACCATGAAAGCCATCACCGGTTTGCTGCCTTTGGTGGGCGGGCAGATTGAACTGATGGGGCAAGACATTCGAGGCTTGGGGCCTTGGGACCTGGTGCAACAAGGCCTGGCCATGGTGCCTGAAGGGCGCGGCGTGTTCACCCGCATGACGATTTTTGAGAACCTGCAAATGGGGGCCTACATCCGCCGCGACGCCGCTGCGGTGACCGATGACATCGCGCGCGTGTTCACTACTTTCCCGCGCCTCAAAGAACGGCGTGACCAACTGGCGGGTACCTTGTCGGGCGGCGAACAACAGATGCTGGCCATGGGCCGTGCCCTGATGAGTCGGCCCCACATCTTGTTGCTCGACGAACCGTCGATGGGCTTGTCGCCCTTGATGGTGGACAAAATTTTTGAGGTGGTGAACGAGGTGTCGGCCCAAGGCGTGACGGTGCTGCTGGTGGAGCAAAACGCCAGCCGTGCCTTGCACATTGCCGACCGCGCCTATGTGATGGAGTCTGGCCTGATCACCCTCAGCGGTGCAGCCAGCGATTTGTTGCACGACCCCAAGGTGCGTGAAGCCTACTTGGGTGAGTGAGTCGGGCGAGAGTGTGGGTGGGGGGCGGTGACGCTCAAGGCGTCATGATCCAAATTAGCACCTGCTTGGCAATGAAGCCAATCATGCCAAAGGCCAGCACCAAAAACAGCACAAAGGTGCCGAACTTGCCCGCTTTGGACTCTCGTGCCAACGAGTAAATGATGAACAGCATGTAGAGCATGAAGCCCCCCACGCCGAAGGTCAGGCCAAATTGGGCGAATTGTTCTTCGGTCATACCCGCTCAATGCGCGTCCGGGTCATGGCTGACCAAATCGCGGTAGGCATGCCAACTGGCGTGTCCCAACATGGGCACCACCGCCAGCAACCCCAAGAAGGCAGACCCAATGCCCAGTGCGGTGAACAAACACAGCAGCGCCGCCCACAGCGCCATGGACAAGGGGTTGAGGGCCACCACCCGCCAGCTGGTGAGGATGGCTTGTTGCAAGCTCAGGGTGGGATGGTCGAGCAAGAGGGGAATGGTCACCAAGGTGGAGGCAAACATGGGGGTGGCCAGTACCGCGCCCATGAGCACCCACAGCTCAAACAAACCAAAGTTGGGTTGCAACACCACCAGTCGCACAAAGTCGGCGGGCGAGTACACGCTGGCAGGCAGCATCCAGTGAATCAGTGCCGCAGAGCACACCAGCCAGCCCACGCTGGTCAGCGCCAACAGCAGGCCAAACTGGCGCAGTCGGCGGTCGCCGCTGAACCAAATGCGAAACGCGTCGGTCACGCTGGCGTCTTCGCCGCGCTCCAGGCGGCGGCTGATGTCGTACAGGCCTGAAGCGAGCAAGGGCGCGATGGTCATGCACACCGACAGCATGGCGGCCAGCCACCAAAACGCATGCCGCGCAAACCAAAACAAGGCGCCACCGATGAGGGCCAAGATCAGGCCATGCATCGCACCAGCGGTGGGGCAGCGCTCCATGTCGCGCCACGCCAGCGCCAGCCAATGCAGGGGGCGCAACAGCTCCACCTCTCGGGCGTGCAGTTTGGGGTGAGGTGTGGGGGTGGACATGGCCTCAGTCTACTTTGGCGCCACTGGCCTTGACCACCCGTTCATAGGCCGACAACTCAGACGCCATGAACTGGCCAAAGGCCTGTGGTGTGCTGGGTGCAGGCTCGGCCATCAGCACGGCAAAACGCTGGCGGGTTTCGGGTGCGTTCAAGGCTTGGGTGAACGCAATGTTCAAGCGCTCGATCACCGCTGCGGGCGTGCCTGCGGGTGCCACCAAGCCCCACCAGGTGTCAACCGAGAAGTTGCTCAGTGTCTCGGCCACGGCAGGCACATCGGGCATGTGGGGGCTGCGTTGCCGCGTGGTCACGGCCAGCGCCAGCAACTTGCCGCTCTTGATGTTGGGGGCGGCGGTGGCGAGGTTGTCGAAGTTGAAATCCACCTGGCCCGACAGCAGCGCCAGCTGCGCGGGGTTGCCTCCGTTGTAGGGAATGTGCACCGCAAAAATACCGGCGCGGGCTTTGAACAATTCACCCGCCAGATGCCCGGCACTGCCGTTGCCACCCGAGCCAAAGTTGAGCTGCCCCGGATGGGCACGTGCGTAGCGCAACAAGTCGGCCAACGAGGCAATGTGCAAGCGCTGGGCGGTGGCTGCGTTCATCACCAACACGTTGGGCACCCGCAGCATCTGGGTGATGGGCGCAAAGTCGCTGGCTGCGTTGTAGGGCATGCGGCTGTAGAGCCACGGGTTCACCGCATGGGTGGCGGTGGCGGCAATGCCGATCACCGAGCCATCGGGCGTGGCCTTGGCCACGGCGTCAGCCCCGATGTTGCCGCCAGCACCGGGCCGGTTGTCGATGATCACCGGGCCCAAGGTGTCTTTGACACGCTCGGCCAGGGCGCGTGCCGTCACATCAATCGGGCCGCCTGCGGCGTAGGGCACGATCAAGCGGATGGGTTTGGTGTTCGGTGCTTGGGCCACGGCTGTCACAGGCAGCAGCAGCGCGAGCAGCAGGTGCAGCTTTGAGCGTGCTTGAAGGGGCTGTGGTGGGTGCTGTGGTGGGTGCTGTGGGTGCGCGCGCGCGATGACGTGCAGGCGAGGGCGCAAGGTGTGAAACACAAGCCGCCTCAGTCGATGCGTGCGCCCGAGCGCTGGATGATGGGCGCCCACTTGGCGGACTCTTGCGTGATCAACTGGGTGAACTGCTCAGGCGTGCCGCCCACCGGGTCGAGGCCTGCGTTCTTCAAGCGCTCACGCACCGCGGGGTCGTTCAAGGCGGCGTTGAGCGCGCTGTTGATGCGATCGACCACCGCACGCGGTGTGCCTGCTGCCACCAACACGCCATTCCAAGCCAGTGCTTCAAAGCCTTTGAGTTCAGGCACGCCGCTCTCCGCCACGGTGGGCACATCGGGCAGCAGGGCGTAGCGGTGCGCGCTGGTGACGGCCAGGTATTTCAAGCGGCCTTGTTTGACCTGTGGGGTGAGCGCAGTGGGCACCGAGGCCATGAGCTGTGTTTGCCCCGCCACCGTGGCCAGCACGGCAGGCGGGCTGCCGTTGAAAGGGATGTGGACCGCAAAAGTGCCGGTGACGGCCTTGATGTATTCCATCGTCAGGTGCGACGCACTGCCATTGCCCACCGAGGCGAAGTTGTACTGGCCCGGGTGTTGTTTGAGCTGGCTCACCAATTCACGCATGGTGTTGGCCGGGAACTGGGCGTTGGCAGCAATCACATTGGGTTGCGAGGTGGTGATCATCACCGGCTGCAAGTCGCGCAGCGGTTGGTAGGGCAGCTTGGGGTAGAGGTGCGGGCCAAAGGCCAGCGGGCCGTTGTACGACATGACCCAGGTGTGGCCGTCGGGCGCCGATTTGGCCACCTCGGCGGTGCCCAGCGTGCCGCCCGCCTGCGGCTTGTTGTCCACCACCACGGCTTGGCCCAGGTGGTCTTTGAGGTGTTCTTGCATGGCACGCGCAATCACGTCCAGCGACGAGCCCGCAGGCGCCACCACCACCCAGCGGATGGGCTTGTTGGGAAAGCTCTGTGCCCACCCACTGAGCGCGGTCATGCCCACGGCCCAAATGAGCAGCAGACGAGCCAGAGGGCGTGCGTGGGTGTGGGCGTGCAATGGGTGGAACATGGTGGGTGTTGTAGCTTAGGTGGCGGCTTTGTCTGCCGCCGAGGTGAACGAGTCGGCATAGAACTCATCGCTGGGCAAGCCGGCTGCGGTGTAGGCGCTGCGCGCCGAGTCCACCACGATGGGCGCGCCGCAGGCATACACCTGGTAGCCGCTCAAATCGGGCGTGTCTTGCAGCACCGCTTGGTGCACAAAGCCAGTGCGGCCAGACCACGCGTCTTCGGGCAGTGCGTCAGAGATGACGGGCACATAGCGCAGGTTGGGCATCAAAGCCAGTTGCGCTTGCACCCAGTCGTTCAGATACAAATCGCTGGGGCGTCTGCCGCCCCAGTACAGCGTGACAGGGCGTGTGATGGCCTTGTGTTGCATGTGCTCCAGCATGGCCTTGATGGGCGCAAAGCCGGTGCCCGAGGCCAGAAACACCAAGGGCTTGTCAGAGTCTTCGCGCAAGTAAAAGCTGCCTTGCGGGCCTTCAATGCGTTGAATTTCTTTTTCCTTCATCGCGCCAAACACGTGGTCGGTGAACTTGCCGCCGGGCATGTGGCGGATGTGCAGCTCAATGGCGGGGCTGCCTGCCACCAGGGTGTGGGGTGCATTGGCCATTGAATAGCTGCGGCGGTCGCCATCGCGCAACAAGAAGTCCACATACTGACCGGCGTGGAACTTCATCACGTCGTTGGCGGGCAGTTGCAGTTGCACCACCATCACGTCGTGCGATTTCTTCTCCAGCGAAATCACGCGCACCGGCATTTTTTTGATGGGGAAGGCACCTTCTTCGGTCACTTGGCGCGACTCCAGCACCACATCGCTGTGCGCGCTGGCGCAGCAGGTCAGCACAAAGCCGTTGGCCTCTTCTTCGGCGCTCAGGGCTTTGTCTTGGTGGGTGCCGTGTGTCACATCGCCAGAGATTTTTTTGCACTTGCACGAGCCACAAGCACCGTCTTTGCAGCCATAAGGCAATCCAATGCCTTGGCGCAGGCCAGCTGCGAGCAAGGTTTCGTCGGGGTTGGCGGTGAATGCGCGGCCACTGGGTTGGACCGTGATGTTGAAACTCATCTTTGGGTATCCTTGAACTTTTACAAAGCGTATTTTGCCTTCCAACCAATCTCCTCTTGGCGCGCTGCCTGCGCGCTTTCGCCGTGAACGGCTGCTCATCGTGGGCTGTGGTGACGTGGGCCTGCGTGTGGCGCGTACCCAGCGTCATGTGCGCATCTTGGCGCTCACCTCCAGCGCGTCGCGTGTGCCAGCCTTGCGTGCCGCGGGCGTGACGCCCTTGATGGGCAATTTAGACCAACCCGCAAGCGTGAAGCGCTTGGCCGGATTGGCCACGCGGGTGTTGCATTTGGCACCACCTCCTTTGCAGGGCCACACCGACCCGCGCACCTTGGCCCTTACCCGTGCTTTGTTGTTGCGCACGGCGCCACACAGCGTGGTGTATGGCTCAACCAGCGGTGTCTATGGTGACTGCGCAGGCGACTGGGTGAGCGAGACGCGTGCGCTCAACGCCACCACCCCGCGTGCCCAGCGCCGCGTGGACGCTGAAGCCCGGGTGCGCCATTTCGCACGCTTGCGTGCCGGTGTGCGGGCCAGTGTGTTGCGCATTCCGGGCATCTACGCGCCTGACCGCGAAGGCGGCACGCCGCGTGAGCGCTTGCTGCGTGGCAGCCCGGTGTTAGAGGCACCAGACGATGTGTTCACCAACCACATCCATGCCGACGATTTGGCGCGTGCTTGCCAGCTGGCCCTGTGGCGAGGCCAAACACAGCGGCGCTACAACGTGAACGACGATGCCCAGCTGAAGATGGGCGACTACTTTGACTTGGCCGCGCAGATCTACAACTTGCCCAAACCACCGCGTATCAGCCGGGCGCAAGCTCAAATCGAATTGCCTGCGATGCAACTGAGCTTCATGAGCGAGTCACGCCGACTCGACAACCGCCGCATGAAGCGCGAGCTGCGCTTGCAACTGCGTTACCCGCAGGTACAAGACGGCTTGGTGTGAGGACGCGCGTTCAGTCGAACTTGATGTTGCCAGCCTTGATGGCCTTGGCCCAACTGGCGGTATCGCGTTCCAACAGCTTGGTGGTGTTCTCGGGCGTGAGGTAGCGCACTTCCACACCGGCGGCATCGGCGCGTTGCTTGGTGTCAGGCGACTCCATGCTGCGCTTGACTTCTTGCGAAAGCTTTTGCACCACCTCTTTGGGCGTGCCTGCCGCTACATACAAAGCCACCCAGGATTCCAGCTCAAAGCCCGGCAAACCCGCTTCAGAAGCCGTGGGCACTTGAGGCAGTTGGGGGTGACGGGTTTTGCCGGTGACAGCCAGCGCTTTGAGCTTGCCGCTGAGCACATGGCCCATCACCGAGGGCGGTGTGGAGATGAACACTTGCACTTGCCCCGCCAGCACGTCTTGAATGGCTTGTCCCGAGCCTTTGTAGGGCACATGGGTCATCTCAATGCCGGTTTGCTGTTTGAAAATTTCGGTGCCAATGTGCGACACCGAGCCGTTGCCTTGTGAGGCGTAGTTCACCTTGCCAGGGTTTTGTTTGACCCAGGCAATGAAGTCTTTCAGGTTGTTGGCTGGCACCGAGGGGTGGACCGCAATCACGTTGGTGGCCACAGTGATCAGGCCTACCGGGGTGAGGTCTTTGAGTTCCCAGGGGAGCTTGTCCATCAGGATCGGGTTGGCAATGTGGTAGCCCGAGTAAGACACCAGCACGGTGTAGCCATCTTTCGGGCTGCGTGCCACCAGCGAGTAAGCCAGGTTGCCGCTGCCGCCGGGTTTGTTGTCCACCACCACCGACTGGCCTAGTGCGCGCGCCAGTGGGTCGCTGAGCAAACGGGCCGAGGTGTCCAACAAACCGCCGGGTGGGTTAGGAACCACCAGGGTGATGGGTTTGCTGGGGTAGGTGTCTGCAAGTGCATAGGCGGGCAGCAGCGCCAAGGTTGCCAGGGTGGCAGATGCCAGGAGCGTGGTGAGCGTGCGGCGAGAAAAATGGTTCATGGTGTGTCTCGATTCAAGGTTCAACGTTGGCCAATGCGCACAGCACCAAAAATGCCTTGGGCTTCACGCGGCATGCAGCGCCAGTATTGGTGGCTGGCTTGGACCGTGCCGCCCAGTGCAGCGGCAGCTTCCCACATCCAGCGGGGTTTGTAGAGGAAGGCGCGAGCCAGCGCCACCAGGTCGGCGTCACCACGCACCAACACATCTTCGGCTTGTTGTGGCGTGGTGATCAGGCCGACCGCCATGGTGGGCAGTCCGCTTTTTTGTTTGACCAGTTTCGCGAACGGCACTTGGTACTCAGGGCCGATGGCAATTTTTTGTTGTGGCGAGATGCCGCCCGACGAGATGTGCACAAAGTCGGCACCGGCTTGCTTCAAGCGCAACGCCAAGTCGGCAGTTTCTTCGGGGGTCCAGCCGCCTTCGACCCAGTCTGTGGCAGACAGGCGCATTCCCAGACTGCCTTTGAAAGCGGCTCGCACGGCCTGGAACACTTCCAAAGGAAAGCGGATACGGCTTTCAAAGTTGCCACCATAACCGTCGTTGCGTTGGTTCGACAAGGGCGACAAAAACTGGTGCAACAAATAGCCGTGCGCACCGTGCAACTCAACCGCCTCAATGCCCATGTCTTGTGCGCGTTGTGCGGCTTGCACAAACGCGGCTTGGATATCGGCCAGTCCTTGTGCACTGATGGCGTCAGGCGGCGTTTCTTGCGCCAAGTGGGGCAGAGCTGAGGGGCCTTCGGGTTGCCAACCGCCGTGAGCGGCATCCAGCAATTGGCCACCTTCCCAGGGGGCAGAGCTTGAGGCTTTGCGCCCGGCATGCGAGAGCTGGATGCACACCGGCACTTTGGGGGCCAGGTGCCGAGCACGATCCAGGGTGTTGTTCAAAGCAGCGGCCGTGGTGTCATCCCACAGTCCCAAGCATTGAGGGGTGATGCGGCCACGTGCGGTCACCGCCGTGGCTTCGATGATGAACAAGCCGGCTCCGCTGTTGAGCATGTTGCCCCAGTGCATCAAGTGCCAATCTGTGGCGAGGCCGTTGTTGGCGGAGTATTGACACATGGGGGCCACCACAGCGCGATTGGCCAAGGTCAAGGGGCCGCGTGGGGAGGTCAGGGTGAATTCAGAAAAGAGGTGGCTCAAAGGGACTCCAGAAACAAAAATGCCTGCGATCGCGGCAGGCGTTGATCGTAATCATTGTGTGTGTCGGTGTTTAGCAAACACGCGACAAGCCATGAGGCGCGTCAAGGCAGCTTTTGCTCAAAGTCAGTCAAGCGGTCATTCAGGTTGTCGACGTTGTGCTTGATGCCCAATAACCGACGCTGAAATGCTGCCGCAGCTTCTTCATGCTTGAGCTTTTTTTCTTCAGCGGTCAGGTTTGTGTGAGAAGGTGCGTCTGCCGACGAGCCCTGCGTGGGGTAGGTGTTTGTTTTGCTGGCAGCCTCGTGAGAAGCCGCGCTGGAAGGGGAGGCTTCGTCAGAAGCAAATGGGACCTGGGCGAGGGCAGTCTTTGCGCTCGGTAGCTTTTCCAAATGGTCAGCTATTTTTTCTGCGTCGATCGCTTGGTGGTTGTCTGACAGCGCCGCCCCTTGGGCAACAGCTGTCGGATAGGCCTCTACTTGGAGCGTAGGGATCGGCTGCTCGTTGGTGCTGAATGCTTGGGTCAGACCTGGTTGACGGTTTGGCGCAGACGCTGCATTGCTCAGGGCTTGTCGGTTGATGCCGACATCGTCTGTGGGCACTGCTTGGCGATTGGACTCAGAACCTGCGGTGTCGATCACGACACGCGTGTCATCCAGCGTGTCTTGGGGGATGCCTTGTTTGTTGTCAGAGATCACCTCGTTGACGGGAACGTTTTGAACGTTCGATCCCGCAGTTGGAGCACCCGTGACCGCTTGTCGGTTGTCGGACTCGAGCTGACCCTTGCCGAGACTTTGCAGGTTGTCTTTGAGCGTTTCAGTCGGCAAAGCTTGCTTGTTAGCAGCGATGACCTCTGTGCTGACGTTTTGAACGTTGGCAGAGGTCGGCGCTGTTGTCGCGGTGGTTTGACGGTTGGTACCGATCAGGTCGTCTTGCGCAATCGCTTGACGATGGTCTTGCATCGAGTCGATGTTCACGTCTTGCTTATTGGGGGCAAGTACCGTGATGGGAACGTTCAAGACGTTGGCTTTGGCACTGTCTGACGCGGGGACTGCCACAGCGTTGGCGGGTTGCTGCGGGGTTTTGTCTTGTGCGGTGTCGGTGGAGACGTCGTGGACGTGGTCAAACGCTAATTTGCGTTCACGTGTTTCTTCGGGGTGAGAAACGACAACATTCTTCGGGGTTTTGGCATTGCCAGTGTGTTCGGAGACCGAGACATGGTGCTCAGAACCGCTGCGTACTACGAAGTCGGGGAAATCGTCGTTCATGGAGTTTCTCTGAAAGCCAACAGGCTGCTTGGCCTGCGCTACGTTTACCAGTGGTGCCCGGGGCCGGAATCGAACCGGCACGCCTTGCGGCGGGGGATTTTGAGTCCCCTGCGTCTACCAATTTCACCACCCGGGCACTGGAGAGAACGACCGATATTATGGCACAGTCCAAGCCTATGAACGAAAAAAACTTGTACCCCACGATTGAAGACGCGATTGGCAAAACACCTCTGGTGGCTTTGCAGCGTATTGGTGCCGCTGACAACGCGCGTCGCGGCAATGTGATTTTGGGAAAGCTCGAAGGCAACAACCCGGCGGGTTCAGTGAAAGACCGACCTGCCTTGTCGATGATTCAGCGCGCGCAAGAGCGTGGTGACATTCATCCGGGCGACACCTTGATTGAAGCCACCTCCGGCAACACAGGCATTGCGCTGGCCATGGCCGCAGCCATCAAGGGCTACCGCATGGTGTTGATCATGCCCGAGGACTTGTCGATTGAACGCGCCCAGACCATGAAGGCGTTTGGTGCTGAGTTGATCTTGACGCCCAAGAGTGGCGGCATGGAATACGCCCGCGACTTGGCTGAGCGCATGCAGCGTGAGGGCAAGGGGCGGGTGCTAGACCAATTTGGCAACGACGACAACCCGCGCATCCACTTTGAAACGACGGGCCCTGAAATTTGGCAAGACACCCAAGGCCGTGTGACCCACTTTGTCAGTGCCATGGGCACCACGGGCACCATCACCGGCGTGTCGCGTTATTTGAAAACCCAAAACCCGAATGTGCGCATCATTGGCGCACAGCCCAGCGAAGGCTCACGCATTCCGGGTATTCGCAAATGGCCGCAAGAGTATTTGCCCAAAATTTACGACCCCAGCCATGTGGACGAGTTGGTCTATGTGAGCCAAGACGATGCCGAAGAGATGTGCCGCCGGCTGGCACGCGAAGAAGGTATTTTTGCGGGCATCTCGGCAGCGGGTGCTTGCTGTGTGGCGCAACACATTGCCGAGCAGGTGGAGAACGCGACCATTGTGTTCATCGTCTGTGACCGGGGGGACAGGTATCTCTCAACCGGTGTGTTTCCCGCATGAGTGCGTTTCGTTTTTGCCCAAGTTGCGCCACACCCCTGAGCCTGATTGCCAAAGAAGAAGACGGTGGGCTGACCGAGCGTTTGCGTTGTGTCGCCTGTGATTGGACCCACTGGAACAATCCGACACCCGTGTTGGCGGCCATCGTGCAATACCGGGGTCAAATTTTGCTAGCACGCAATGCCGCATGGACCGAGCGGCGCTTTGCTTTGATCACCGGATTCATGGAGGCGGGTGAATCACCCGAAGATGGCATTCGTCGTGAGATTGCCGAAGAAACCCACCTACAGACCGAATCCCTGAGTTTGGTGGGGGTGTATGACTTTCAGCGCATGAACCAAGTCATCATTGCCTACCATGCGGTTGCGGATGGTGACATTGCACTGTCGCCAGAGTTGGTAGAGTACAAGCTTTACCGCCCCGAAGATGTGATTTGTTGGCCTGCTGGCACCGGTTACGCCATGGCCGATTGGCAGCGTACGCAAGGCATTGAGCCACGCTTCATGGAGTGGGCGGAGCGTGAAAAACTGAACCTAGATTGACTTGATATGCACATTGACCAAGAACTCGACACCCGTGGCCTGAATTGCCCCTTGCCGATTCTCAAAGCCAAAAAGGCACTGACCACCATGCAAAGCGGTGAGCTGCTGCGTGTCACGTCGACGGATGCCGGGTCGATGCGCGATTTTGCGGCGTTTGCCAAGCAGACGGGTAACGAACTCGTGTCCCAAGAAACCTCGGGCAACGACTTCATTCACGTGCTCAAACGACGTTGAGCTGCTGGAGGTAGTCGCGGAACTCGGCACCGACCTCAGGGTGTTGCAAGGCCAACTCGACCGTGGCCTGTAAAAAGCCTTGCTTGCTGCCGCAGTCATAACGTTTGCCTGCGTAAGAAAACGCCAACACCTTTTCTGTGGCCAGCAAACCGGCAATGCCGTCGGTGAGTTGAATTTCGCCTTGCACGCCACGTCCGCCCGCGCGGATGCGTTCAAACACGGCAGGGGTCAAGATGTAGCGCCCCGCCACGGCCAGACGCGAAGGGGCCACCTCGGCCTTGGGTTTTTCGACCATGTGCTGCACGTCCACCAACCCTTGCCCCATGTCATGGCCCGCCACGATGCCGTAGCGGTGCACATGGTCGAGCGGTACTTCTTGTACAGCCAGCACCGACGAGCGGGTGCGCGCAAATACCTCGGCCATTTGTTTCAGCACGCCGGGTCCTCCGGCCTGACCTTGCATCAGGTCATCGGCCAGCAACACGGCAAATGGCGCATCCCCCACCAAGTGCTCAGCGCACAACACGGCATGACCCAACCCCAAGGCTCGCGGTTGGCGCACATACACGCATTGCATGTCGCTGGGTTGTACGCTGCGCACCACCTCGAGCAAGGCGTGTTTGCCCGCGGCTTCGAGTTCGGTTTCCAACTCGTAGGCCGTGTCGAAGTGGTCTTCAATGGCCCGTTTGCTGCGGCCCGTGACAAAAATCATTTCACGAATACCCGCCTCATAAGCCTCTTCCACCGCGTACTGAATCAGCGGCTTATCGACCACGGGCAGCATCTCTTTGGGGCTGGCTTTGGTGGCAGGTAGAAAACGGGTGCCCATGCCCGCGACGGGGAACACGGCTTTGGTCAAGACTGGTTTCATGCGAATCTCTGATTTTTTACAAAGCTTACTTGGCGAGCCGTTGCAACTGGTCTTGCACCTTGGCCAAGGTGGCGGTGAAGTCGGCCACGCGTTTTTTCTCTTGCTCAATCACGGCAGGAGGGGCTTTGGCCACAAAGGCCTCGTTGCTGAGCTTGGCGTGGGCTTTGGTGATCTCGTTTTGCAAACGGTCAGCCTCTTTGCCCAAACGCACTTTTTCGGCGGCCACATCGATCTCGATGAACAAGCACAAGCGCAGTTCACCCACCACGGCCACTGGGGCGTCCTGTGCGGCGGAGCCCCAAGCAGCCTGGTCGTCAAACACCTTGACCTCGCTGAGTTTGGCCAGCGCTTGCAGCACGGGTGCAGCGGACTGCATGAAGGCCACATCCGCAGCGCTGCTCGCGAGTGCGAACAAGGGCATGCGGGTGGCGGGCGACACATTCATTTCACCGCGCAAATTACGACAGGCATCCACCAAAGACTTCAAGCGTGCCACATGCGCTTCGGCTTTTTCGTCGATGCGCTCGGGTTGGCTCACCGGGTAGGCGCTGATGCTCACCGACGCTTGGGCGGCATCCGCAGGCAAACGCCCGGCCACCAGTGCCACTTTTTGCCACAGCTCTTCGGTGATGAACGGGATGATGGGGTGGGCCAAACGCAAAATGGTTTCCAGCACCCGAATCAGGGTGCGGCGGGTGCCGCGTTGCTGGGCCTCGCTGCCCGTGTTGATTTGCACCTTGGCAATTTCCAGGTACCAGTCGCAGAACTCGTTCCAGACGAAGTCGTAGACGGTGTTGGCCACGTTGTCGAGGCGGTATTCGGCAAAGCCTTTGGCCACCTCGGCTTCGACGCGCTGGAGTTGCGACACGATCCAGCGGTCGGCTTGGCTAAACGACAGGTAGCCGTGGAACGGCCCTGCTGCAGTCGCGTTGCCTGCGGTGTCAACGCCAGGTGCGGCGCACTCCGCTTTGGTGTGCTCTTTCAGACCGCAGTCTTGGCCCTCGCAGTTCATCAACACAAACCGGGTGGCGTTCCACAGCTTGTTGCAGAAGTTGCGATAGCCCTCGCAGCGTTTGCTGTCAAAGTTGACGCTGCGGCCCAAACTGGCCAGTGCCGCAAAGGTGAAGCGCAGCGCATCGGCGCCGTAGGCGGGAATGCCTTCTGGAAATTCTTTTTCGGTTTGCTTGCGCACCTTGGGTGCGGTTTCGGGTTTGCGCAGGCCCTGGGTGCGTTTATCGAGCAAAGGCTCGAGCGAGATGCCGTCGATCAAGTCCACCGGGTCGAGCACGTTGCCTTCGGACTTGCTCATTTTTTTGCCTTGCGCATCGAGCACCAAGCCGTGGATGTAGACATGCTTGAACGGTACGCGCCCCGTGAAGTGGGTGGTCATCATGATCATGCGGGCGACCCAGAAGAAGATGATGTCGTAGCCGGTGACCAGCACGCTCGAGGGCAAGTACAAATCGTAGTCTGTGGGTTGACTTTGGCTGATGCCGTGGGCGTGGGGGGCGGAGGCAGGTGCAGCGACATTCTGAGCGGAGCGAAGAGGAGCAAAACTGTCTGCGCCGCCCGCGCTCGCGGCATCAGCCTGCCACCCCAGCGTAGAGAACGGCACCAAGGCGGATGAATACCAAGTGTCCAGTACGTCTTCGTCGCGCTTGAGCGTCTTACCAGGGGCCTGGGCTTGCGCTTCGGCTTCGTTGCGTGCCACGTAGACCTTGCCGTCTTCGTCGTACCAAGCCGGAATTTGATGGCCCCACCAGAGCTGGCGGCTGATGCACCAGTCCTGGATGTTGTTCATCCACTGGTTGTAGGTGTTGATCCAGTTCTCAGGCACAAACTTGACCTGACCCGACTGCACCGCGTCAATGGCTTTTTGGGTGATGCTCTTGCCGGTGGCGTCGCCCTTGCCCACTTGGTTCATGGCGACAAACCATTGGTCGGTCAGCATGGGTTCAATCACTTGGCCGGTGCGTGCGCAACGCGGCACCATGAGTTTGTGTTTCTTGACTTCCACCAAGTGACCTGCGGCTTCGAGGTCGGCCACCACAGCCTTGCGGGCTACAAAGCGGTCTAAGCCACGGTATTTTTCGGGGGCGTTGGTGTTGATTGTGGCGTTGAGGTGGAGCACGCAAATCATGTCGAGCTTGTGGCGCTGACCGACGGCGTAGTCGTTTTGATCGTGCGCCGGGGTGACTTTGACCACGCCCGTGCCAAATGCTTTGTCCACGTAGTCGTCGGCAATGACGGGGATGGTGCGGTCGCACAAAGGCAGTTTGACCTGCTTGCCGATCAGGGCTTGGTAGCGCTCATCTTCGGGGTGAACCATCACGGCCACGTCACCCAGCAATGTTTCGGGGCGGGTGGTGGCGACCACCAAGCCTTGCACGCTTTCGCCGTTGACGGTTTGTGGACCGTCGACCAAGTCGTAGCGGATGTGCCACAGCGAGCCGTCTTCTTCTGCGCTTTCGACTTCCAAGTCAGACACCGCGCTCATGAGTTCCGGGTCCCAATTAACCAGACGCTTGCCACGGTAGATCAGACCTTGTTGGTACAGCTTCACAAAGGTCTCGGTCACGGTTTTGGACAACTTGGGGTCCATGGTGAAGTACTCACGGCTCCAATCCACGCTGTCGCCCATGCGGCGCATTTGGCTGGTGATGGTGCTGCCCGATTGCTCTTTCCACTCCCACACTTTGGAGACAAAGTTTTTACGTGCTTCGGCGGGCGTGGGGCCCATGTCGTGGCGGCTGATGCCTTGGGCTTGTAACTGGCGCTCCACCACGATTTGGGTGGCAATGCCTGCGTGGTCGGTGCCTGGAATCCACGCTGTGTTGAAGCCCATCATGCGGTGGTAGCGCGTGAGGCTGTCCATGATGGTCTGGTTGAAGGCGTGGCCCATGTGCAAGGTGCCGGTCACATTGGGTGGTGGCAGCTGGATGGAAAAAGCGGGTGCACCTGCTTGTGGAGCCTGGGTGCCACGAAAACCGGCCACGCCGTAGCCACGTTTTTCCCACTCGGGGCCCCAATGGGCTTCCAGCGCAGCGGGCTCGAACGATTTGGACAGGCTCTCTAGGCCTGGTTGTGCGGCTTTGGGGGTGGGCGAATTGCTCATGGACACGGCTTTGGGAAATGAAAAACGGCAAGCCAAAAAGCTGCCGTTTGAGACTGGAAATAAGGTGATCACATTCTACCTAGCGGGGTTTAGGTCTGACGCTTCTTGTCGCAGGCGTCAAACACCGTTACGCTTTAGCGGTCTTTGACAGCAATGGTCAAAGCATTTGTTCAACCCTTAGGAGATATTCCCATGGCAGCACTCAAAGGCTCACGCACGGAGCAATGTTTGAAAGACGCCTTTGCCGGCGAATCTCAGGCCAACCGTCGCTACTTGTATTTCGCGAACAAAGCTGACGTTGAAGGTCAGAACGATGTGGCTGCGCTGTTTCGTTCCACCGCCGAAGGTGAAACAGGCCACGCCCATGGACACCTGGAGTTTTTGGAACAGTCGGGTGACCCCGCGACGGGCCTACCCATTGGTTCAACGCGTCAAAACCTGGCGTCTGCTGTGGCAGGCGAAACCCATGAGTACACCGACATGTACCCTGGTATGGCCAAGACCGCACGCGATGAAGGTTTTGATGAGGTCGCCGACTGGTTTGAAACCCTGGCCAAAGCAGAGCGCTCGCATGCCAACCGTTACCAAAAAGCCTTGAACGAACTGGTGGATTGATCTCATTGCCGCAATCGCTGTGTGCTTGATGAGAAGGAGACCCACATGGCCACCGAAGGCAATTTGCAAGCCCCCACCCGACATGCTCTTGATTGGCGCAATCCTGACTTTTATGACGAAGCGCAGTGCGTCCAGGAGTTGGAGCGCATCTTTGACATCTGTCACGGTTGTCGCCGCTGTGTGAGCCTGTGCGGCGCGTTTCCCACCTTGTTTGATTTGGTGGATGGCAGCGCGACGCTAGAAGTCGATGGCGTGGACAAAAAAGACTACTGGCGTGTGGTGGATCAGTGCTACATGTGCGATCTGTGCTACATGACCAAGTGCCCATACACCCCGCCGCACGCCTGGAACCTGGATTTCCCGCACACCATGTTGCGCGCCAAGGCCATCCAGTTCAAAAAGGGCGAGGTGGGCATGGCTGAGCAACTGCTTGCCTCGACCGATGTGCATGGTTCTTTGGCCGGCATTCCCATCGTGGTGCAGGCGGTCAATGCGATCAACCACAGCCAACTGGGCCGCAAAGTCTTGGAGTCGGTGGCTGGTGTGGACAAGAACGCTTGGTTGCCTTCGCTGGCCACGCGCAAGTTCCGCTCAAGCGTGGACGAGGCACAAAGCACACAGGTGGTGAACGGTGCCAAGACGCCGGGCAAGGTGGCTGTTTATGCCACCTGTTACATCAACTACAACGAGCCCGGTATTGGCCACGACTTGTTGAAAATCTTGGACCACAACGACATTCCGTACGTGTTGGTCGAGAAGGAAAAATGCTGTGGCATGCCCAAGCTTGAACTGGGTGATTTGGACGCCGTCCATGCGGCGAAAGAGGCCAATATTCCTGTGCTTGTTGAGTACGCGAAAGCGGGCTACGCCATCATGGCCGCTGTGCCCAGTTGTGCGCTGATGTTCAAGCAAGAGATTCCACTGATGTACCCCGAATGTGCCGATACCCAGTGGGTCAAGCAGCACATGTGGGATCCGTTTGAGTACTTCATGGCGCGTAAGCGCGACGGGTTGTTGAAAACAGATTTTGTGCAACCACTGGGCAAAGTGAGTTACCAAATTCCATGTCATGGGCGTGTGCAAAATATCGGTCGCAAGACCGAAGAAATGCTCAAGATGATTCCAGACACCGAGATCAACACTGTGGAGCGTTGCTCAGGCCATGCGGGTACGTACGGCGTGAAAAAAGCTTCGCACGCCTATTCGATGAAGATTGGCAAACCTGTCTTCAAAGCCATGGCCACCATGAAAGATGGCAGCCATCCCGACTACATCAGCTCCGACTGTCCCTTGGGCGGGCACCACATTGCCCAAGGTTTTGAGGTCAATGGTTTGGGGTCTCCAGAGTTGAACCATCCACTGACGCTGGTGCGCAAAGCTTACGGATTGACATGACGATGCAATTGACCGGATACATCACGCCAGAGAGCCTCATGTCCTTAGAGGCCTACACCAAGTGGCGCAAAGTTCACAAGCCAGAGGTCATCGCCCACCGCAGGCTGCGTAGCGTGCAGCTGGGTGAGCACCTCAATTTGCAATTTGAGAGCGAGACCACGATTCGCTACCAAATTCAAGAGATGTTGCGCATTGAAAAAGTGTTTGAAGAAGAGGGCATTGCGCAAGAGATTGAGGCGTATGCGCCTTTGCTTCCCAGTGGCTCCAACTGGAAAGGCACGTTGATGCTTGAATACACCGACATCCACGAGCGCAAGCGTGAGCTGGCCCGGCTGATCGGTATTGAAGACCGAATGTTTGTCGAGGTCGAGGGCTCCCCGCGTGTCTACGCCATTGCGGACGAAGACCTGGACCGCGAGAACGATGAAAAGACATCGGCAGTGCATTTCGTGCGCTTTGAGCTCACGCCTGCAATGCGCGCTGCGGTGAAGGCAGGCGCTGCGGTCAAACTGGGTTGTGACCACACCCACTACCCAGCACATACCCAGATTGCAGCGGACACTTTGGCGTCACTGGCGGGGGATTTGAAATAAGTCCCCGCGCAGCCATCGGTCGGTGCTGCGCCGCCATAATTCAGGCTTCCCTGTGAAGCCTTTCTTTTTTTGAGCTGTCCATGCTGTTCTTGCTGTCTCCTGCCAAAGCCCTTGACTACGACACCCCTGCGGGTGATGTGCCGCACACGCAGCCGTTGTTTGTCAAACAATCGGTGGCGTTGATCGATATCTTGAAAGACAAGTCACCCCAAGACATCGCCAGCTTGATGGACTTGAGCGATGCCTTGTCTGCGCTGAATGTGGCGCGCTATCAGGCTTGGTCGCCCAAGTTCACGGCTAAGAATTCCAAACAAGCCGTGTTGGCTTTCAATGGCGATGTGTACGAAGGCTTAGACGCCAAAACCTTGAGCGCCAAAGACTTGGCGTGGGCCCAGGACCATGTGGCGATTCTGAGTGGCTTGTATGGCGTGTTGCGCCCGCTCGACTGGATGCAGCCTTACCGCTTGGAAATGGGCACGTCCTTAGCCAATGACCAAGGCAACAACCTGTACAAATTTTGGGGCACGCAGATTGCCGACTACCTCAACACCCGCTTGGGTGATGCACGCGAACCCATCGTGGTGAATTTGGCCTCGCAGGAGTATTTCAAATCGGTGGACCGCAAGGCCCTGAAGGCACGCGTGATCGACTGTGTGTTTGAAGATTACAAAGGTGGCAAATACAAAATCATCAGCTTTTTGGCCAAACGTGCACGTGGCTTGATGACCCGTTATGCCGTCACGCATCAAGTGAAAACACCCAAAGGCTTGCAAGGTTTCAACCTGGAAGGCTATGCCTATGATGCCGCCGTGTCTGAGCCTGACCGTTTGGTGTTTCGTCGCAAGCTGAGTTGAATGTGAGATGAGTGCCGAACACCCCATGAGCAATACCCCCGAACAATCGCAGCTGGGCAAAGCCTCGGCCTATGTGGACCAGTACGACCCGTCCTTGCTGTTTCCCATCCCTCGTCAAACCAAACGCGAAGAAATTGGCATTGCAGGCCAGCCCCCTTTTTTTGGCGCTGACCTGTGGACCGCTTACGAGTTGAGTTGGCTCAATTCACGCGGCAAGCCGCAGGTGGCGCTGGCGCGCATCACGGTGCCCGCCGAATCAACCCACATCATCGAGAGCAAGTCGTTCAAGCTCTACCTCAACAGCTTCAACAACACCCGCTTGGGCGACACGCACGAGTTGCTGGCCCGCCTGCGCCATGACCTGAGCGCGGCCATTTGGCAAGGCGGCCCCATGCTGGCGGGGGTGGGTGTGCAACTGGTGTTGCCAGAGCAGTTTGACCACGAACCTGTGCATGAACTCGATGGCCTGAGCTTGGACCGACTTGATTTGGAATGCACCCACTACCAACCGGCACCTGAGCTCTTGCGGGCCAACTTTGACGAAGCCCCGGTGACCGAGACCTTGACCAGCAACCTGCTCAAGAGCAACTGCCTGGTGACAGGCCAGCCCGATTGGGGCAGTGTGCGCATCTGCTACAGCGGGCCGCAAATTGAGCAAGGCGGGTTGCTGGCCTACATCGTGAGTTTCAGAAACCACAACGAATTTCACGAGCAATGCGTGGAGCGCATCTTCATGGACATTTGGCGTCGCTGCCAACCTCTGCGCCTGGAGGTGTATGCGCGTTACACCCGCCGTGGTGGCCTAGACATCAACCCCTGGCGCACCAGCCACCCTCAGTCGCCTCCGGCGAATGTGCGCACCGCGCGGCAGTAGCGAACTAAAACAAATCCGCCTGAGTCTCCGCCTCATAGGGGCTGGCTGTTTCTTGCGCGCTGAGGCCTTGCCAGTCTTCGCGTTTCATCAACGAGCCCACACGCACGCCCAGCAAGCGCAGGCGGCGCGATAAATCCACCCGTTTCAAACACTGGCCCGCCGCTTGACGAATCGCGTCGGCTTGGTCGATGTACGTGGCCAAGGTGTGGTCGCGGGTGACGCTTTGAAAGTTGTCGTAGCGCAGCTTGATGCCAATGGTTTTGCCCACATAGCCTTTGCGCGCTAGGTCGTCGGCCACTTGCGCGCACAAGCGGGTGAAGATGGCACTCAGCGCTTCGCGGTCGCGCACGGCGTGCAGGTCATGCTCGAAGGTGGTTTCGCGGCTGATGCTGACCGGTTCGCTCTCGGTCTCGACCGGGCGGTCATCTTCGCCGTGAGACGCGTCGTGCAACCACGCGCCGTAGCTTTTGCCAAAGTGCTCGACCAGCCACTGGCGTTCGCGTTGCGCCAAGTCACCAATGGTGTGAATGCCGTGTGTGGCCAGTTTGGCTTCGGCCTTGGGGCCGATGCCGTTGACCTTGCGACAGGGCAGGGGCCAGATCATGGCTTGCAAGTCGCTGTCGTACACGATGGAAATGCCGTTGGGTTTGTTGAACTCGCTGGCCATTTTGGCCAGCAGTTTGTTGGGGGCCACACCCACGGAACAGGTCAAACCGGTGGCATCGAAGATGCTTTTTTGAATCAGCCTCGCCAGTACACGACCGCCTTCGCGTTGACCGCCGGGCACGTCGCTGAAGTCGATGTAGACCTCGTCCACGCCGCGGTTTTCCATCACGGGTGCGATGTCGGTGATGAGGGCTTTGAAGGTGCGCGAGTAGTGGCGGTATTGGTCAAAGTCCACCGGCAGCAAGATGGCATCAGGACACAACTTGGCGGCTTTCATCACGCCCATGGCCGAGCCCACGCCAAATTGCCGTGCCGCGTAGGTGGCGGTGGTGATGACGCCGCGCCCGGTGTAGCCCGCGATGCGCGGAAAGAAGTCGACTGGGATGTCGGCCAAACGGTCCTCGGACCATTCTTGGTCGGGGTAGGCTTCGCGCAAGCGCCCGAGCAAGTCGTCCTCACGGCGGCGACCGCCGCCGATGACCACCGGCAAGCCTTTGAGCTGTGGGTAGCGCAGCAACTCGACCGAGGCGTAAAACGCGTCCATGTCGAGGTGGGCGATGCGGCGCAAGGGTGAGTAGTCGGGGGCGGGAGAGGTCACAGGCCCCCAAGCATAATCGCTGCCATTTCTAACCCCCGAGGAGTCTCAGATGCCCACCATCCGTATTGATTTGTTCGAAGGCCGAACCTTGGAACAAAAGCGCGAACTGGCCAAAGCCATCACCGAAGTGACCTGCAAAGTGTTAGGCGGTCAGCCCGATGGCGTGGACATTTTGTTTTACGACATCAAGCGCCAAGACTGGGCCACGGGTGGCGAGTTGTGGAGCGAGAAGGCCAAGTCCTGATTGGCGTGTTCAGGCGGTGGGGAAGGTGCCTGGCAGCAAGATGCTTTGGTTCACGTTTTGGATGTTGGTGTGACCACAAAATGCCATGGTCACATCCAGTTCTTTGTGAATGATTTGCAGCGCTTTGCTGACGCCTTCTTCACCCATGGCGCCCAAGCCATAGACCATGGCCCGGCCAATCAGCGTGCCGCGAGCCCCCAAGGCCCAGGCCTTGAGCACGTCTTGGCCCGAGCGGATGCCGCCGTCCATCCACACCTCAATGTCTGAGCCCACGGCTGCCACGATGGCCGGCAAGGCTTCGATGCTTGACTGCGCACCATCCAACTGACGACCGCCGTGGTTGCTGACCACGATGGCATCGGCACCACTTTGCACGGCCAGCTTGGCGTCTTCCACGTCTTGGATGCCTTTGAGAATGAGCTTGCCGCCCCATTGCTGTTTGACCCAGGCCACATCGGCCCATGACAAGCGGGGGTCAAACTGTTCGTTGGTCCAGGCGGCCAGCGAGTTCATGTCGCTCACGCCTTTGACGTGTCCCACCAAGTTGCCAAAGGTGTGACGGCGTGTGCCCGCCATGCCCAGACACCAGCGGGGCTTGGTCATCAGGTTCAAGATGTTGGCGAGGGTGGGGCGGGGTGGCGCAGTGAGGCCGTTTTTGAGGTCTTTGTGGCGCTGACCAATCACTTGCAGGTCCAGTGTGAGCACCAAAGCGCTACAGCCGGCTTTGCGCACGCGCTCAATCATGTTGGCCATGGCTTCGCGGTCGCGCATCATGTAGAGCTGAAACATGAAAGGTGTGCTGGTGTGTTCTGCAATGTCTTCGATGGAGCAAATGCTCATGGTCGACAAAATAAAAGGAATGCCAAATTTCTCGGCAGCCCGTGCGGCCTTGATTTCGCCATCGGCGCTTTGCATGCCAGTCAGGCCGACGGGTGCGATGGCCACGGGCATTTTGGTGGGGACGCCCACCATCTGGGTGGCGGTGCTGCGGTTTTCCATGTTCACTGCCACGCGCTGGCGTAGTTTGATCTTTTGGAAGTCGCTTTCGTTGGCACGGTAGGTGCCTTCGGTCCAACTGCCGGAATCGGCATAGTCGTAAAACATGCGCGGCACACGCTTTTCAGCCAAAACGCGCAGGTCTTCGATGTTGGTGATCACGGGCATGGAGGTCTCCGAATTCTTAAAACCAGGATCCTAGCTGTCACACGCCGTTGGACTTGTGATGCATGAGACAGTGGCGTTGAAATTTTTTAACACCACTGGCACGTCTTGCAGACAGGCGTGCTTGAGGTTTGTAAATTTAACAGAAACTATAAAATTACTTTATTTTTGGTATATTTTTAATAAGATATTTATTTATAATAAATTTGCAAATAGTTAAATTTTCAATATGGAAGAAAACGAATTTAAAAAAAGCTTCCAAATGATTCTTGATGTTGCGACAGAGCGTGGCTACGTCACACGAGACGCATTGCGAGAAATGTTTGGGTTGACGGCCATCGAGTCAAGTCACGTGATTCGACATGTGATGCAAAAACATCCTGAAATTTTCAAGTGGGATGGCGCATCGTCGTCACATCGCGCAGATTTGGCTGATGTGCGGAAAAAACACAAACCTTAAATGCTTTGTAGCGTGACTTGATCCACCAGGCGATGGATCTCACTCGCCTGGCTGAGTGCAGTTCCAGGCGATAGCAACGCAGCGGCACCTGCAGCCATGCCATAGCGCATGGCAAGAGGCAGTTCCAGGCCTCGACTCAAACCCCACACCATGGCTGCCACAAAGCTGTCGCCAGCACCAATGGTGGTTTGTACGTTCACACTCAAACTTTGTGCACGCCAAGCGTGTGTGGCGGTGATGAGCATGGCACCTTGATCGCCCAAAGACAAAGCGACCACTTTAGTTTGATGGTTTTGGATGAGCTGTTGTGCTGCCGATTTCCACGAGGCTTCATCAGGCAAGTGCTGGCCAGTCAGATCGCGCAGTTCGCGCAAACTGGGTTTGAATAAATACACACCTTCGTGCAATGCGGCATTTAGGGCGGGACCTGTGGTGTCTAACACCACGCGCAGTCCTTGGGCGTTCGCGAGCTGGGTCAAGCGGGCATAAAAGTCGGTGGGTACATCTGGTGCCAAGCCACCGCTCAACACCAAAAACTGCTTGGGCAGGTGAGCCGCGACAAAGTCAAAGCAAGTTTGGCACTCAAGCGCGGTCATCGTCGGTCCTGGCAGGACAAAACGAAAGTCTTGGCCACTGCTGAGCTCGTGGACAGAAAAACTTTCGCGTGTTTCTTGTGCGATGGGCACGATGTGACAGCGTACCTGTTCAGCACGCATGAGTTGGTGGTGTCGCTCCCCGGTGACACCACCTGCTGGATACACCGCCAAACACGAGGCACCCAAGCGATGCAGTACCCGTGCCACATTGACACCACCGCCGCCTGGATGCTTGAGTGTGGGACCACAGCGCATCTTGTGGGTGCTTTCCACTTTGTCATAAGTGGTCAGTACATCCAAAGCCGGATTCATGGTGAGCGTGAGGATGTCTGTCATGGCCGCACGCGCTGTTGGTGACGTTGCCACAGAGCATGCGTCAGGTAGCCGACGATGAGCACATTCACCAGCACCACGGACAAGTTCAGCACAGACGGTTCGTGAATGAGATGAATCAGCTCAAAAGGAATATAGACACCGCCTGATAACGCGCCCAAGTATTCGCCCCATGCCTTGCCAAGCCACAAGCCTGCGGCTTCTAGAAAACGCAGTGCAATGTAGGCCAAACCCAACGCCACCAACATGTGAACATCGGCGTTGGGCAGTAATTCGGCGTAGTGCAACAGCAGCGACGGATAGTGTGCTTCGGGGTCTAGGCCAAAGCGACCAATCAGTGCCATTACCACTGCGCGGACGTCCTGGTGCAGCAAGTCAAGTACGCCAATCAAACCTGCCGATGCGGCCAAGCCTTTGGTTGCCTCAAAAAAAGCAATGGCGTGGAGGGCACTGCGTTGACGGGTTTCTTGTGTCATGGCTTTCACTCGGCGGGTGTTGAAGGTGGCCGGAGGTGACACATGATGCGCGTCTCAGCTCAGTCGGGCGTGGTGCCTTGCAATCTGCGCCCTCACTTGCACAGGGGCTGTTCCGCCAAGGGTGTTGCGTGCGTTGAGGGAGCCGTGCAAGCTCAAGCAGTCGTACACGTCCTTTTCGATAGAGGGGTGAAAGCTTTGCAGCACATTGAGCGGCAACTCTGACAAGTCACAGTTGTGGCTGGTGGCAGCTTTGACGGCGTGAGCCACGGTTTCGTGGGCGTCCCGGAAGGGCAGCCCTTTTTTCACCAAATAATCGGCCAAGTCGGTGGCGGTGGCGTAGCCTTTTTTGGCTGCGGCTTCCATGGCTTGGGGGTTGACGGTGATGCCGCCTTCTTTCTGTCCGGTGGCCGGGTTGACTTGCCCGCCGACCATTTCGCTGAAGATGCGCAAGGTGTCTTTGAGGGTGTCCACCGTGTCAAACAAAGGCTCTTTGTCTTCTTGGTTGTCTTTGTTGTAGGCCAGGGGCTGGCCTTTCATCAAGGTGATCAAGCCCATCAAGTGACCGACCACACGCCCGGTTTTGCCGCGGGCGAGTTCGGGCACATCGGGGTTTTTCTTTTGCGGCATGATGGAGCTGCCCGTGGTGAAGCGGTCGGCAATTTTGATGAAGCCAAAGTTTTGGCTCATCCACAAAATGAGCTCTTCACTCAGACGGCTGATGTGCACCATGCACAGCGCCGCGGCAGCAGTGAATTCGATGGCAAAGTCACGGTCGCTCACGCCGTCCAGGCTGTTTTGTGACACTTGAGCCTCGCCATTGGCGTCCACCATGCCCAGGGTGCGGGCTACGCGTTCACGGTCAAGCGGGTAGGTGGTGCCAGCCAGTGCAGCAGAGCCCAGCGGCAAGCGGTTGGTGCGGCGGCGCACGTCGACAAAACGTTCGGCATCACGCGCAAACATTTCCACATAGGCCAGCAAATGATGGGCAAAGCTCACCGGTTGGGCCACTTGCAAGTGGGTAAAGCCGGGCATGATGACCTCGACGTTTTTCTCGGCCACGGAGACCAGTGACTTTTGCAGCTCGTTGAGCAAGTCAATGATCAGGTCGGTTTCGCCGCGCAGCCACAGACGCACATCGGTGGCCACTTGGTCGTTGCGGCTGCGCCCGGTGTGCAGGCGCTTGCCCGCATCGCCCACCAGTTGGGTCAGGCGTGCCTCGATGTTGAGGTGCACGTCTTCCAGATCGAGCTTCCATTCGAACTGACCGGTTTCAATGTCAGTCCAGATTTGTGCCATGCCGCGCTGAATATCCGCCAAGTCTTGCGCAGCGATGATGCCTTGATGGGCCAGCATCTCAGCATGTGCCAAGCTGCCCGTGATGTCGGCTTGCCACAAGCGTTTGTCAAAGAACACACTGGCGGTGTAGCGCTTGACCAACTCGCTCATGGGTTCAGAAAACAGCGCCGACCAGGCCTGGGACTTTGTATCGAGTTGGTTTTTGGAGGACATAGGATGCTGATTTTATCGGTGCCACGATAAGGGCTTTGGCAGGGTCACCTCCTAGGGGGGGGCTGCTACCATTTGCCTAGTTGTCACCCTCAGAGAGGTTTAGCTGTGTCCAACGTGTCATTTTCCGAAACGTCCCTCACCATCGCCACCCGTGAAAGCCGCCTGGCCATGTGGCAAGCCCACCATGTCAAGGCCTTGTTAGAGGAGCTAGGGCACAGCGTGAGCTTGTTGGGGATGACCACGCAAGGCGATCAAATCTTGGACCGCTCGTTGAGCAAAGTCGGCGGCAAAGGCCTGTTTGTCAAGGAGCTGGAGGTGGCACTTGAAGAGGGGCGTGCCAACTTAGCGGTGCATTCGCTCAAAGATGTGCCGATGGATTTGCCCGCTGGTTTCGATTTGGCGTGTGTGATGACCCGCGAAGACCCGCGTGATGCCTGGGTGTCATCGCGCTATGCGCGCCTGCAAGATTTACCCGAAGGGGCGGTGGTGGGGACGTCTAGTTTGCGCCGCACCGTGTTGTTGCGTGCTTTGCGCCCTGATTTGAAGATTGAACCCTTGCGCGGCAACTTGGATACACGCCTGCGCAAGCTGGACGAAGGCCTGTATGACGGCATTGTGCTGGCTGCTGCAGGCTTGAAACGCCTAGGCCTTGAGGCGCGCATTCGCCATATTTTTGATACGACAGAGATGCTGCCCGCCGCAGGTCAAGGCGCTTTGGGGATTGAGGTGCGCAGTGCCAACCCCGAAGTCGCTCAAGCGTTGGCGCCGCTGGCCGATGTCACCACTTGGTTGGCTGTGACGGCTGAGCGCGCTGTGAGCCGCACCATGGGGGGCAGTTGTTCCATGCCCTTGGCTGCCCACGCCACATGGCGTGAGGGTGTGCTGCATCTGCAAGCGGCTTGGGGGGACCCGATGGGGGCGCCTGTCTTGTTGCGTGCTGAAGGCGCGCAGCCTCTTGATAGTGCTGACCCCCATGCGCAGGACTTGGCGCGACAGTTGGGTGAAACGGTTGCCGCTCAGTTACAGGCGCTTGGCGCCGCGTGAGCCGACAGGTAGACCGCGCCATGCGTGTGTGGATCACTCGCCCAGCCAACGATGCCCCTGTATGGGTTAATGCGTTGCGCGATGCGGGTCATGAACCTCGCCTGCTGCCGTTGATTGAAATCGCGCCAGTGGCCGATGTGGCGGCGATTGACTTGGCTTGGTCCCAGTGGTCGCAATGGCAGGCAGTGATGTTTGTCAGTGCCCCTGCGGTGCGTTTCTTTTTTGCGCGTCAACCGGACGACGTGCAGTGGGGAGCACTCGGCACACGCTGCTGGGCCACCGGCCCAGGCACACGCAATGCCTTGCTCAAAGCAGGTGTACCGCCCGCGCTGATCGACAGTCCTGCCGAGGACGCTGGACAGTTCGACTCTGAAGCCCTTTGGAAGCAGGTGCATGCTGGGGTGATTCCTGGTCAGCCGGGACTGATCGTGCGCGGCAGCGATGCCAGCGGTCTGACGTCTGATGTGAACCATGAGGGCGTTGGCCGTGATTGGCTGGCGCAACAGCTCAGAGCCGCCCATGTGCCTGTGCATTTTGTGGTGGCCTACCAACGCCAAGCGCCGGTTTGGACGCTTGCGCAACGTATGGAGGCGACGCAAGCTGCAAGTGATGGCAGTGTGTGGTGTTTGAGCAGTTCACAGGCGGTGGCCTATTTGAAACATGGATTGCCTGGTCAAGACTGGACTCGGGCACGCTGCATCGTCACCCACGAACGTATTGCGCAGGTGGCACAGGCCTTGGGTTTTGGTGAGGTGCATGTGGCTCGGCCAGTGTTGGCGGATGTCTTGGCCTCATTAGAATCGTTGGCATGAAGCCTGAGCATGTCGAAACACCCCTAAGCCCTGCCACTCCCAACGCTGCCCATGAGGTTGACCAGGCTTTGCCTGTTGTGGCGTCATTGACCTCAGCCTGGTGGACGCGCAGCGTTGCTGTGCTCGCATGCGTCGGCGCTGTGGGCGTGGGGGCCATGTGGTTCAAGTTGTCGGGCATTCAAGAACAGTTGGCACGTCAAAGTGCGGACACGGGTAGCCAAGCGGTGGAGGCGCGTTTGAGCGCCAAACAGGCCGAAGAGTTGGCACGCGAGACGGCGGCGCGCTTGGCCGTCACGGACGCCAAGCTCAGCGAGGTCTCTCTGCAACGCAGTCAGTTGGAAGAGCTGATGCAAAGTCTGTCGCGCTCGCGCGATGAAAATTTGGTGGTGGACATTGAGTCTGCGATTCGCTTGGCGCAGCAACAGTCGCAACTCACCGGCAGTGTGCAACCTTTGCTAGCGGCCCTCAAATCGGCCGAACAGCGTTTGACCAAGGTGGCGCAACCTCGGTTGGCGCCAGTGCTGCGCGCTGTCGCACGCGACATTGAACGCATCAAGGCCACGGCAGTGACCGATACCCCCAGCTTGTTGATCAAACTCGATGAGCTCGTCAACGCGGTGGACAACTTACCCTTGCTCAATGCGGTGGGGGGGGCTGCGATGGACAAGCCGGCCCCCGTCAAACCTGAGAGCACTTGGGCCAGCGCGATCAGCGCGAGCTGGTGGGAGCACACCTTGGCGGGGGTGTGGGACGATGTGCGGGGTTTGATTCGGGTCAGCCGCGTGGATCGGCCCGAAGCCAGTTTGTTGGCTCCTGACCAAAGTTACTTTGTGCGAGAGAACCTCAAGCTGCGCATTTTGAACGTGCGCTTAGGTTTGCTAGCGCGTCATTTTGAGGTGGTCCGTTCGGATTTGAATTTGGTCATCCGCGATTTGACTCAGTATTTTGATACCCTAAACCGCCAAGGCCAAACCACCTTGGCATTGGCTCGCGAAGTTTTGGCCCAAGCCAAGCAAACCGAGTTGCCCAGGGTTGACGACACTTTGGCGGCGCTCACCACGGCTACAGCGGGGCGTTGACATGAGAGCGGCACTCTGGTTGGTGGCTTTGTTTGGTGTGGCTGTGGCCTCGGCTTTGTTGGCCGGCAGCAACCAGAGCACGGTGACCGTGTTTTGGGCACCTTATCGGGTGGATGTCTCGTTGAATCTGGCTTTGGCCGTACTGACGCTGCTGTTTGTCACGGTGCATGTGGCACTGCGTGCTTTGTCCGCTTTGTTTGAGTTGCCGCATCAGGCACGTCGCTGGCGTTTGCAGCAAAAAGAACGTGCCATGCATGCCGCTTTGCTGGATGCATTGACGCAGTGGATGACGGGGCGTTATCTGCGTGCTGTCAAATCGGCTCAGCAGGTGTTGCAACTGGAGGCGTTGTTGGCCGACACCCGCACCCGTGATGACCCTGCACCACGTCATGCCCAGCAACTGCGCGCCTTGGCGCATTTGATTGCCGCCGAGAGCGCCCAAGTCTTGCGCGATCGCGATGACCGAGACAGCCATTTTCAATCGGTGCTCCAACTGGCCGAGCAGCATCCCAGCGAAGCCATGACCGAGGCTGTGGACGCGGCCAAATTAGGCGCAGCCCGCTGGTCGCTGAGTGACCGCGATGCGACCCAAGCGTTGCGCTGGTTAGACAGCCTGCCACATGGCACGGCACGTCGCACCTTGAGTTTGCGCATGCGACTCAAAGCGACGCGCCTGAATCGCCAACATACGTTGGCATTGGACACCGCGCGCTTATTGACCAAGCATGGGGCTTTTTCTGCCACGGCGGCCAATAGCTTGGTACGCGAGTTGGCCGTGGCTAGTTTGAATGATGCACACGACAGCGCCCAGTTACAGCGGGCATGGGACGCTTTGGAGCCCAGTGAACAAGCGTTGCCCGAGGTTGTGTTGCATGCGGCACAACGCATGTTGCGCTTGAGTGGACAGGCCGAGTCCGTGATGCCTTGGTTGACGCCGTTGTGGAATCGCATGGTCCAGCAGGCAGACAGTTGCACGCCTGTGATTCGTCAACGTTTGGTGCAGTTGTTGGCACAAGCCTTGGCCATGTTGCCAGCCGATGCCGAATGGTTGGCCAGCATTGATCGTGCGCGTCAGGTCTATCCACGTTGGGTTGAATTGCAGTATTTGGCCGGTATGGTGTGCTGGCAGCACACGCTGTGGGGCAAGGCTCAGCAGATGCTGGAACTGGCGGCACCTCAGCTCACTGATGCCGAGTTGCAGCGCCAAGCTTGGCGCACATTGGCCCAATTGGCCGAGCACAAAGAAGAAACGGCGCGTGCCCAGATGTACTGGAAACGCGCCGCTGAAGTGGCAGCCGCTTAATTCAGCGGCTTGAGACAAAGGCCTTACAGGTCTTTGCGAGTTTCCACCAACACCAGAGGACCTTCATCCAACACCAAAGGGGCTGGACGCTCACGTGGGATGTGGACGGGCTTGGGTTCTGCGGCAATCGCGGCTTGAACTGCTGCGACGCGTTCAGCATCGGAGTTGACCCACTGCAAACCGCTTTGCTGCGCAATGGCTTCCAGGTCAGACAGCACCAGTGTGAACGGTTGCACGGGCGGCATACCACGGTGTACAGGGGCAGATGCGGACACCACGTTAGCTACAGCCGCGGGGGCGGCTGGTGCCCGGGCCGTTGGCTGGGATGCACGTGGTGCGTTTTGCTGCTGTGCGAACTCGCGAGGAGCTTGCTCCGCCTCGATGGCCTGGCCTTCAGGCGCTTGACCTTCTTCACGCGGTGCGCGTTCGCCACGTTCACGACGGTCACGACCGTAGCGGTCACGTGAGCGGCGTTGGCGTTCGCCACCGTTGTCTTCGGCGGGAGCTTGCGCTGCAGGCGCAAGTTGCGCGTCTTGCTCAGTCAAAGGCAGTGTGTTTTGCACATCGCTTGGCTCATCTTGACGGGCAGGACGCTCACCACGTCGATTCTCGCCACGGGGGCTTCGTTCGCGGCGACCTTCGCTACGAGGTGCTTCGCCGTTGCCATTGGGTTCGCTGGTGCGTTCTTCACGGGCCATGCGCTCATTGCGCGCTTTGGCACGCATTTCGGCTTGAGCTTCAGGGCTGACCTCTGCGCCAGCTTGTGCCTCCGCCGGACGGTTGTTTTGACCCTCAGCGGTTTGACGGGGGCCTCGGTTGCGGTCTTGACGTGGACCACGGCCTTCACCGCGTTCTGCGCGCTCGCCGTTGCGTTCTTGGCGTTCGCCTCCTCGCTCTGTGCGGTTCTCCGTGCGTTCACCGTTGCGGTCTTGGCGCTCACCTGTTCTAGTCTCGCCGCGCTCTGTGCGTTCGCCACGGCCTTCGCCGCGTTCTGCACGGTCACCGCCTCGGCCACCACGTCCGCCTCGACCGCGACCTTCGCCACGGCCCTCTGAGCGACCCTCTCCGCGACCTTCTCCGCGTGGGCCACGGCCTTCGCGTCGTTCGTCTTTTTTCTCACCTGGCTTTTTCTCGACAGGGGTTGTGGCCGGTGTCGCATCACCGCCACCGAACAAGCCTTTGAGCCAGCCAAAGAAGCCTTTTTCAGCTTGAGGGGCTGGTTGGGGTTTGGCTTTGGGTGCGGCTGTTGCAGCAGCCGCTTTGGGTGCTACAGGTGCTTTGGGCTCCACCACGGGTGCGGGTGCATCCGGCAACACGCCTTTGATGACAGGCGTTTGTTTGTTGGTGGGCTCTTGTGAGCGACGGGTCACGGCGGTGGGGTCTTCCACCATTTCAACCATTTTGTAACTTGGTTCGATGCGGTCTAAGCGCGGATCGTCGTGCTTGAGGCGCTCCAACTTGTAGTTGGGCGTTTCCAGCGACTTGTTGGGCACCAACAGCACGTTGAGGCGCTGTTGCAATTCGATCTTGGCGATCTCGGTGCGCTTCTCGTTGAGCAAGAACGAAGCCACTTCCACCGGCACCTGAGCGTACACAGCGGCTGTGTTGTCCTTCATGGACTCTTCTTGGATGATGCGCAAGATTTGCAGTGCCGAGCTTTCAGTGTCACGTACATGGCCTGAGCCGCCGCAACGTGGGCAAGGAATAGACGCACCTTCCGACAGCGCTGGGCGCAGGCGTTGGCGGCTCATTTCCATCAAGCCGAATTTGCTGATGGTGCCAAATTGCACACGGGCGCGGTCTTGACGCAGCGCATCGCGCAAGCGATTTTCCACGTCACGGCGGTTGCGCGATTCATCCATGTCGATGAAGTCGATCACGATCAGGCCGCCCAAGTCGCGCAAGCGCATCTGGCGGGCCACTTCGTCGGCGGCTTCTAGGTTGGTGCGGGTGGCAGTTTCTTCGATGTCACCACCTTTGATGGCACGTGCGGAGTTGACGTCCACCGAGACCAAGGCTTCGGTGTGGTCAATCACAATCGCGCCGCCAGAGGGCAGGTTGACGGTGCGCGCATAAGCAGATTCGATTTGGTGTTCGATCTGGAAGCGGCTGAACAATGGGGTGTCGTCGCTGTAGCGTTTCACGCGGGCGGCATGCTCGGGCATGACGTGTGCCATGAACTGCTGCGCTTGGTCATAGATGTCATCGGTGTCGATCAGGATGTCACCGATGTCGTTGTTGAAGTAGTCGCGAATTGCGCGAATCACCAAGCTCGATTCCTGATAAATCAGGAAAGCGCCTTTGGTTTTGCTGGCGCCATCGATGGCCGTCCACAACTTGAGCAGGTAGTTCAAGTCCCACTGAAGTTCAGGGGCGGTGCGGCCAATGCCTGCGGTGCGGGCAATGATGGACATCCCGTTGGGATATTCCAACTGGTCCATGGCTTCTTTGAGTTCAGCCCGGTCATCGCCCTCGATGCGACGGCTGACGCCACCACCACGTGGATTGTTGGGCATGAGCACCACATAGCGACCCGCCAAGGACACGAACGTGGTGAGGGCAGCGCCCTTGTTGCCGCGCTCTTCTTTTTCAACCTGTACCAGCAGCTCTTGGCCTTCGCGGATCACGTCCTGGATACGCGCTTGGCTGACTGAGACGCCTTGGGCGAAGTACTGTTTGGAGATTTCTTTGAATGGCAGAAAGCCGTGGCGGTCTTCGCCGTAATCCACAAAGCAGGCTTCGAGCGAAGGCTCGACGCGCGTCACGATGGCTTTGTAAATATTGCCTTTGCGTTGTTCGCGGCCTTCAATTTCGATTTCGTAGTCGAGCAGTTTTTGTCCATCGACGATGGCCAGGCGGCGCTCTTCCGACTGGGTTGCATTGATCAGCATCCGTTTCATGATGCATTCCTTCACGTTGTCAAATCATCACAGGCCCATGACGGGCCAACGATGCCGGAACGAACGTCAGAAAACGAAGGGAATTGCCGCTGAAACCGCTGCTATTCGCGCTTTAGCGCGGGCGACGGTGTGTGGGCGCGTGGATGGGGGCGAGTCGTGTGCCGGGCTGTGCGTGCGCCATGTGTATGGCTGTTGCACGTGGAGCAGGGCGTGACCTGGGGTTGGTGGCAATGTGGGCAAAGCTGCGCATTTGCAAAGGCCAAAGCCATTGCGCACAGAGTTCCAACATCATCATTACCAAAACCATGGGGTTTGCTTCTCGCTGTGATCCGTTGTTGAAGCCTTTCTGAGCTTCAGCAACTTGGGGTATTCCGTTTCAGTGTTTTCTGAGCATCGGCTCATCTCTTGGGGTGCGGGCCATCCAGTCTCTTGGGTACTGGGTCTGCATCGCAGGCACAAAAGGGGCATCGACCTCACCGCGTTTGTTGGTCCGTGCTCTAATCTCAGTTAAATCAAGCACTTAGAACAAAACGCTGGTGAAGAACATTATAGAGGCAGCCACTGCTGCCAACGCCCCCTCGGTGAAAACCCTCGCTGTTGACGAAGACTCGGCAGGTCAGCGCCTGGACAACTTTTTACTGCGTCACCTCAAGGGTGTCCCCAAAACGCACGTTTACCGGATCATTCGTTCGGGTGAAGTGCGAGTGAACAAAGGCCGTGCCACGGCGGACCAGCGGGTGGTCGCGGGCGATTTGATTCGCGTACCCCCTGTGCGTATTTCGGCTCAAGTGGCCGCCAAGGCTGACAGTCCGGCGCCGGCACGCGAGTTCCCGGTGTTGATGGAGGACGAATCTTTGATCGCCATCGACAAGCCGGCCGGTGTGGCCGTGCACGGCGGCAGTGGGGTGAGTTTTGGTGTGATTGAGCAGTTGCGTCGAGCAAGGCCGGCCAGCTTGAATTTGGAATTGGTGCACCGGCTGGACCGCGAAACCTCGGGGGTGCTGCTGGTGGCCAAAAAGCGCAGCGCACTCAAACACTTGCAGGACCAATTTCGTGATCGCGAGACGGGTAAGACGTATTTGGCGTTGGTGCTTGGGCTGTGGCCTTCTAATAAAAAAGTCATTGATTCACCGCTGCACAAATACATTGTGGAAAAAGGGGATGGCGAGGGAGAGCGTCGCGTCAAGGTGGTGGGCAAGGATGACCCGAACGGCATGCGCTCCATCACGTTGGTGCGCGTGGCACGCACGGTGGGCCCTTACAGCTTGTTGGAAGTGACCATCAAGACCGGACGCACCCACCAAATTCGCGTGCACTTGGCCAGTCAAGGTCACCCGATTGCAGGTGACGACAAATACGGTGACTTTGAGCAAAACAAACAGCTGCAAAAGCTAGGGCTAAAACGCATGTTTTTACATGCCTGGCAACTCAAGTTCCAGCATCCGCAAAGCGGGCGCCCGATTACCTTGCAAGCCCCCTTGCCGGCTGAGTTACAAAATTTTGTCGATTCGATTCAGCCGCCGATTCAATCCAAAACCCAAGACCATTGAGGCCATGACCTTGCGACCCCGCCAGTTTGATTTGATTGCCTTCGATTGGGATGGCACGTTGTTTGACTCCACCCAAATCATCACGCGGTGTATCCAATTGGCCGTGGTCGATGTGGGTGGGGCAAAACCAAGCGACGAGGCCGCGTCTTATGTGATTGGCATGGCCTTGATGCCAGCACTGGCCCATGCCGCGCCTGATGTGCCTGAGGCAAAGTACCCCTTGCTCAACGAGCGTTACCGCCATCATTACGTGCAACACAAAGATGACATTGCGTTATTTGACGGCGTCTTACCCATGTTAGATGCGTTGCGTGCACGGCACCACTGGTTGACGGTGGCCACGGGTAAAAGCCGCCGAGGCTTGAATGAGGCTTTGCATTCCTCTGAGTTGAAAGGCGTCTTTGATGGGTCGCGTACTGCGGATGAAACAGCGGGCAAGCCGCACCCTCGCATGCTGCATGAGTTGATGCGTGAGTTCGGTGTTGAGCCGGAACGGACTTTGATGATTGGGGACACCACCCATGATTTGCAGATGGCGCTCAACGCAGGCTGTGCCAGTGTGGGCGTGAGTTACGGCGCCCATGCGCACGATCAGTTTGAGCCTTTGAAGCCGCGCTATGTGGCACATTCGGTGGGGGCTTTGCACGATTGGTTGTTGACCCATGCCTGAGTCGCACATTCCAGTACAACTGGCGCTTTGTCAAAGCGCTGATTTGGTCGAAGGGGGACTCGCCGTACCCTTCGATGTGGTGTATGCCGGGCAAACGTGCCGTGCTTTTGCCGTCCGTTTTCAAGGGCGTGCCCATGCTTACCTCAACCGTTGCAGTCATGTGGCGATGGAGATGGACTTTCAACCCAACCGTTTGTTTGACGATACAGGCCAATGGTTGTTGTGTGCAACACACGGTGCTGCGTATGCTCCCGACACGGGTGAATGCGCTGGCGGCCCGTGTCGAGGTGGTTTGGTAAAAATTGACCTCACGGAAATGGACGGTGTGGTGCACTGGCATACTGCCTACAACCTGAAGCCTTTTGAATTTTTGTTTTGATTTTTTGATTTATTTTTCGCAAAGAAACCGTCATGTCTGACCCCTATTTGTCTGATGCCAATCCCGATCTATCCGAACCTAAGGTGACGTGGGAGCGCGATGCGTTGGAGCGTTTGGCCTTTGCTACCTTGGCAGAGCAACGTGCTACGCGCCGCTGGCGTATCTTTTTTCGGTTTGCCTGGCTGTTGTTGGCGGTGGCCTTGTTTTGGACGGGTCTGCACAAAGGTGGCATGGGAGGCACGAACCCCAGCCAGCCGCATACAGCGGTGGTGGAGATCAAGGGTGAAATTGCCGATGGCGCAGATGCGAGTGCAGAGTGGATCGTGACCGCGCTGCGCACTGCCTTTGAAGACGAGGGTTCGCAAGCTGTGGTGTTGTTGGTGAATTCTCCAGGAGGGAGTCCCGTTCAAGCGGGCATCATCAATGACGAAATCCGTCGTTTGAAGAAAAAACACAACAAGCCCGTGTATGCCGTGGTGGAAGAGTCGTGTGCCTCAGCCGCTTATTACATCGCGGTGGCAGCGGATGAAATTTATGTCGACAAGGCCAGCATTGTGGGCAGCATTGGCGTCCTGATGGATGGCTTTGGCTTCACCGGTTTGATGGACAAACTGGGCGTCGAGCGTCGCTTGATGACAGCCGGTGAGAACAAAGGATTTTTGGACCCCTTCAGCCCCCAAACCAAACCTCAGCGCGCCCACGCCCAAACGCTGTTGGATCAAATTCACCAGCAGTTCATTCAGGTGGTGCGCGAAGGCCGTGGTAAGCGTTTGAAGGAAACCCCCGAGTTGTTCAGCGGATTGTTTTGGAGTGGCCAACAAGCGGTTGACTTAGGTTTGGCCGACGGCTTGGGTAACTTGGACTTTGTGGCCCGTGAGATTGTCAAAGCCGAAGACATCATCGACTACACCCGTCACGACAACGTGGCCGAGCGTTTGGCCAAGCGATTTGGCGCGGCGATTGGCGAGGGTGCGGTGCATGCGCTGCAACGTCAGCAGCCCTTGCGCTGAAGCGGTGCTGACTGCATGACAAAGGCTCCTGAGGGAGCCTTTGTCATTTGCCGATGGCAAACACTGTGGGTTGGTTCGAGACACCTACAGGCTGGTTGCGCCAGGCTTGCACGCTGCGGGAGCTCACATCCATGCTGGCCAGCGTCAAGCCACTGGCGCGTGCCAGGCGTGTGCTGCTTTGCAGGCCCCGCAGCAATGCGTCCCAGAGGGCTTGGTTGCGGTAAGGGGTCTCGATGAAGAGTTGGGTTTGGCCTGTTTTGAGGGCCAGGGTTTCCAGCTCGCGCAGGCGTTGGGTGCGTGCGCTCCCGTCTTGAGGCAGATAACCGACAAAAGCAAAGTTTTGTCCGTTCAGTCCGCTCGCTGCCAGTGCCAGCAACAGTGACACAGGCCCCACCAAAGGTACGACACGCAGCCCCAATTCATGGGCGGCACGTACGACCGATGAGCCCGGATCGGCCACAGCAGGCATGCCTGCTTCGCTGACCAGTGCCATGTCGTGTCCAGCCAAAGCCGCTTTCAACAAAGGCTTGGCATCGAACTGCCCCGCATGATCGCCCTTTTTGTGGACTTCACGCGGCAGCTCGGTGATGCTGACTTGCTGGACAGGCAGAGCCAGCGGCAGCAAACCGTCGACACGTTTCAAAAAAGCACGGGTACTTTTCGCGTTTTCTGTGATCCAGTGAGCTACACGGCTTGCCACAAGCAATGTTTCTTGTGGCAAAACGTCAGTGATGGGGGACTGGATATCGCAGCCAAAGTCCAGGGGGGTGGGCACCAGGTACAAGGTGCCAAGGTTTGCTTGGGGGGTCATAGCAGTTGTATGCCCGCAGCACGCAGCATGCGGCAGGTTCGAATCAGTGGCAATCCAACCAAGGCCGTTGGATCGTCGTTGTGAATGGCGTCGAGCAAGCTGATTCCCAGTCCTTCACTTTTGGCGCTGCCTGCGCAGTCATAAGGCTGCTCTGCCAGCAAATAAGCCTCTATTTCTGCATCGCTCAAGTCTCGAAATTTCACCTCAACTGATGCCAGCTCACACTGCTCAAAGCCTGTGGACAGGCATACCACGGCCACGGCCGTTTGAAAGACCACGGTTTGACCACGCATGCGTTGCAACTGTTGTGTTGCGCGCTGGTGAGTTCCAGGTTTACCGAGTGGTTCACCTGCCAAATCGGCGACTTGGTCTGAGCCGATCACGACCGCTTCGGGGTGCAGCGTTGCCACGGCCTGCGCTTTGGCCAAAGCCAAACGACATGCCAACGCTTGAGGGGCTTCGTGGGGTAATGGCGTTTCATCGACATGAGGTGAGACCACTTCAAAAGGAAGTTGTAAACGGCTCAGCAGTTCGTGCCGATAGCGAGAGGTAGAACCCAGAATCAAGGGGCGAGATAAGGTAGACATGGTGCAATTCTCTTACACTGCCCGAATGGAAAATCAATCGAATGCGCCACATATTGACGTCAAAGCTTTTGCCAAAGCACAGACACATTTGACCGGGCAGACACCGCTTAGCCAATTTGAGCGTTTGTCCCAGGACTGTGTGGGGGATGTTCGGGGTGAGGTTGTGTGGTCGGTGCAGGGATCCATGCAGCCCGCTTCTGCGGGTACTGAATCAGTTTGGTTGCATGTGAGTGCGACAGCGTCCGTTCCTCTGATCTGTCAGCGTTGCTTGGGTAAGGTCGACCTTGCTTTGAACATTGACCAAGATTTTCGATTCGTGGCAGACGAGGCCACCGCCTTGGCTGAAGACGATGAGTCTGACGAGGATTTGCTGGTGCTCAGTCGAGACTTTGATGTACTGGCTTTGATTGAGGACGAGCTCTTGATGGCGATGCCGATTGTGCCGATGCATCAGACCTGTGAAAGTGAGCATGCGCCAACTTCTGATGCGTCTGCTGCCGATGTTTTGGAAGAAAAACCGCACCCCTTTGCGGCTTTGCGTGGATTGAAAATACGCAAAAACTAAGAAATCAGCGACTTGGTCTATAATCGTGGGCTTCGTGTCACACTGGCTTAGGTTGGTTTGTGGCCCAATGATCAACCCACTTTTACGTCCAGGAGCCAATCATGGCTGTCCAGCAAAACAAAAAATCTCCTTCCAAGCGCGGCATGCACCGCTCGCACAATGCTTTGAATGTGCCAGGTACCGCTGTTGAGCCAACCACTGGCGAAACCCACCTGCGTCACCACATCAGCCCCACCGGTTTCTACCGTGGTCGCAAAGTGCTGAAAAGCAAATCAGAAGCCTGATTGATTTCGGCACACACTGGCCCGTGGCACTGTAAGCGCCTCGGGCTTTTGTTTTTTCTACGAGAGCTCACATGATCACTGTGTCTGTTGACTGCATGGGCGGCGACCACGGGCCACGTGTCACGCTCGCGGCATGTCGTCGATTTTTAGAGACGCATCCTGATGCACGTTTGTTGTTGGTCGGGTTGCCGCAGGCTTTGTCGTCGTTTGCTCATCCACGTGCTGAGGTCATTGCTGCTTCTGAAATTGTGGCCATGGACGATCCGGTCGAGGTTGCCATGCGGCGCAAAAAAGACTCTTCAATGCGCGTGGCCATTGAGCAAATCAAGCATGGTGCTGCCCAAGCGGTTGTTTCAGCTGGCAACACGGGGGCTTTGATGGCGATCGCGCGTTATGTGCTCAAAACCATTGATGGTATTGATAGGCCCGCAATTGCTGGGCGCATGCCCAATTTCAAAGGTGGCGGCACCACCATGCTCGATTTGGGGGCCAATGTCGATTGCACGCCTGACCACTTGCTCCAGTTTGCTGTCATGGGTTCAGCCTTGGTATCTGTGTTGGATGAGATTGAGAGCCCTTCTGTGGGTCTTTTGAATATTGGTGAAGAAGCGATTAAAGGGAATGAAATCATCAAAAAAACTGGTGATTTGCTTCGAACTGCTGCCAAATCCGGTGATTTGAATTTTTTCGGTAATGTTGAGGGTAATGATATTTACCAAGGTACTGTGGATTTGATTGTGTGCGACGGTTTTGTTGGTAATGTGGCCTTGAAAGCCAGCGAAGGTTTGGCATTCAAGATCAGCGATACCTTAAAAAACTCTTTTACGCGCAATATCTTCACGAAAATTGCAGCGTTTTTTGCTTATCCGGTTTTATCTGACTTTAAGGATAAGGTGGATCATCGACGCTACAACGGCGCGGCTCTTTTGGGCCTCAATGGCATCGTTTTCAAGAGTCATGGCTCAGCCGATGAGGTAGCCTTCGAGACAGCATTGAACCGGGCGTATGATGCAGCCCACCATAACTTGCTCGAACGCGTACGCTCTCGCATTGCCCATGCCGCTCCTTTGTTGGCTATGGCGCAATCGACAGAAGTGACCGTCTGACCCACCTCATTGATGACCCGTTTTTCCCGAATTACCGGCACCGGAAGTTTTCTCCCCCCTCGTCGGTTGACCAATGCAGATTTGGTCGCGGAATTGGCCTCCCAAGGCGTCGAAACTTCAGACGACTGGATTGTGGAGCGCACAGGTATTCATGCTCGCCACTTTGCCGCTCCAGATGTCAGTAGCAGTGATTTGGCTTTTGAAGCGGCCAAGCATGCCCTGGCTGCGGCGGGGCGCAGTCCGCAAGACATTGATTTGATCATTGTGGCGACGTCCACTCCGGACATGGTCTTCCCGTCTACGGCATGCCTGCTGCAACATAAGTTGGCACAAATTGATGAGGCTGCCGCTGGTATTGCTGGCGCGCCAGCCTTTGATGTGCAAGCGGTGTGCAGTGGTTTTATTTACGCCTTGACCGTGGCGGACGCCATGATTCGTGCCGGTTCCGCAACACGTGCTTTGGTTGTTGGTGCGGAGGTTTTTTCGCGCATCCTCGACTTCAAAGATCGCACCACTTGTGTGTTGTTTGGCGATGGTGCGGGTGCTGTGGTGTTAGAAGCTTCCAATCAGCCCGGGATCTTGGCAACAGACATCCATGCCGATGGCAAACATGCAGGCATCTTGTGCGTTCCTGGCCATGTGCGAGGTGGCGAAGTCTTGGGCGATCCGGTCCTCAAAATGGATGGTCAAGCAGTTTTCAAATTGGCAGTTGGCTTGTTGGAAGGCGCTGCTAGGGCTGCTTTGAACAAGGCAGGTTTGCAAGACAGTGACATCGACTGGCTGATTCCTCATCAAGCCAACATTCGAATCATTCAAAGCACAGCCAAAAAACTCAAACTCCCAATGGACAAGGTCGTGCTGACAGTCCACAACCATGGGAACACGTCGGCGGCATCCATTCCTTTGGCTTTGGACGAGGCTGTGCGCAGTGGCCAAGTCAAGCCTGGGCAAACACTCATGCTTGAAGGCGTGGGTGGCGGGTTTACTTGGGGTGCCGTGCTCTTGAAGTTGTAAGTCTCCATTTCTTGGAGACATCAAAGCAATCATTCATTTATGAAATCATTTGCATTTATTTTTCCGGGGCAAGGCTCTCAGTCGGTAGGAATGCTGGACGCCTGGGGCGATCACCCAGTGGTCTTGGAAGCACTGGCTGAAGCCTCCGATGCCATGAGCGAAGACGTGGCGAAGTTGATTCACGAAGGCCCCAAAGAGGCGTTGGCTTTGACCACCAATACCCAACCCGTCATGCTGGTCGCTGCTGTAGCCGCTTACCGCGTGTGGTTGGCCGAAGGCGGCGAGGCCCCTTCTGTGGTCGCGGGTCATTCATTGGGCGAGTATTCGGCACTTGTGGCCTCTGGCGTATTGACTCTTGCACAAGCTGCGCCTTTGGTGCGCTTTCGGGCACAGGCTATGCAAGATGCCGTACCTGTGGGCACAGGTGCCATGGCGGCCATCTTGGGTTTGGATGCTGCCAAAGTCATTGCCGGTTGCGCTGAGGCCCAAGCTACTTTTGGTGCTGGTGCTGGTTCTGCTGAAGTCGTGGAAGCTGTGAACTTCAATGATCCAGGTCAAACGGTGATTGCAGGCAGCAAAGCTGCTGTAGAGAAAGCCTGTGAAGTTCTTAAGGCCAATGGCGCGAAACGTGCCTTGCTGTTGCCAGTTTCCGCACCTTTCCATTCCAGTTTGATGAAGCCCGCAGCAGAGCGATTGAAAGAAAAATTGGCTGCAACAAGTTTTGCGGCGCCTCAAATTCCCGTGGTCAACAACATTGATGTCCAGGTAGAGAGCGATGCGGATCGTATTCGCGATGCTTTGTATCGCCAAGCGTTTGGCCCCGTGCGTTGGGTCGAATGTGTCGCAGCCATCAAAGCGCGTGGGGTGTCCACCTTGGTAGAGTGCGGACCAGGCAAAGTGCTAGCAGGCATGATCAAGCGGATTGATGCTGAATTGGTTGGCATGCCTTTACTTGATCCCGCGTCTCTTGCAGACGTCAAAACGACCTTGGCCTGAGTATTGAAATATGAGTGAACAACAAATGACCCCTCAAGTGGCTTTGGTGACGGGTGCGTCGCGTGGAATTGGCGCAGCCATCGCCCAACTGTTGGCGCAACAAGGGTTTTCAGTTGTAGGCACAGCCACAACGGATGAAGGTGCAGCCAAAATCAGTCAAACCCTGTCAACTTATCCAGGTTGCAAGGGGACGAACCTGAACGTCAACGATGCGGCAGCGATCGAAGCGCTGGTCGATGACATCACCAAAGAACACGGTGCTTTGCACGTGCTCGTCAATAACGCGGGGATTACACGCGACATGTTGGCGATGCGTCTTAAGGATGACGATTGGGATGCGGTGCTCGACACCAACCTCAAAGCTGTATTTCGCCTGTCACGTGCCGTGATTCGCCCGATGATGAAACAGCGCTATGGTCGCATCATCAACATCACCAGTGTGGTGGGTGCTTCTGGCAATCCTGGTCAAGCCAACTACGCCGCCGCCAAAGCGGGGGTAGCAGGTATGACGCGTGCTCTGGCTCGCGAGCTGGGTAGTCGTAACATCACGGTCAACTGTGTGGCGCCAGGCTTTATTGAAACCGATATGACTGCTGCACTGCCAGCAGAACAACAAAAAGCCTTGTTGTCCCAAATTCCCTTGGGACACTTGGGCAAACCATCTGACGTGGCTCATGCTGTGGCGTATTTGGCCAGTGCCAACGCTTCTTATGTGACTGGGCAAGAACTGCATGTCAACGGTGGCATGTTCATGGTTTGAGCTGGCTCGAACCGACTGATTCAAAACGGTGTGTCCGCCCGGTTAAAATTGCGGACTTATTCACAACCCTCTGAGGGACCCCATGAGCGATATCGAAGCACGTGTCAAAAAAATCATTGCCGAACAACTTGGCGTGGAAGAGTCACAAGTCACCAGTGAAAAAGCCTTTGTGGCTGATTTGGGTGCCGACTCCTTGGACACCGTGGAATTGGTGATGGCATTGGAAGACGAATTTGGTATTGAAATTCCAGACGAAGATGCCGAAAAAATCACCACTGTGCAAAACGCGATTGATTACGCGTTGACGCACAAAAAAGCCTAATTCATAGGAACCTCCGCATGAGCCGTCGTCGCGTCGTCGTGACCGGTCTGGGATGTATCAGCCCCGTGGGAAACACGGTGGCTGACGCCTGGGCCAATCTTTTGGCTGGTAAATCCGGCATTGGCACCATCACACGTTTTGATGCCTCTAACCTCAACTGCCACATTGCAGGTGAGGTCAAAGATTTAGATTTGGATCAATACATCTCGCCCAAAGAAGCGCGAGCCATGGATCGGTTCATCCACTATGGTGTGGCGGCTGCCATTCAAGCGGTGAATGACTCTGGCCTTGCTACGGGCGAAGCCCAAGGCGAGGAAGAGTCCACCCGTGTCGGTGTACTGATTGGTTCTGGCATTGGTGGCTTGCCACTGATTGAAGATATGCACAGTGAGTTGTTGGCCAAAGGCCCACGACGCATTTCGCCTTTCTTTGTGCCAGCATCCATCATCAACATGATTTCAGGCCACGTGTCCATGCGTTTTGGCTTCAAAGGCCCGAACTTGGCCGTGGTCACTGCCTGCACTACTGGCTTGCATAGCATTGGTGAGGCTGGCCGGATCATCGAATATGGTGATGCGGATGTGATGATTGCTGGTGGCTCTGAATGCACTGTGTCGCCCCTGGGCGTGGGTGGTTTTGCCGCCATGCGCGCGTTGTCGACCCGCAATGACGACCCCACTACCGCATCGCGCCCATGGGATCGAGATCGCGATGGTTTTGTATTGGGAGAGGGCGCTGGCGTTGTGGTACTCGAAGAGTATGAGCATGCCAAAGCCCGTGGTGCCAAGATTTACGCTGAGTTGTCTGGTTACGGCATGAGCGCAGATGCGGGCCACATGACAGCGCCAAACATGGACGGTCCAAGGCGAGCCATGCTCAATGCCATGCGTAATGCAGGTGTCAATGCGGACCAGATTCATTATTTGAATGCACACGGTACGTCGACACCGCTGGGTGACATCAACGAAACCAATGCCATCAAGGCAGCTTTGGGCGATCACGCCAAAAAAGTGGTGGTTAATTCCACCAAATCTATGACCGGCCATCTGTTGGGTGGTGCTGGCGGCATTGAGAGTGTCTTCACTGTCTTGGCCATTCATCACCAAAAGAGTCCCCCGACGATCAACATATTTAACCAAGATCCCGAGTGTGATCTGGACTACTGCGCCAATGTGGCGCGCGATATGAAAATCGATGTAGCCCTGAAAAATAACTTTGGATTTGGTGGTACCAACGGCGCATTGGTTTTCAAGCGCGTTTGAGTCGACTGCTATGTACAACGCCCCATCGGTTGCTTATCCGGTGGGGCGTTGTGCTTTTGAGCGTTGGCTTTACATAGCTTTCATGATTGCGACATGCGGCGTATGGTTCGCATGGGCCATAGTACAGCCTCGAAGTGTGTGGTTGTTTGTGGGTTTGAGTTGCGTTCTTGGTGCAGCGCTTTGGGGTCGGCGTGTTCTGCAACTCCCATTGGCGACTTTGTATTGGAACGGGGACGTGTGGCTTTTACATGAAGAAAATTCGAAACATGGTTCTGACCAGTTGGGGCAGCCTCATGTCTGTATGGATTTTCAACACATCTTGCTTTTGCGCTGGCAACCCTTATCTAAACCACACAATGTTGTCACCCGTTGGCTGTGGCTGAATCGCTCAACTCAGCCCACACGCTGGCAAGATCTGCGACGCGCTGTGTATGACCGTGCCTATTTGTCCTGAAAGAGAGCTCTTATGGCTTTGAAACGCTACCTGTCGATTGCCCTGATGATCAGCAGCTTGTCTGTGGCTGGTTTAGGGCTTGGTGTCACCGAACCCGCATTCGCGCAATCTGTGCGTACCCTGCCTGACTTCACGGATTTGGTGGAGCAAGTCGGGCCATCCGTGGTGAACATTCGGACCCTAGAAAAAGCTTCCGTGCGTGAGACTCAAAACAGTCCGCAAGACGAAGAAATGCAAGAGTTTTTCCGTCGCTTTTTTGGCGTGCCTATGCCAAGCCCTAATTCGCCGCGCCAGCAGCGCCCGAATAAACCCCAGCAACCTGACGAAGAGCAGCCGCGAGGCGTGGGTTCCGGGTTTATCTTGTCGAGCGACGGCTTCATCATGACCAACGCCCATGTGGTCGACGGTGCAGATCAAGTGGTAGTGACCTTGCCTGACAAACGCGAGTACAAAGCCCGCATCGTAGGTGCTGACAAGCGCAGCGATGTGGCTGTGGTCAAAATCGAAGCCAGTGGCTTGCCTAGCGTAAAGGTGGGGGATGTGAGTCGACTCAAAGTTGGCGAGTGGGTCATGGCCATCGGTTCGCCCTTTGGATTGGAAAATACGGTGACCGCAGGCATTGTCAGTGCCAAGCAGCGTGACACCGGAGACTATTTACCGTTTATTCAAACCGACGTCGCCATCAATCCAGGTAACTCAGGCGGGCCCCTCATCAATATGCGAGGTGAGGTGGTGGGTATCAATAGCCAAATCTATTCCCGCTCCGGGGGCTTCATGGGAATTTCTTTTGCGATTCCTATCGATGAAGCGATTCGCGTGAGCGAGCAACTGCGTGCGACGGGTAGGGTGCAGCGCGGTCGTTTGGGGATCCAGATTGATCAAGTGAGCAAAGAAGTCGCCGAATCTTTGGGGCTGAGTAAAGCCCAAGGTGCATTGGTGCGAGGTGTGGAGCAAGGCTCTCCTGCTGAAAAAGCGGGTCTCGAGGCTGGCGACATCATCTTGCGCTTCGATGGCAAGGCGATTGAAAAATCCTCAGACTTGCCACGCATAGTGGGCAACACCAAACCCGGCACTCGCAGCATGTTGCAAATCTTGCGTCGTGGCACGACCCGCGACATGGCCGTCACGGTGGGTGAAGTTGAAGCTGAAAAACCTACCAAAAAAGCTGCTGCACCAGCGGAGAAGCCGAGCTCTTCTTCCTTGGCTGCAAAAGTTTTGGGGCTGTCTGTGAGCGACTTGAGCGATGCGCAGAAGAAAGAACTCAAGCTGCGTGGTGGTGTGCGTGTCGATGCCGTGGCTGAATTGGCTGCCCGTGCTGGCATTCAAGAAGGTGACGTGATTTTGGCGCTGTCTAACGCAGAAACACCGACTGTCCAGGTCTTTGAGGGCTTGGTGGCCAAGCTAGACCGCAGCAAACCTGTCAGTCTCTTGATTCGTCGTGGCGATTGGGCTCAGTACACGGTGATTCGTCCACAGCGTTAAACCCCTAAGACTCAGTCGGGTTTGGGGCTGATTTGGTGCGTGTGAGTTGAAAGAAAAATATTTTTCAATCTTCTTAGCCCTCTTATTTGTTTGCACTTACTAACTTAAATAAGAGGGTTCAAGCTCTTTTTGTATAGAATCGAGGGGCTGAAAGAGCTTTTGCGATATATCGCGAACCATGAAATCCACGATATGGGATTGGAAGATACGCTCCACAGGTGCTCCACAGATCACCCACAAGTTGTCCAAATAACCCCGCCTCCAGAATGTTGATAAGTTGTGAATAAGTCGATGTTGTTAGCCTGCAACGAGCGTGCAGTAGTGCCTAGGTCGCTGTACGTTTGCGGGTTTTTGCCTACAATGAAGTCCCAACTATCGCAGTTGCCATTGCTTGTTGGTTCTGGGCGCGTCAGCATCTGACGCGCCCTTTTTTCATGCCTTCAACCCTTTGAATTCAATCACTTAAGTGTCCCCCTTGATGAACCACATCAGAAATTTCTCGATCATTGCCCACATTGATCACGGCAAATCTACGCTAGCCGATCGCCTGATTCAGCGCTGTGGTGGATTAGAAGAGCGCGACATGGAAGCGCAAGTCCTTGACTCGATGGACATTGAGAAAGAGCGTGGGATAACCATCAAAGCGCAGACGGCTGCGCTGCACTACAAGGCCAAAGATGGACAGGTCTACAACCTGAATCTGATTGATACACCGGGCCACGTTGACTTCTCTTACGAAGTGTCGCGTTCACTGTCTGCATGCGAAGGCGCGCTCTTGGTAGTCGATGCCAGTCAAGGTGTCGAAGCGCAAACCGTTGCCAACTGCTACACCGCACTGGACCTCGGTGTGGAGGTCGTGCCAGTGCTCAACAAGATGGATTTGCCGCAGGCAGATCCCGACAACGCGAAAGCAGAAATCGAAGACGTCATTGGCATTGACGCCACCGACGCCATTCCCTGCTCGGCTAAAACAGGCATGGGTATCGAAGAGATTCTCGAAGCCGTGGTGGCCAAGATTCCGCCACCCAAAGGCAATCCCAATGCGCCCTTGCGCGCCATGATCGTTGACAGCTGGTTTGATACCTATGTGGGTGTCGTCATGCTGGTGCGTGTGGTTGATGGCCGCTTGGGCAAAGGAGAACGCTTCAAGATGATGGCCACCAACGCTGTCTATAACGCGGATAACCTGGGTGTCTTCACGCCGGCCAACGAGTCACGCGAGTCACTCGAAGCGGGTCAGGTGGGCTACATCATCGCGGGCATCAAAGAGCTGCAAGCGGCCAAGGTGGGCGACACCATCACGCTGGAAAAGAAGCTGCCCAACAACTTAGGACCTGCCGAACAAGCTTTGCCCGGTTTCAAAGAAATTCAGCCACAAGTGTTTGCAGGGCTCTACCCGACCGAAGCCAACCAATACGACGCCCTGCGCGACGCCTTGGAAAAACTCAAGCTCAATGACTCCTCCTTGCACTACGAACCCGAGGTGTCGCAAGCGCTGGGTTTTGGTTTTCGTTGCGGCTTCTTGGGTCTGTTGCACATGGAGATCGTGCAAGAGCGACTCGAACGCGAGTTCGACCAAGACCTCATCACCACAGCCCCTAGCGTGGTCTACCAAGTGGTGAAACCAGATGGCGAAGTCGTCTTGGTCGAGAACCCAGCCAAGATGCCCGACCAGGGCAAGATGCAAGAAATTCGCGAACCCATCGTCACCGTGCATTTGTACATGCCGCAAGACTATGTGGGCGCTGTCATGACCTTGGCCAATCAAAAGCGTGGTGTACAGCTCAACATGGCTTATCACGGCCGCCAAGTCATGCTCACCTATGACATGCCGCTGGGCGAAATCGTGCTCGACTTCTTTGACAAGCTCAAATCGGTCAGTCGTGGCTATGCGTCGATGGACTATGAATTCAAAGAGTTCCGCACGTCCGATGTGGTGAAGGTCGACATCTTGCTCAATGGCGAAAAAGTCGATGCCTTGTCCATCATCGTGCACCGCACCCAAGCGCAATACCGCGGGCGTGCCGTGGTGGCCAAGATGCGCGAGATCATCAGTCGTCAAATGTTTGACGTGGCCATTCAAGCCGCCATCGGTGCCAACATCATTGCGCGTGAAACCATCAAGGCCCTGCGCAAAAACGTGCTGGCAAAATGCTACGGTGGTGACATTAGCCGCAAGCGTAAGCTCCTAGAGAAACAAAAAGCAGGTAAGAAACGCATGAAACAAATTGGTTCCGTTGAAGTGCCGCAAGAGGCCTTCTTGGCCATCCTGCAAGTGGAGGATTGATGGCAACTTTGACCGCTTTTGTGCTCGCAGCCTTTGTGAGCTACGCCGGGTCGTGGTACCTCGGCCTGATTGAAGGCAACTTTGCGTTGCTGATGTTCATGGCCACCGTGGTCACGGGCATTTACTGGCTGGCTGAACGCTTTTACTTTTTGCCCCAACGCGAAGCTGCTGCGGCCACATTGGAGCAAGAGGCCGACAAACGCCGAGCTGATTTGACCAAGTTGGGCATTGCCCAAACCGATGTCGACGTGTCTGAGGCCAAAGTTCGTCTCATCATGCAGCCTTGGTGGCTCGATTGGACGGCGGGGCTGTTCCCTGTCATTGCTGTGGTCTTTGTCTTGCGTTCGTTCTTGTTCGAACCTTTCAAAATCCCTTCTGGCTCCATGATTCCGACCCTCTGGGTAGGCGACCTGATCTTGGTCAACAAATTCCACTACGGTGTGCGCTTGCCGGTTTTGAACATCAAAGTCACAGAGGGCAATCCGGTGCAGCGCGGCGATGTCATGGTCTTTCGTTACCCACCCAAGCCAAGCCTCGACTACATCAAGCGCGTGGTAGGTGTTCCTGGCGACGAAGTGGCGTACCTGAACAAGCAGCTCACCATCAACGGCCAGCCCATCTCGAAAGACGCCCGTGCCGACTTCTTTGAAGAAGACAGCATGCGCTACATCAAGCAGTTCGAAGAGAAGCTGCCCATCGGCTCGAAACCCTCTGAAATGACGGGCTTGCGAACCCACAACCTGCTCAATGACGCAGATCGTCCTGCCTTCGTGCCAGGAGCCGATGACTTTGTGTTCAAAGAGAACTGCCAATACACCGTCGAGGGCGTGACATGCAAAGTACCGCCAGGCCATTACTTCATGATGGGCGACAACCGCGACAACTCGCTCGACTCGCGTTACTGGGGCTTTGTGCCTGACAAAAACATCGTGGGCAAAGCCTTCTTTGTGTGGATGAATTTTGGCAATCTCAAGCGCATTGGCGCTTTTGAATGACCTCACGCACCCCCATGGCCCAAGCCTCATTGACTCAGCAACAAATCCTTGAAACCCTGCAACAACGCTTGCAGTACAGCTTTCGCAACCCTGCACTGTTGGTGCAGGCACTGACCCACCGCAGCTTCAGCTCCGACCACAACGAGCGCCTTGAGTTTTTGGGTGACTCCGTGCTCAACCTGGGCGTGGCCCATATGCTGTACCAGCGCCTGAGCACCTTGCCAGAGGGCGACCTCTCGCGGGTGCGCGCCAACCTGGTCAAGCAAGACACCTTGCACCACTTGGCTGTGGAGCTGGGCTTGTCGGGCATCTTGCGCTTGGGTGAGGGCGAGATGCGCTCTGGCGGTCAAAAGCGTGCCTCTATCTTGGCCGATGCGCTGGAGGCGGTGCTCGGTGCGGTCTACCTCGACGCGGGCTATGACGCTGCGCACGCCCTGGTGCAGCGCATCTTTTCGGCCGTTGAAATCAACCCCGACATGCAAGCCGTTGGCAAAGACCCCAAAACCGAATTGCAAGAATGGTTGCAAGCGCGCAAACTCAAGCTGCCCATCTATCGCGTGGTGGGTACTTTGGGTGCTGCGCACCGCCAGACTTTTGACGTCGAGTGCGAAATCCCAGAACTGGCCCGCTGCGAGCGTGGCATTGGCGCATCGCGTCGTGCAGGAGAGCAGGCCGCCGCAGCAGCCATGCTTCAAGTTTTAAAGGAGTCGACATGACTTCAGCCCAAGCCCCCAAAGACGACGCCACAGGCCAAAGCCTGCAAGACATTGACGCCATGTTGGCCGCCAGCAAAGGCAACCGCGTGGTAGCCAGTCCCGTGGCTGTGCCACCGGCGGAGCAGCGTTGCGGCTTGATTGCCATTGTGGGCAAACCCAACGTGGGTAAGTCCACTTTGCTCAACGCCTTGGTGGGCCAAAAAATCAGCATCACTTCGCGCAAGGCGCAAACCACGCGCCATCGCATCACGGGCATGCGCACCGAAGGTGCTGCGCAGTTCGTGTTTGTCGATACCCCGGGTTTTCAAACCATCCATGGCAATGCATTGAACAAGTCGCTCAACAAAACTGTGCAAGGCGCGGTGGGCGATGTGGACCTGGTGCTGTTGGTGGTCGAGGCGGGTAGCTTCACCCCCGCCGACGCCCGTGTGCTGGCCCTGCTGGCACCTGGCATTCCCACACTCTTGGTGGCTAACAAGCTCGACTCGGTCAAGAGCCGCGCCGATGTGGCCCCTTGGTTGCAGGAGATGCAAACCCGCCACCCCTTTGCCGAGTTTGTGCCCATGTCGGCCAAGAACGCCAAAGACGTGGAGCGCTTGCTAGGTATTTGTGAAAAGTACTTGCCCCAACAAGGCTGGATGTACGCCGCTGACGAATTGACCGACCGCAGCGAAAAATTCATGGCCGCCGAGATGGTGCGCGAAAAACTGTTTCGTCTGACCGGTGACGAGTTGCCCTACACCTCGACCGTGATCATTGACAAGTTCGAGGAAGAGCCCGGCAAGACCAAAGGTGTCAAACGCATGGTTCGCATTGCCGCCACCATCGTGGTCGAGCGTGATGGCCACAAAGCCATGGTCATTGGTGACAAAGGCGAGCGCCTCAAGCGCATGGGCACCGAGGCCCGTACCGAGTTGGAAAGACTCTTTGACGCCAAAGTGTTCTTGGAATTGTGGGTCAAAGTGCGCTCTGGCTGGGCCGACGACGAAGCGCGGGTGCGCAGCTTTGGCTACGAGTAAGTCCAGCACCTCCACCTACGCGCGTGGCATCACTCGCATTCAAGAGGAACCTGCGTTCGTCTTGCACCGCTACGACTGGAGTGAGTCCAGTTTGATTCTCGAAACCTTCACCCGTCACCATGGACGGGTGGCATTGGTGGCCAAGGGCGCTAAGCGTCCCACCTCCAATTTCCGCCCGGTGTTGCTGCCTTTGCAACCCCTGCACATCACCTACACCGGCGATGCTGAAATTCGCACCCTCAAAGGCGCTGAATGGGTAGGCGGGCACATCATGCCTCAGGGCGAGTCTTTGCTGTCGGGCTACTACCTCAACGAGTTGCTGTTGCGCTTGCTGGCGCGTGACGACCCCCATCCCCGCCTGTTCGATTTGTATGCCCAAGTGGTGCAGGTCTTGGCCTCTGGCCACGAAGGCACCATGGCGCCGGCCTTGCGTGCCTTTGAGTTGCTGCTGTTGCGCGACATTGGTTTGCTGCCCCAACTCAACGCCCAAACCCTCACCTTGGCCCCTCTGCAAGACCACGCGGCCTACAGCCTGGTCGCTGAAGGGGGCTTGCGCAGCCACAGCCCACAAGACCGCGTGGGCTTGGTGGGCTCGGTGTGGCAGCAACTCGATGCCAGCCTAGACGCTGACAGCCCCATGAGCGCCACCTTGCGCGTGTGTGCCGAGCTGCCCGCCGACCAACGCAACGCTTTGCAAGGCCAACTGCGCGCCTTGCTGCACTACCATTGTGGGGTCCACACCCTGCGCACCCGGCAGATGATGGTGGACCTTCAAGGTTTCTGATTCATGTCCCAGTCCCACACCCGTACCGCCTTGTCGGTCAACCTCAACAAAGTGGCCTTGGTGCGCAACACGCGCCACCTGGGCATTCCCAGTGTCACCCGTGCGGCCACCTTGTGCTTGCAAGCGGGTGCTGCGGGCATCACCGTTCATCCGCGTCCCGATGCGCGACACATTCGAGCCGATGATGTGCATGCCTTGGCTCAACTGCTCAAGGCCTGGCCGGATCGCGAGTTCAACATCGAGGGCAATCCGTTTCACAACCTGATGGACTTTGTGCAGCAGGTTCGTCCCCATCAGGTGACCTTTGTGCCCGACAGCGAAGGTCAATTCACCAGCGACCATGGTTGGAATTTTCCGCAAGACACTGAGCGTTTGAAACCTTTGATCGCCCAAGCCAAAGCCTGGGGCGCGCGCGTGAGCCTGTTCATGGACCCCGTGCCTGAGGCCATGGCCGCAGCCAAAGCGGTGGGGGCCGACCGGGTGGAGCTGTACACCGAAACCTATGCCAGTGCCTTTGGCACCCCCAGCCAAGCGGCCGTCTTGGCCGCTTTTGAAGCGACCGCGCAAGCGGCCTTGGCCGTGGGCTTGAGCGTCAACGCTGGGCATGACTTGAACCGCGACAACCTGGGCACCTTCTTACGCGCCGTGCCCGGCGTACTGGAGGTCTCCATTGGTCACGCTTTGATCGCCGATGCCCTGGAGATGGGCTACACCGAGACTGTGCGCGCCTACCTTGCGTGCATGCCCGCATGATCTACGGCATTGGCACCGATATTTGTGACATCCGGCGCATTCGCACGTCTTTGGAAAAGCACGGTGAGCGGTTTGCGCAAAAAGTATTGAGTGACAACGAGTTGGCCACTTGGCGCAGCCGCAGTCATCGGTGGCCAGAGCGCGGTGTGCGCTACGTGGCCACCCGCTTCTCAGCCAAAGAGGCCTTCAGCAAAGCCATCGGTTTGGGCATGCGCATGCCCATGACCTGGCGTTTGTGCGAAGTCGCCAAATTGCCCAGTGGCCAACCGGTGATCGTGCTCCATGGTGTGCTCAAAGAATGGTGTGACGCCCGTGGCCTGAAAGCCCAGGTCAGTGTGAGCGACGAGTCCGACTACGCCACCAGCTTCGTCATTGTTGAAAAAGAATAAGTTGTTCATGTCCCACCACGCCCCTCTCATTCTTGACATCGCAGGTACCGAGCTCACAGCGGTAGATCGTCAGCGACTGGCGCATCCGCTCACAGGCGGCATCATCTTGTTTGGTCGCAACTGGCACAGCCGCTCTCAGCTCACCGCCTTGTGTGCCGACATCAAGGCCGTGCGGCAAGACTTGCTCATTTGCGTGGACCACGAAGGCGGACGCGTGCAACGCTTTCGCAGCGACGGCTTCACCCACATCCCGCCCATGCGGGCTTTGGGCGAGCGGTGGATGCAAGACGCCAAAGGTCAGCCGGGCAGTGGGGCCCTCGCCGCCATGGACGCCGCCACCGCCTGTGGTTACGTGCTGGCCAGCGAACTGCGCGCCTGTGGGGTCGACTTCAGCTTCACCCCTGTGTTGGATCTTGACCACGGGGAGAGCGGTGTCATTGGCGACCGCGCTTTCCATCGCGACCCACGTGTGGTCACTGCCTTGGCCAAAAGCCTGATGCATGGCCTGTTGCTGGCAGGCATGGCCAACTGCGGCAAACATTTTCCAGGCCATGGGTTTGTCAAAGCCGACTCGCATGTGGATATCCCAGTCGACAAGCGCAGCCTCAAAGCGGTGCTGAACGACTGCGCCTTGCCCTACAGCTGGCTCAGCACCACTCTCAGCAGCGTGATGCCGGCCCATGTGATCTACCCCAAGGTGGACGCCTTGCCAGCGGGCTTCTCGCCACGTTGGTTGCAAGACATCTTGCGCGGTCAATTGCATTTCAACGGTGCCATCTTCAGTGACGACTTGTCGATGGCTGGCGCGCGCCACATCCAAGGCCACGAGGTCAGCTTTGCCGATGCAGCCATGACCGCCCTCAACGCTGGATGTGATCTGGTACTGTTGTGTAACCAAAGTCTGGCGCAAGCGCCTGACCAGGGCAGGGCCTTGGACACCGCGCTCGATGAATTGACCGAAGGTTTGTTGAAAAACCGCTGGCAAGCCAGCGACGCCAGCGAACAACGCCGACGTGCCCTGTTACCTACCCATTCGCCGCTAGCCTGGGACGCGCTGATGACCCACCCCGCCTATGTGCGGGCACTGGACTTGCTGCCTTGAACCGCAGCCAGTTTTTCCCTAACCCCTAGGAAGTAGATGGCGACCAAAAATGGAAAAAACCAAGTCGATGACAGCGGCCTACGCTTCACCAGTCGTGAAAATGGCTCGCCCTTTGTTGGCATGGGCAAGGTGGGTGAAACCATGTCTTGCATGAAATGCGGCGTGCACAAGCCTCGTCGCCTGGGTAGTCAACGCCGCTTTGCGGGCGCACTGGCCTTCTTTTGTTTTGACTGCAAACCGCCTCTGGAGAAAAAATAACCATGGCCACCCCCAACTACAACTACGAAAAACGTCAACGCGAACTGGCTAAGAAAAAGAAAAAAGAGGAAAAGCTTAAGGACCGCGAAGCGCGTAAAAACTCGCCTGAAGGCGAGTTCGGCCAAGACCCTGACCACGCACAAAGCCCGGATGGTCCTACGCCTGAAGAGCCGCCTATCGTTTGATTTGATTTTTTACTGTCTTCACACCCCACTCACTGTCATTGCTTCTGAGGAGTTCTTACATGTTTGCGTCACGTCGATCGGTTATTTCCCACATCTTGCGCCCTCTGGCGGCGTTGGTCCTTACGGTGTCGTGCGGCTTGGCGGCTGCACAAGCCACCAAGCCCATCAAGCTCATGGTCGGTTTTCCTCCCGGGGGTGGCACCGATGCAGTGGCGCGTACCTTGGCGGAAAAACTCAAAGACGAGTTGGGCGTGGCCGTGGTGGTCGAGAACAAACCCGGTGCGGGTGGACAACTGGCGGCCCAAGCGCTCAAAGCCTCGCCTGCCGATGGCACAGTGCTGTTTTTGTCGCACGACCACACCATCTCCATCTTGCCTTTGGTGGTGAAGAACCCTGGCTTTGACCCTGCGCAAGACTTTGTGCCTGTGGCGGGTTTTGCCACCTTTGTGAATGCCTTGGCGGTGTCGGCTGGCACACCTGCCAAGTCGTTCAACGACTATGTGGCGTGGGTCAAAACGCAAGGCGCCGGCAAAGGTGCGGTGGGAATTCCAGCGCCCGCATCGACGCCTGAGTTCTTGGTCAAAGTGATTGGTCAAAAATTCAAGCTCGATTTGGTGGCGGCCCCTTACCGTGGCAGCGCTCCCATGATGGCCGACATGTTGGGCAATCAAATTGCAGCCGGTGTGGGCTCGGTGCCCGACTTCATGGAGAACCACAAGGCCGGCAAAGTTCGCATCGTGGCGGTGCTCGGTGCCAAGCGCCAAGCGTCTTTGCCCGATGTGCCCACCTTCACCGAGCTTGGCTTAGGTGGTTTGGAAGACCTGCCTTACTACGGCATCTTCGCGCCTGCTGGCACACCCAAGGCCACCATCGACCACTTCGGTCAAGCGCTTGCCAAAGTGCTGGCCATGCCCGATGTCAACGAGCACCTCACCAAGATGGGTTTGACTGTGGGTTTCATGAGCGCGCAACAGTTGGCGCAACGTGAACGTGCTTACACCCAGGTGTGGGCCAAGATGATCAAAGACAGCGGGTTCCAGCCTCAGTAATTCAGACCGCGATGCAGTCGGCGGATGATCAAAGCTCAGGGTAGCCACGTACCCAGTTCAAACAAATCAAATCCGCCGCTGCGCTCCCCCAGGCAATCGGCTAAAAAATCTTCTGTCAGTCGATAGGCCTTCAAATTCTCTTGCCACCTCGTAAGGCCATGCCCGGCTTGAGGAAACAAGTGCACGCGCACTTGCTTGCCTTCCTTTTGAAGCGCCTCTGCCATCTTGATCGACTGGCTCACTTTCACACGAGGATCGTGTACGCCGTGCAGCAGTAACAGTGGGCCTTGAACTTGAGCTGCTTTGTAAAGCGGCGAGCGTTCTTGCATGTCCCTGCGTTGCGCGGGGATGTCGGGATTGCCCACAAAGCGCATCCATTTGGTTTTACCCAACTCCCAATACGGGGGCGCTTCGCTCAGCAGCGAAGCAATGTCAGACATGCCAGCCGTGCTGATGCCACAAACGAATTTGCTAGGCGTGAACGTCATGCCCACCAAACTGGCGTAGCCGCCGTAACTCCCACCTGCAATGGCGACCCGTTTGGGATCGACCAAGCCTTGAGTCACCAATGCATCCACCGCATCGATCAAATCGTTGTGCATCTTGCCAGCAAACTCACCGCGTGCAGCCTCCTGAAACGCTTTGCCGTAACCGCTTGAGCCTCGGTAGTTCACGCGTAACACCGCATAACCGCGATTGACCAGAAACAGTTCCATGGTGTCGCCTGAAAGGTGCACATCACGCGACCACGGTCCACCATGCACAGAGAGGACGGTGGCAAATGGTGGAGTGGCTCCTAGGGGAACGCTCAAATAACCATGCAGATCGAGACCATCGCGGCTTTTGAAGTGCACGGGTTGACTTGGGGCAAGTGGGCTGATGGCATTCAGGCGGCTACGCACCAACTCGTTGAGGACAATCCATGTGTGTGTTTGTAGGTCGTACAACACATGCTCACCGCTGTTTTGACGTACCACTGTAGCCACCATCCAGCGCTCATCATCACTCAGGTTATGGATGGTGATGCGGGCATCGCTGGCTGCATGCAATTGCGTCAGTGCTGTTTTCAGCACGGGCTCAAACACTTGCCACTGCTGTGTGTCTGGCTCAGACGTCACAGCGATGGGCATCTGCCGTGTACGGCTCCAAACCACGCTGGACAGATCTACCCGGTCATCTGCATACAGCACGCGTTCGGCACCATTGCGCAAATCGATTTCCACCAATGCCAGTTTGTCTCGGTCTCGGTTTGACAAAGCCCACCAATGGTGTGGTGTGGCACTCGCTCTCAGAGGTTCAAAAGTGTCCGATGCATTCACACGGAATACTTCTGTCCATCCATCCTGTTGGGTGGCATCTGGCGTTTCGTAAACCCATTCATCTGCGCCGTGGCGCGCGCGGCCCATCACTTTGCCGGCATCGTTGACAAGCCATTGGCTGACGTTCCCTGGATTGGCGGCCAGCAATTGCAACGTTTGACTGTCTTGGACGTACCGGTATACGTCGAACACCTTGGCGTCACGCTTGTTGCTGCCAATGATCAAGTCATCACTCTCGAGCAATTGGGTGATGACAAAAGACTTGGCCCCCTCAAAAGGCGTCAAGTCGCGCATCAGGCCCTTGGGGCTTGCCGTGTCGAGTGCCCAAACGTGGCTGATCTCGTTCCCGTTGTCATCGATGTGCAGCAAGATATGACGGCTGTCGCGCGCCCAGATGCCCGTGCCGGGAATCTTGTAGCTTTGTACGGACCCCGTCACCAGATTCTTAACGTACAAACCCTGGCTAAGCCTGAGTCTTGCCACCCACATCAGTTGGCGTCCATCCGGGGAGATTTGGTAACCTCCTGAGGCATGCCAGTCGGCGACAAATTGCCGCGCAGGTATCAAGGGGGGCATTGCGCTTGTGCTGGTCGACAGACTGGCACAACCTGACAGCAGCAGGGACACCACAACGCCTATCCAAAGACTCGCCTTTTTCATGGGCATGGATGAAGCTCTTTGTGCGTTGGCTACTTGGAAATACTGTTTCAGCCCTCGCGTCGCAAGGCCGGAAACAAAATCACATCGCGAATGCTCGGGCTGTCGGTGAGCAACATCATCAAGCGGTCAATGCCAATGCCGCAGCCGCCTGTGGGAGGCATGCCGTATTCCAGTGCACGCACAAAGTCGTGGTCAAAGAACATGGCTTCGTCGTCGCCGCTGTCTTTGGCGGTCACTTGGGCTTGGAAGCGGGCGGCCTGGTCTTCGGCATCGTTCAACTCGCTGAACCCGTTGCCGAACTCACGGCCCGTGATGTAGAGCTCAAAGCGCTCGGTCACTTCGGGGCGCACATCGCTGGCGCGTGCCAAGGGTGAAATTTCAACCGGGTGCTCGCAGATGAAGGTCGGTTGCCAGAGCTTTTCTTCCACCGTTTCTTCAAAGTACATCACTTGCAGGCTGGCCAAGCTGCGTGTGCTGAGTTTGTCTTTGTCTTCTTTGAAGCCCAATTTTTTCAGCGCTTCGATCAGCCATTCCGCGTTGCCCACGTTGTCGCCCGCATCGGTGTATTTCAGAATCGCTTCAGGAATGGTCAAGCGCTCAAACGGCTGGCTCAAATCCACCGCCTTGCCACCATAGGTCAGCAGCAGTGTGCCGGCAGCCTTCATGGCGGCATCGCGCACCAACTCTTCGGTAAAGCTCATCAGGTCTTGGTAATTCCAATACGCCGCATAGAACTCCATCATGGTGAACTCGGGGTTGTGGCGTACCGAGATGCCTTCGTTGCGAAAGTTGCGGTTGATCTCAAACACGCGTTCAAAGCCACCCACGATCAAGCGCTTGAGGTAAAGCTCAGGCGCAATGCGCAAAAACATTTCTTGGTCCAACGCGTTGTGGTGCGTGGTAAAAGGTTTGGCGTTGGCACCGCCTGGAATCGGGTGCAGCATGGGTGTTTCAACCTCTAGGAAGTTGTGTTGCACCATGAATTCGCGAATGCCACTGACCGCTTTGCTGCGCGCCACAAAACGTTTGCGCGCTGTCTCGTCGGTCATCAAATCGACGTAGCGCTGGCGGTACTTGATCTCTTGGTCGTGCACGCCGTGAAACTTGTCGGGCATGGGACGCAAACTCTTGGTGAGCATGCGAATGCTACTGGCGTGGATTGACAACTCGCCGGTGCGCGTTTTGAACAACTTGCCTTCGCAGGCCACGATGTCGCCCAAGTCCCAGTGCTTGAAGTCGGCGTAAATTTCTTCGCCTACATCGTCGCGGGTGACATAAATTTGAATGCGTCCGGTGCTGTCTTGCAGTGTGGCAAAACTGGCTTTGCCCATCACGCGCTTGAGCATCATGCGACCTGCCACCTTGGCGAATTGGCCTTCTTCGGTCAACACCTCGGAGGTCTTGTCGCCATGCAACTCGTGCAAGGTAGCGGCATGGTGTGCTGGCTTGAAATCGTTGGGGAAGGCCACGCCGTGGCCTTGGGCCTGACGCTCACGAATCGCCTTGAGCTTTTCACGACGCTCGGCGATCAATTGGTTTTCGTCAACGGGAGCGGCTTCTGAGGCGGTGGGTGGGGTGTTGTGAGACATCTAAGGTTGTGCAGTAAGGCTGCGACGGGCAGCAAACCTCGTATTTTAAGAGTTTCCCTTGGCGCCCCCAAGTTGCCCGTCTGCCTGCGTCAACATCGACAGTCTGTCGCTGAAAGCGCAGAATGAATCGCATCCAGCAGGAGGGCCACGCCATGCATGACACCCGCACCGAGATCGACTCTATGGGTGCCATCGAGGTGCCCGCAGACAGGCTGTGGGGTGCACAAACCCAACGGTCTTTGATGTACTTTCAGATTTCGTCTGAAAAAATGCCGTCAGAAATCATTTTGGCCCTGGCCCGCATCAAGGCCGCTTGTGCCTATGTCAATGGGCAACTCCAGCTCTTGCCACAAGACAAGGCCCATGCCATTGGGGTGGCCGCACAAGAGGTTGTGTCGGGGCTTCACGCGCAAGAGTTCCCCCTCTCTGTGTGGCAGACCGGTTCTGGCACACAAAGTCATATGAATATGAACGAGGTGCTCGCCAACCGCGCTTCTGAATTGCTCGGCGTGCCACGTGGGCCACATCGCTGTGTTCACCCCAACGATGACGTCAACCGAGGACAGTCCTCCAATGACATATTTCCGACAGCAATGCATGTCTCAGCGGCCTTGGCGATCACTGGTGCTTTGCTGCCAGCGTTGCTGCGGCTGACAGACACCCTGCAGGCCAAGTCGGTGGCGTTCGAACACATTGTCAAGATCGGTCGCACGCACTTGCAAGATGCCACGCCCCTGACCTTGGGCCAGGAGTTTTCTGGTTATGCGGCACAACTGGTGCAAGCGGGCGCGGGGCTTCGGGCCGTGTTACCCGATGTGTACGCTCTCGCCGTGGGTGGCACCGCCGTCGGGACGGGCTTGAACACACACCCTGAATTTGGTGCGCGTGTCGCCGATGCGTTGGCGCGTTCGACGGGTTTGCCCTTGGTCAGCGCGTCCAATAAATTTGCGGCCCAAGCATCGCATGATGCATTGGTGGGCGCTCATGGAGCCCTCAAAGTGCTGGCTGTGGCCTTGATGAAGATTGCCAACGACATCCGTTGGTTGGCTTCTGGGCCACGTTGTGGCTTGGGTGAACTCACCCTGCCTGCCAATGAGCCTGGAAGCTCCATCATGCCCGGCAAAGTCAACCCCACCCAATGCGAAGCCTTGGCCATGGTGGCCTGTCAGGTCATGGGCAACGATGTGACCATAGGTCTGGGCGGTGCGCTGGGTAATTTTGAGCTCAATGCCTACAAACCACTCATGGCGCACAACTTTTTGCAAAGCGTGCGTTTGCTCAGCGCGGGCATGGACAGCTTTGAGCAGTACTGTATCCGTGGCCTAGAAGCACAACGAGAGCATATTGCCGACTTGTTGGGACGCTCGCTCATGTTGGTCACGGCACTGGTACCTCATATTGGCTATGACCGCGCCGCTGAAATTGCCAAATTTGCGGAACGTGAAAACCTCAGCTTGCGTGACGCAGCATTGGCTTTGAAGGCTGTTTCGGCAGCAGATTTTGACTGCTGGGTCCAACCTGAACACATGGTGTGATGACGCAGTTCCAAGTCTGTCAGCCTTGACTTTATTGATGAGTCGTCCACATCATGGACACGGTGGGTCTCAACTTCGGCTCGCCCATTTCATTTCCACCTCACACAGGAGAAAGCGTATGACCTCCATCAAAAGAATTTTTACCTGGGGATTCCTGTCCTTGTGCATCACCTTCCTCGCGAGCTGTGCCTCCATGTACGGAGATCCCAACATCGTGAAATTCAACAGCCAATTGATCGGTGGCAATGAAGTGCCGGCCAATAACACGATGGGACGTGGCACCTTGGACGCTGCGTTGAACAAAACCACCAACGAGCTGACATGGCGTGTCACCTATTCCGGCTTGACGGGACCTGTTGGGGCAGGCCACTTTCACGGCCCAGCCATGATGGGTGCCAATGCAGGGGTCGCGCTGGGCTTCAAAGGCAATCTGGACAGTCCGATTCAAGGCTCAGCCACGCTAACTGCTGACCAGGCACGAGACGTCTTGGCTGGCAAGTGGTACGTCAATCTGCACACCAAAGCCCATCCCGGTGGCGAAGTGCGTGCACAACTGATGCCTGCCAATTAACCAGGCTCTGGTTCGTCTGGCTCGGGGCGCAGAGCCAGACTGAGTTGGTCCACCACCTCGGCCCAATTGGCATCTTCTTGCAGCAGCTCTTGCAGCAAGCTGGCTTGCGCGGGCGTCCAAAAAGCAGCATCTTGCAACCGGATGTTGAAAGCAAGTGGGCTGTGCTGGGTCAGAAATTTCTGGATATCCGCGGGTGTGGAGGAAAGACCTAGCTGGGCAAATAGCTCGGAGAAGCGAGGAAATAGTTTTTCCATGATCTGTGCTCCTTGGCAATGCAGTCTATGGACAACAAGTCCATCAACAACGCCACTTTATGTTCAAACCTGTTGCTTGTGTGTACTTTGAGTCAGCGCAGACAAATAAAAAAAGGCCCTCATCTGAGAGCCTTTGATTGGGTGTGGCTCGCTTGAATCAAGCCACCGCATCCGCAGGTTGTCTTTGCAACATGGCCAAGGTGTTGGCAATGGTTTTGCGCAGTTCGCGGCGATCACAAATAAAGTCAATCGCACCTTTGGTTTGCAAGAACTCGGCACGTTGAAAGCCCTCGGGCAAGGTCACACGCACGGTGCTCTCAATCACACGAGGGCCCGCAAAGCCAATCAAGGCTTTGGGTTCGGCAATCACCACGTCGCCCACAAAGGCAAAGCCGGCAGACACGCCACCCATGGTGGGGTCAGTCAGCACGCTGATGTAGGGCAGGCCCTTCTTGGCCAAGCGGGTCAGCGATGCGTTGGTCTTGGCCATTTGCATCAATGACAGCAAGCCTTCTTGCATGCGCGCGCCACCCGTGGCGGTGAAGCAGATGAACGGCACTTTTTGCTCAATGGCGGTATGCACGCCGCGCACAAAGCGCTCACCCACCACCGAGCCCATGGAGCCACCCATGAAATCGAATTCAAAGCAAGCTGCCACCACATTGATGCTGTGCACCGCGCCACCCATCACCACCAAAGCGTCGGTTTCGCCGGTGTTGTTCATCGCTTCTTTCAAGCGTTCAGGGTATTTGCGGCTGTCCTTGAATTTCAAGGCGTCCACAGGCACCACTTCTTGGCCAATTTCGTAGCGGCCTTCGCCGTCTAAAAATGCATCCAGACGTTGACGCGCCCCAATGCGCAGGTGGTGGCTGCAACTGGGGCAGACGTTTTGGTTTTGCTCCAGATCGGTTTTATAGAGCACGGTTTCGCAGCTAGGACACTTGACCCACAAGCCTTCCGGCACGCTGCGGCGATCTGCCGGATCGGTGTGTTGAATTTTTGGAGGCAGTAGTTTTTCGAGCCAACTCATGGTGAGTCCTTCGTCAGTTCTGAATCAAATGATTTTAGTCGTCTGGCTTATGCATCCAAGGCTTGGCGAATGCCAGCCAGGAAGTCATGGGCCGCTTGCACCGCTTCGCCCTCGGGCGCAGCTTCCAGCAACTGGATGATGCGGCTGCCAATCACAACGGCGTCCGCCACACGGCTGACCGCGCGTGCGGTGGTGGCATCGCGAATGCCAAAACCTACACCTACAGGGATGTGCACGTGCTGACGAATGCGTGGCAGCATGGCTTCCACCGCGTCGGTGTCGAGATTGCCAGCACCCGTCACACCTTTGAGCGACACGTAATACACATAGCCACTGGCCACACGTGCCACTTGCGCCATGCGTTGGTCGGTGCTGGTCGGGGCGAGCAAGAAAATCAGGTCCATGCTGTGCGCACGCAACGTGGCCGCGAACTCTTCGCACTCTTCGGGGGGATAGTCCACGATGAGCACGCCATCCACGCCTGCTGCGGATGCGTCTTTCACAAACGCATGCGTCCCGTGTTTCAGGTCGTAACACTCGACGGGGTTGGCATAGCCCATCAACACCACGGGGGTGGTGGCGTTGGTTTGGCGAAACTCGCGCACCATGTCCAACACTTGCGTGGTGCCAATGTGCAAGCGCAGTGCTGCTTCACCGGCTTTTTGAATCACCGGGCCATCGGCCATGGGGTCGCTGAAAGGCACCCCCAGTTCAATGATGTCGGCGCCAGCATCCACCATGCTGTGCATCAGCGCGGGCGTGATCTCGGCTTTTGGAAAACCGGCCATCACATAGGGAATCAAGGCTTTGCGGCCTTGGGCTTTGAGGGCTGAGAGGGTGACGTCGATGCGACTCATTTCGTGACCTTGATGGTGTGCTCTGTGGGGCCGCCTTTGACCGACTGTCCTTGACAGCTCGGGCGGCAAAAGAAGTCAGCGCCGCTCAAGTCGGCCACCGTGCCAATGTCTTTGTCGCCACGCCCAGACAGGTTGACCAAGATCGATTGATCGGGTGACATGGTTTTGGCCAGCTTCATGGCGTAGGCCACGGCGTGGCTCGACTCCAGCGCCGGGATGATGCCCTCGGTGCGGCATAGGTAGTGAAAAGCGTCCAAGGCTTCGGTGTCGGTGATGCCCACATACTCGGCGCGACCGATGTCTTTGAGGAACGCATGCTCGGGGCCCACGCCGGGATAGTCCAGGCCAGCGCTCACGCTGTGGGTTTCGGTGATTTGGCCATTCTCGTCTTGCAAGATGTAGGTGCGGTTGCCGTGCAGCACGCCGGGCGCGCCCAACTGTAGCGAGCACGAGTGGCGATCTGTGTCCATGCCTTCGCCTGCGGCTTCCACGCCGATCAAGCGTGTTGTCTCAAACGGGATGTAGGGATAAAAAATCCCCATGGCGTTGCTGCCACCGCCCACGCAGGCCAACACCACATCGGGTTGTGCGCCATGGTGCATGGCGGGCATTTGCATGATGCACTCTTCGCCAATCACGCTTTGGAAGTCGCGCACCATCATTGGGTAAGGGTGTGGTCCGGCCACGGTGCCAATGATGTAGAAGGTGTTGTCCACGTTGGCCACCCAGTCGCGCATGGCTTCGTTCAGCGCGTCTTTGAGTGTGCGGCTGCCGCTCTCCACCGGTACCACGGTGGCGCCCAAGAGCTTCATGCGGTAGACGTTGGGGCTTTGGCGTTTCACGTCCTCTGCGCCCATGTACACCACGCATTCCAAGCCGTAGCGTGCGCAAATGGTGGCGGTGGCCACGCCATGTTGGCCAGCACCGGTTTCGGCAATCACGCGGGGCTTGCCCATGCGCTTGGCCAGCATGGCTTGGCCAATGGTGTTGTTGATTTTGTGGGCGCCGGTGTGGTTGAGGTCTTCGCGTTTGAGGTAAATCTGTGCACCACCCATCTCACGGCTCATGCGGGCCGCGTGGTAGATCGGAGAAGGCCGTCCGACAAAGTGGGCCAACTCGCTTTTGAACTCTGCCATAAAGGCCGGGTCGTGTTGGTATTTGGCGTAGGCCTCTTTCAGCTCTTCAATGGCGTGGGTCAGGGTTTCGCTGACAAAGCTGCCGCCATAAGGGCCAAAGTGGCCGCGTGCATCGGGTTGTTGGTAGTTCGACATAGAGGGGCCTGCAAAAAAGGGCTGGGTTTTAACCCCAGCGCTTCAAAAAAAGAAATAGCTCAGAAGGAGTCTCAGCGCGCGTCTGAACGCGCGTGGTGGGCGTCTGCGGCACGCACAGCGTCTGTGAACCCGCGAATCAGGGCGGGGTCTTTGATGCCTTTGGCCGACTCCACGCCAGAACTCACGTCCACCGCCAGCGACAAGCCGCGGTCACGCAAGGCATGCAGGCCGTCTGTCACGTTGGCAGCGTTGAGTCCACCAGACAAGACGAGGTGAGCGTTGACGTTTTGAGGAAGCTGTGACCAATTGAATGCCTTGCCGCCACCGCCGTAACCGTCGACATGCGCGTCGAGCAGCACCGCTTGGGCGTCTTTGTAATCGTGGGCATATTTTAATAGGTCGAACGGGGCTTCGCCCTGGGCTGGTTCAAGGGGAATGCGGGCGGCCCGAATCCAGCGTCGTCCTAGTCGCTGTGCAATCTGGCGACATTGTTCGGGCGTTTCATCGCCATGAAATTGCAGCCAGGCACCCGGCACACGCAAACAGGCTTGTGCGATGGCCTCGGACGTCTCGTTGACAAACAGCAGCACGGGCGTGACAAAGGCTGGCAAGCGTTGCGCCAACACGGCGGCACGTTCAGCGGTGACAGCGCGTGCGCTGGGTGGGTACAGCACAAAGCCCACGGCATCGACGCCGGCTGCCACCACAGCGTCGACGTCTTGCTCGCGGGTCAGGCCACAAATTTTGATGCGGGTGCGGTTCATGGCAAACCATCATACGCAGGCGCCCCGTTGGGCAAGCCCCAATGGGCGTCGTACTGCGGTCCTAAAAAGTACAAGCCGTCAGGGCTGAACGTGCGGCTGGCAGCGTCGCGACTGCGCGCGGCCAGCACCTCGGCCATCCATTCGGGTGGGTGCGTGCCTTCGCCAATCGGAATCAAACAACCCATGAGGTTGCGGATCATGTGGTGCAAGAACGCATTGGCTTCAAACTCAAAACGCCAATACGCGGAGTGGGGTTGCGTGCTGCGTCTCGTGATGCGGATACTGCGCAGCGTTTTGACGGGGCTCAACGCTTGGCAGCTGGAGGCGCGAAACGAGGTGAAGTCGTGTTCGCCCAGCAGGTACTCAGCAGCTTGCTCCATCGCTTCCAAGTTGAGTGGGCGGTACACCCATCCCACCCGGCCTACGTCCACGCTGGGGCGTACAGGAGACTCCAGCAGCACATAGGCATAGCGGCGTGAAATGGCGCTGCCTCTGCTGTGAAAACTATCGGGTACCACCTGAGCCCACTGAATGGCAATATCGAGTGGCAAAAAACTGTTGGTGCCACGCACCCACGAGTACGGGTCGCGTTCTAACTCGGTGTCAAAGTGAATCACCTGCATCAAGCCATGCACCCCTGAATCGGTGCGACCTGCGCACAAGGTTTGAACACGGGTGGTGGTGAATTTTTGCAGCGCTGCTTCGAGGCGGTCTTGCACGGTTTTGCCTGAGAGCTGGCTTTGCCAGCCTTCGTAGGCCTGGCCGTTGTAGCTCAAGCCCATGGCGATACGCATGGGCTTTAGCCTCGCTCAGCCAGCCACTGCTTGGCGCGAGCTTGCACCTCGCCTTTGGCTTCGTTGGCGACTTCTTCCATCAGCGCGCGGCTGGTGTGCAACTGGCCAAGTTGCCAGAGCTCTTGCGCCAAATCCATGCGCACTTGGAACGGGTTGTCTGGCGTGGTGGGTTCGTCCAGGTCCAGAGAAATGTCCGGAATGTCCATCGTGGGACGTGCCGGTTGCGCTTGGGGCGTGACTGGTTTTTCTGCCGCAGCTTGCGTGGGGGCTGCTTCATCGGCGCTGGTGCTTGGCGCCATGCTGGGAGCCACTTGCGGCGCCAAGTCGTTGGCGTGGGGCAAGTCCAGATCGAACTTCACATTCAATGGCGGCAAGCCCTGAATGTTGTCACCCTGTTGGCGGTTGGCACGACGACTCCACAGACTGGCCAAAACCAGCAGGGCAATCAAACTGCCCGCACTCACTGGGGCCAGGGGGTGGTGGGTGAGTTGCCCCAGCCAGTCTTGGGCATTCGAGGCGGCACTGGCTGGAAGATCTGTTTCTAATGCGGCAGAGGCACCCGCTACCGTGGCTGTGGCCGCGGCGATCTTGCCCAATTCGGCAATGTTGCGCCCCATCTCTGCGGCACGGCTGGCGACTTCTTGCGCTTGGCGTTGTTGGGCTAATTTGTCTTCCACGCCACCTTGGGTGGGCTTGGTCAGCGTCAGCTTGTCTTCTTTGGCACTGGCCTTTTTGTTTTGCACACTTGCTTCGAGCTTGCCAGTGCTGTCGCGGCTGGCTATAGGCGCTGTGCCGCCCGGGGCGCGGGCTGCCAATTCAGCGCGATACGCCTGAAAGTTGGCAGTTTGCACTTGTATTTCTTTGCGTGCTTCTTCGCGTGACACCGCCTTGGCATCTTGCTCCGACGGCATGTTCAGCAACGAGCCCGATTTCAACCGGTTCACGTTGGCGTTCACAAATGCATCGGGATTGCTGCGCAACATGGCCACCAACATCTGGTCCAACGAGACGTCGGTCGGTTTGTTGCGTGCCGCCAGATCGCCTGCGGTGTCGCCGCGTTTGACCTTGATCGAGGCGGACCCACTGCCTACGACCGTGGGTGAGCTAGGCCCGTTTTGGCGGCCATCGTCCATTGACAAACTCACCGCACGCAGCAAGCGGCCATTGGCCCAACGCAAATCCAGCAACACGTCGAGGAAGTTGCTGGTCACCGTTTGCTGGCTGGTGATGGCCAGGTAAGGTCGCCCGTTGCTGCGCTTGAGCAGCTTGACCTGAATCTCCAAGGCCGCACCATGGCTGGTAGGGATCTCCAGTTTGGTGGCCTTGTACACCTCAAGGCCAGCCAAAGCAGCTTGAAAATTCACTTGTTCTGCGGCCGTCATGTCCGCAATGTCAATCTCGGCCTTGAGGGCTTCGCCTTGTTTGGACTGCACCACAGGACGACTCAAAGTGAGTGCCTGCGCACTGCCAAGTAGTGTTAAAGAGAGGGCCGCCCACAACGCCGTGCGTTGGAACAGGGTAGATGCAGGGCGGAGGTCTCGGGTCATGTCCAGAATGGTAGCGGGTTTATTTCAACGTTCCAGCAGGATGCGCAACATGCGACGCAGCGGCTCGGCAGCGCCCCACAACAATTGGTCGCCGACGGTGAAGGCACCCAGGTAGTCGTTGCCCATGGCCAGCTTGTGCAAGCGACCCACAGGCACGGTCAGGGTGCCGGTCACGGCGGCGGGTGTGAGGTCACGCTCGGAAATCTCGCGTTGGTTGGGCACCACTTTCACCCAGTCGTTGGCTTGGGCCAAGATCGACTCGATCTCGTCCATGGGCACATCTTTTTTGAGCTTGATGGTCAGGCCTTGCGAGTGGCAGCGCATGGCGCCAATGCGCACGCACAAGCCGTCAATCGGAATGCTGCCCGCACTGCGGAAAGCAGGCTTGCCCAAAATCTTGTTGCATTCGGCGCCGCCTTTCCACTCTTCCTTGCTTTGGCCATGCTCAACAGGGACATCGATCCATGGAATCAAGCTGCCAGCCAGCGCCGTGTTGCGGAAGTTCTTGGTGGGGAAAGAGGCATCGCGCATGGTGGCGGCCACTTTGCGGTCGATGTCCAAAATAGCAGAAGAAGGGTTGGCCAATTCGGTTTTCACCGCATCGTGCAGCGCACCCATTTGCGACAACAGCTCACGCATGTTTTGCGCGCCAGCACCCGAGGCCGCTTGGTAAGTCATGGCACTGACCCACTCAATCATGTCGTGCTTGAACAACCCGCCCATGGCCATCAACATCAGGCTCACGGTGCAATTGCCGCCGATCCAGTTTTTGCCGCCTTGCGCCAAGGCGCTGTCGATCACATCGCGGTTCACAGGGTCCAGCACGATCACGGCGTCATCGGCCATGCGCAGCGATGACGCAGCGTCAATCCAATGGCCCGTCCAGCCTGCGGCACGCAACTTTGGATACACCTCTTTGGTGTAGTCGCCGCCTTGACAGGTCAAGATGATGTCGCAGCGCTTGAGCGCCGTGATGTCATTGGCGTCTTGCAGCAGGATTTCGTTTTTGGCAAAGGAGGGCGCTGGGCCACCCGCGTTCGAGGTGGAGAAGAACAGGGGCTCAATCAGCTCAAAGTCTTTTTCCTGAGCCATGCGGTCCATCAAGACCGAGCCAACCATGCCGCGCCAACCGACTAAACCTACTAACTTGCTCATTTCAACGCCTTTTCAAAGATAGAAAACAGTGCCAGACCAGACTGTTTGCCCGGCTCGTCTGGCCGGGGGGCGCACGACGGACCGGAGCTGAATCAGCCCTGAATGGTCGTGGTTTTGGGGGTGAATGCACGCGTGCCAACAGCAGCCTTGGCGGCTGTTGTTGAGTTCAGAGTGACGAACAAGCAGGCGTGAAACATGGCACTCATTGTATCGGATGGTGGCTTTGTGCTGGCTGACAAAAGACTGGCAGCTAAGGCAGCAAGGCCGCGCCACGTCGTGTGGCGATGACTTCTTCGGTGTGACGTCCCCAAACACAAAGAGCGCCATCGGCGCTCTTTGTGTTTGAGTTTGTGCAGATTTTTATACCAAAGCTTTCACCACGGCGTCACCCATTTGCGAAGTGCCCACCTTGGTGGTCCCTGCGCTGTAAATGTCGGGTGTGCGCAGGCCTTGAGCCAGCACCGCCTTGACGGCCGTTTCAATGCGGTCTGCGGCTTCAGCTTGGTTCAAGCTGAAGCGCAGCATCATGGCCGCGCTCAAAATGGTGGCCAAGGGGTTGGCCACGCCTTTACCCGCGATGTCGGGCGCACTGCCATGGCTGGGTTCATACAGGCCTTGGTTCTTTGAGTTCAAAGAGGCGGAAGGCAACATGCCAATTGAGCCCGTCAACATCGACGCCTCATCGCTCAAGATGTCGCCAAACATATTGCCCGTCACCACCACGTCAAAACGTTTAGGCTCTTTCACCAATTGCATGGCTGCGTTGTCCACGTACATGTGGTCCAGCGCAATGTCGGGGTACTCTTTGCCGACTTCGCTCACCACATCTTTCCAGAACTGGAAGGTTTCCAACACGTTGGCTTTGTCCACGCTGGTCACGCGGCCTTCGCTGCCCGATGCTTTGCGCTTGCGTGCGGCTTGGAAAGCCACATGGGCAATGCGCTCAATTTCGGGTTTGCTGTAGCGCATGGTGTCAAACGCTTCTTCGGCACCCGGAAAGTGACCATCGGTGGCCACGCGGCGGCCACGGGGTTGACCAAAGTAAATGTCGCCCGTCAGCTCGCGGATGATCAAGATATCCAGGCCCGAAATCAGCTCAGGTTTCAAACTGGATGCGCCGACCAATTGCTCGTAGCAAATGGCAGGGCGGAAATTGGCAAACAGCCCCAAGTTCTTGCGCAAACCCAAAATGGCTTGCTCAGGGCGCAGCGGGCGGTCCAACGTGTCGTATTTCCAGTCGCCCACAGCACCAAACAAAATGGCATCGGCCTCTTTGGCCAGCTTCAAGGTGCTGTCGGGCAGCGGGTGGCCGTGGGCGTCAAATGCAGCACCACCCACCAGGGCGGTTTCGGTTTCAAACTTCAAGTCAAGAACGTTGAGAACTTTGACCGCTTCTGCGACGATTTCGGTGCCAATGCCATCACCTGGCAAGACTGCGATTTTCATGAATCTTCTTTCTTGTGTTTAAGCAGTGTGTGCCAACCAGGGCTTGGTGGCCAGGCGTTGTGCTTCAAAGGCCTTGATCTTGTCGGCTTGACGCAAAGTCAAGCCGATGTCGTCAAAGCCGTTGAGCAAGCAGTACTTGCGGAAAGCCTGCACTTCAAACGGAATGGTTTCGCCTTGGGGGCGCACCACCACTTGACGCTCCAGATCGATGGTCAACTCAAAACCGGGGAAAGCCAGTGCTTCGTTGAACAAAGCATCCACCGTGCTCTCAGGCAGCACGATGGGCAACAAGCCGTTTTTGAAACAGTTGTTGAAAAAGATGTCGGCAAAGCTGGGTGCAATCACGCAGCGAAAACCGTACTGGTCCAGAGCCCAAGGCGCGTGTTCACGTGACGAACCGCAGCCAAAGTTTTTACGTGCCAACAAGATCGAGGCACCTTGGTAGCGCGGTTGGTTCAACACAAAGTCAGGGTTGGGCTTGCGGCTGGCGGGGTCTTGACCGGGCTCGCCGTGGTCCAAGTAACGCCATTCGTCAAACAGGTTGGGGCCAAAGCCGGTCTTGCGAATCGACTTCAAGAATTGTTTGGGGATGATGGCGTCGGTGTCCACGTTCTCGCGGTCCATCGGGGCCACCAGGCCTTTGTGAGGTGTGAATTTCTGCATTATTTTTTCGTCGCTGCGTTTTCAATCGCCGTGCCGGCTTTTTGCACATCCTGCCCCATGCCTTTGACGGTGTTGCAAGCACTCAAGCTGGCGCTGGCAAGCAAGGCCAGGCAGACCCAGAAAAATTTGGTGGTGTTCATCAACGTACTCCCTTGAGGTTCAAGCAAACTTGCGCACGTCCACAAAGTGGCCGTGAATTGCTGCGGCAGCAGCCATGGCAGGGCTGACCAAGTGGGTGCGCCCACCTGCGCCTTGACGGCCTTCGAAGTTGCGGTTGCTGGTCGATGCACAGCGTTCGCCTGGCTCTAAGCGGTCGGCGTTCATGGCCAAACACATCGAGCAACCGGGTTCACGCCACTCAAAGCCAGCGGCCTTGAAAATTTCGTGCAGCCCTTCACGCTCGGCCTGTTCTTTCACCAAGCCAGAGCCTGGTACCACCAAGGCCTGTTTGACGTTCTTGGCCACTTTCTGTCCCAGCTTCTTGACCACTGCTGCTGCTTCACGCATGTCTTCGATGCGGCTGTTGGTGCACGAACCGATGAACACTTTGTCCACAAAAATATCGTTGATGGCCTTGCCTGGCGTGAGGTTCATGTAGGTCAAGGCACGCTCGATGGCGCTGCGCTTGTTGGCGTCTTTTTCTTTGTCCGGGTCTGGCACGCGGTCTTCGATAGACAGCACCATCTCGGGGGAGGTGCCCCAGGTCACTTGCGGCAAGATTTGGGTGGCATCGAGTTCCACCACCGCGTCAAACTTGGCGTCGGTGTCGGAATGCAAGGTCTTCCAGTAAGACACGGCGTTGTCCCACTCGACACCGCCCACAAACTGGCCGGTGGCCTTGTCGGTGCCAGGCGACAGCAAGCGGCCTTTGACGTAGTCAATGGTTTTGTCGTCCACGGCCACCAAGCCAGCGCGTGCGCCGCCTTCAATGGCCATGTTGCACAAGGTCATGCGACCTTCCATGCTCAAACCGCGAATTGCTGAACCGGCAAACTCAATCGTGTAGCCCGTGCCGCCTGCGGTGCCGATCTTGCCAATGATGGCCAGCACCACGTCTTTGGCCGTCACGCCTTTGGCCAAAGCACCGTCAACTTTGATCAACATGTTCTTAGCTTTTTTGGCCAGCAGCGTTTGCGTGGCCATGACGTGTTCGACTTCTGAGGTACCAATGCCGTGGGCCAATGCGCCAAACGCACCGTGGGTGGAGGTGTGGCTGTCGCCGCACACCACGGTCATGCCGGGCAAGGTGGCGCCGTTCTCTGGGCCAATCACGTGCACGATGCCTTGACGCTTGGACATGAACGGGAAGAACGCTGCCGCGCCAAAAGCTGAGATATTGCTATCCAGTGTGGTGATTTGTTCTTTGCTGATGGGGTCTGTGATGCCGTCATAACCCAGCTCCCAGCCCGTGGTCGGGGTGTTGTGGTCGGCTGTGGCCACGATCGAGCTGACGCGCCACACCTTGCGACCGGCTTCGCGCAGGCCTTCAAAAGCTTGTGGGCTGGTCACTTCGTGCACCAAATGGCGGTCAATGTAGAGGATGGCGGTGCCGTCTTCTTCGGTATGGACGACGTGCTCGTCCCAAATCTTGTCGTACAGGGTGCGTCCCATGAGTCTTCCTTTGGTACAGACTCTCATTTTAGGCCGATGGATCCACACAAACGGCGCGAGGTTTTTATCTGCCCTGATCGATCATGAACGCAGCACAGGCACAGCAAACCACAGGGCTGGCGCCGCCATCAAGCCCTTGCCGTTGCACATGAGCGCTGTCATCTGCACGACAAAGCCCGGGGGGCGTGGGCCCTGGAGGCAAGAAAAAACCTGTCTTTGCGCAGTTTTAGGCCATTCTTTCGCTGGACTCAGCGCAAAATAGGGGGGCTGTCAGTTTCGAGGCCTTGCTTTGGACTGTGCCTGCACATCCCCACACTCATCAAGGAATCTCCATGGCTGAACAAGCTGCATTGACAAACAACCTGGTCATCGGCGAGGGCGTCACTTTTAACGGGACCATCGTGGCACCAGGGAAAGTTTTGATCAATGGCTCGGTCAGCGGCGAGCTCCAAGCCGACGACTTGCAGATTGGCAAGAACGGCAAAGTCACGGGCAAAGTGCAGGCTCGTGAAATTGATGTGCATGGTGAACTCAACGAAGACATCAATTGCAAAGAGCACATCCTCATCCACAGCACCGGCAAAGTCACTGGTAGCCTGGAATATTCAGAGCTTGAAATTCAACGCGGCGGCCGTTTCCACGGCGACATGAAGCAAAAATAAGTTCTGGAGGTGTATCTGGGGGCTCTCAAGCGCCCAGTGTAATCAAGTCTTGCGCATGCAGGCTGCTGGCGCGTGCTTCCAGCCAAGTCAAGATATTGGCCTGCCAACGGCCGCGCGCACTGGGTGCACACAACAACGTGTATTCCAAATGCGCAATTCCCCCTCGTTTGCGTTTGAAGTCTCCGGCCCCGGAGCTGTAATTGAGCACCAGCTGGTGATCTTGTGTGTGCTGCAAGATCGCCGCAAAGAGCAAGCGATAGAGCCCCTTCACCTCTGACGTCATGTCATACCCCAGCGCAGGAACGGTCAACGTTCTCCCCACTTGGTAAAGCATGGCGAAGGCCAAAATTTGACCCGCATCGTTTTTCAGCAACAAGGCTTGCATGACCTGTGCGCCGAGCGTGTCTGCAAAAAACTGGGTGGTGTACTGGGCATTCAATGGACTGTGCTTGTCGATGTAAATCGACAGGTACAAGTCATGCAAGCGCGTAGCTTCTGTGTTCGAGACGTGGGACGCCACATGCGTTTGCAAACCTGAGCGTTTCAAAGCGGTGCGATCTCGCATCACATGCGACGGTTTAGTCTTCAGCCCGTTGCGCAAGTCAAACTCGTACACCACCCGTGCGGGTATGGCGCGGAAGCCTTGGCGGCGCAGTTGCGTCATCAACGCCTGGTGGTGTTGATGTTGTAAATTACGCACGCCTACAAAACTGTGCGGGTGTGTTGCCACCACTTCCTCACATGTTTGGTTGAACTTTTCCAGCTGCGCATCTGTCCAGACATTGGTCGAGATCGGCAAGTTGCCCACCAACACCACGTCATCCAAACCCATCCACTGCGCCAGACGGCCCGCCGTACGTAGCCCGCAAGCGGCCCACCATCGTTCGTGCAACTCGTGGGCTGCGTAGTCAAACCAGCCGCTGCGCAATGAGGTGATGTAGCTGGTGTTGGGGCTGCGTCGTGCATGGGCACACGTCATGGGCACGTGCGTGGCTTCATGCCAGCACAGGTCAGCGCTGGCGTTGTGCATCCAGATATCCAGGGATTCGCGGGGCCAAGCGTGTGTCATGCGGCTTGTAAGCGGTACAGATGGAAAGCACCGTAAATGCCAGAGCGGTCTTGTGGCCCCAGCGTGTCGCAGGCAGCACCATCACGCAGCCATTGGCCTTGCAGCGAGCCAGTGAGGCAACCCTCCACTGGCGATTGCAGTCCTGCGGTTCTGAAAATGACCCGTGCCCCCGGCTTGGCTGCACGGGTGATCTCAGTCCACAAGGCGGTGATCTCATCGTTGGACATCCAGTCTTGCGCGTCCAGCAGTACCACTGCATCAAGGGACAGCGGTCCCATGCGTGCAATGACGTCACGGATATTGCTTTGCTCGATCGTGAGTTTGTCGATGTTGGCTTTGAGCTGAGCATGGTGCTCGCGCATCAAATAGGGTGGCAGGGCGCTCTTGCCCGTGACGTCGTAGCGACGACCAAACGCTTGCCAAGCAAAGTAGTTGTCTTTGATGGGTACCACGGTGGCCAATTTGCGTGCGCGCTCTTTGAGCACCTGCGACATGTTCTGCGGTTGTTGCTCGCACAAGGCATGGTGCTGGCTAGGCGGAATGCCCAGGTTGTACAAAGCGAAGGGACTGCTGCAAATCTTGGACATCAATTTGGAGTCGAAAATTTTTGCCACCTTGGCATCGAACCAAGCTGCTTGATCTGCCACCGTGGGCTGCTTCAGCAACTCATCCAGATGAACGCCATGCAGCCTGGCTCCCCAGTGGATGATGCCAATCAACTGACCCAGCAAACCGTATTTGTAAAAGCCTTTCGCGTACATGCGGATACGGCGAAAGCCAATCGGCCCGCCTTCCCAGTACTGCCGACTGTCAGCATCCAAACGTGGGGCAATCACATTTTTATAAACACGCACATTGCTGGAAGCCTGGCCTATCCCGAAAAAGTGAAAAAACTCTTCATACCCAGCGAGTGTGCGCACGCCGGTAATTTTGAGTTTCACCAAAGACACATGGGCGTGGTTCAAATCCACGGCCGTCACTTTGGCCGGATTGGCCAGCAAGTAAGACAAGGCGTTGCATCCTCCCGAAGCAATCGTCACCAGATGGTCGTCGGGCTTCAGTTGCAGCGCTTGCATGTCGACCACCGGGTCCTCCCAAATCTGGGTGTAGACCAATTGCCGAAACCACATGGCGAAGATTCGCTCTTTGAGAGTTGCTTTGGACTTGTGACCGTACACCGCATTGCTGAGCAGTTGTTTGGAGCGGTCGGCGTTGGCGGTGGGCAAGACTTGTGTGAATTCCATACGTTCCTTCAAATAAACCCCGCCATCGTCTTTGCTTTGGATGAACACTTGATGATGAAATGGTGATGTTTTGATGGCTGTCGCGTGACGCTGTTGTCACATATTCGTCTCACAATCCACCTATGAGAATCTTTCATATCCATTCCCAGGCCGTCGTGGAGACCGCTGAACTGTCTGGTGCCATGCCAGAGCACGGCTTTGTGTGGATGGCTTTTGCGCGCCGCGAATTCGAGGTTTTGCAGCAAGCCATTCAAACGACGCTGGAGCACATGTGCGGTGCGCAAATCGTCGATTTGCATGTCTCAGACGTGCTCAACAACCAATTGCCTTCGCATTACGACTACACCTCGGATTACCACCTGATGGTGTTTCGTCGCCTGGCTGCAGGACAAACAGAGTCTGACTTGTCACGGCCTGGGGCCATCTTGCACCGATCGCGTGAAAAAGGTGGTCCGCCTGTGCTGCACCGCATCGACACCAGCCCGGTCGCTTTTGTCGTCTTTGACCGTGTGGTGGTCACCGTGCATCCCACCGACTGTGCGGTACGCGACAGCTTTGCGGCACGTCTGCTCCACACGGCGCAATCGTCGCTGAACCAGCAGGCCAACCGCATGCCCATGAGCCCGCCCGACTTGATGCTGCGTGTCATCAGTCAAATGGTGGATGGCTACTTGAACCTGCGCCGCGAACTGACCCGCCAACTCGACCATTGGCAGACCGAACTGATCAACCCCAACACCCGCTTCAACAACTGGAGTGCTTTGTTGGATGCACGTTTGTCATTGCATCATTTGGATGAAATTTGTGAAGACCAACGCGCCGCCATCCAAGATTGGATTGATGCCCTGGATGCAGTCAGCGAGCCCCACGCCGAGCATGTGCGCTCGTTTGAGTTACTCAAGGTGCGCAGCCGCGATGTGTTGGAGCACATTGAGCGCGTGGTCCACCATGTGCGTCGTTTAGAGCAAAGTGCCGAGACAGCGGTGCAAATGCACTTCAACGCGCAAAGCAACCGTACCAACGACATCATGCGCACGCTCACCGTGTTGACGGCCATCTTTTTGCCCCTGAATCTGATCACCGGCTTCTTTGGCATGAACTTCGAGAATTTCCCCATCCTCCATGACGCGCAAGGCCTGTGGTGGACCTTGGTCAGCATGGGGCTTTTGGCAGTGGTGCTGGTGGTCTTTTTCTGGCGCAAACGCTACTTGGGGCGCAGCAGCTGAACGTGCCTGGGCGTCAATACTTTTCGGGTACCACCATGTCGTCTGGAACAGGGTGGCGTATGTAGTCGGGGTTGCGTACCCGAGCAGGCATTTGCACTTCGTCATGCGCAATCTCGTGGTAGCTGAATTGGCCCAGCAAGTGATCAATGCAGTTCAACCGCGCCCGCTTTTTGTCCACCGCTTGCACCACCCACCAAGGTGCTTCTGGAATGTGCGTGCGTTCAATCATGGTTTCCTTGGCACGGGTGTAGTCTTCCCAGCGTCGGCGGCTCTCCAGATCCATTGGGCTGAGCTTCCACTGTTTGAGTGGGTCATGAATACGGCCTAAAAAGCGGGCGTGCTGTTCGTCATCGGTGATCGAGAACCAGTACTTGATCAGCGTGATGCCACTGCGAGCCAACATTTTTTCAAACTCTGGCACGGTGCGGAAAAATTCTTCGTACTCGTCGTCGTTGCAAAAGCCCATTACCCGTTCCACGCCTGCGCGGTTGTACCAACTGCGGTCAAACAGCACAATTTCACCCGCTGCGGGCAAATGCGCCACATAGCGTTGAAAGTACCACTGCGTGCGTTCGCGGTCGTTGGGCGCGGGCAGGGCGGCCACCCGACAGACGCGCGGGTTGAGACGTTGCGTGATGCGCTTGATCACGCCGCCTTTTCCTGCGGCGTCACGTCCTTCAAACAAGATCACCACGCGCTGGCGTGTGGCCACGACCCAGTCTTGCAACTTCACCAATTCGCCTTGCAAACGCAACAACTCGCGAAAGTAAACCGCTCGGTTGACTTTGTCTTGCGCGTGAAGGGGGTGTGCGTTTTCGTCAGAGCCATCTTCGAATGACATCTCCAACTCTTCGTCGATCGAATCCAAGATGTCTTCGCGCAAGCGGCGTATTTGTTCGTCGTCTAAAGCGGTATCAGGTTGGGTCATGCAAGTACTTCCTTTGACAGAAATCATCCCCAAGCTGTGTGGCAACTTCATGACAGACTGTCACCGCAATTTCACAATCGACGGCTAGAGTCGCGCTCAATTTCGCAATCTGCTGACTTTGAGGTGCCATTATTTTTCGGTCTGTTCTTCGCGTCGTCAGCCTACTTTTTCTGATGTTGACTGCTTCGGGTTGCGTCGTCCGTCCTTACTTGGTGGACGAGGCCGCCACGGCCTTATCCACACAAGCACAGTCACCCGAAGATGACTTGGTGTTGGCCCGTGAGGCCAGCGCTTTTTACCTCAAAATTTCTGAATCCGTGCTGCGTGAAGTACCTGGCAATTTGCCATTGGCAACAGCGGTGGCTGGTGGCTTTACTCAGTACGCCTATGCTTTTGTCGCGTTAGAGGCCGACAAGCGCGAGTTGCAAGACGCAGCGTCTGCCCAACAACTGCGCGAGCGCGCTGCGCGGCTGTATGCACGCGCGCACCGCCACGCCATGGCTGCACTCGAAGCCTCCTCTCCCGGATTCACCCAGTCCTTGGCACGCAGCGACCTTCGTCAAAGCCTGCGTCTGACGTCAGCCCAAGTGCCGGTGGCTTATTGGGCTGCCGCGTCGTGGGGTGGGTGGATTGCTTTGTCCAAAGACAACCCAGACATCGTGGCCGACTTGCCTGTGGCCATTCACCTCGCGCGCTTGGCATGGCTCAAGCAACCCGATTTCGCGCAAGGTGCGTTGGCCAGTTTGATGGGCAGCTTCGAGGCTTCACGTCCTGGCGGTTCAGTGGCCCAAGCGGCCATTTACTTTGACCAAGCCGTGACCGCCAGCGCCGGCCAAAGTGCGGGCGTGTATGTGGCACAGGCCGAGAGTTTGGCTTTGCCACTCGGTGATCGCGCCCAATTTGAAGCGTTGTTGCAGCGCGCCTTACAGGTTGCGGCGCTTGAACGCAATCTGCAAAACGACATCATGCGTGAGCGCGCCTTGTGGTTGCTGGGCATGGTGGACGATCTTTTCTGAAAGCCTTGTGTGTCTCCTTTCATTTCCTTTGTTTTGGCCTGTTTACTTGCGCTGAGCGCGGCCCATGGCTACGCCGCTGAAAAACTCTTACGCATCGGCACGCTGGCTCCCAAAAACTCGCTCTACCACCGGCAATTGTTGGAAGTGGGCGAGGCCTGGCGCGCCGCCCAAGGGGGTGGTGCCAAATACGTGGTTTTTCCTGATGGCAGCCAAGGTGGTGAGGCCGAATTGGCGCGACGCATGCGCATTGGCCAATTACAGGGTGCTTTGTTGTCGGTGGTGGGCTTGCATGAAATTGAGCCTTCCATCAGTGCCTTACAAGCCATGCCCTTGCTGTTTAAAAATTGGGACGAGGTGGACTACGTGCGCGAAAGAATGCGTCCCGCCATGGAGAAAAAGTTCCTCGACAAAGGCTTCGTGGTGTTGGCCTGGGGCGACGCGGGCTGGGTTCGCTTCTTTTCCAAAGAGGCGGCTTTCAAGCCCGATGATTACAAGAAGATGAAGTTTTTTGCTTGGGGCGGTGAGGCCGATCAGCAAGAGATCATGAAAAGCCTGGGTTACACCCCAGTGCCCTTGGAAACCAGCGACATCTTGCCTGCCATCCAGACCGGCATGATCCATGTGGTGCCTTCTACGCCTTACTTTGCACTCGCCAGCCAGGTCTACACCATGGCCCCCAACATGCTCGAAATCAATTGGGCTCCCATCGTTGGCGCTTTGGTCGTGACGAAAAAAGCCTGGGACGAGATGTCGCCCGCCACGCAAGACGTGGTGCGTGTCGCTGGCGAAAAAGCGGGCACGCAAATTCGCAGCAAAGCACGTCTTGAGGTTGAAGAGGCCGTCGACGCCATGAAAAAGCGTGGCCTCACCGTCAACCGTCCCAACGCCGAGCAAATGCGTGAATGGAATGAGTTGGCTGACAAGCTCTATTCCCGCATACGTGGCACCCTGGTGCCTGCCGACACCTTTGACGAAGTCATGCGTCACCTCAAAACCTATCGTTCAACGAAGGCCAAGTGATGTGGCGGCATGGTCGCTTGGATGAATCCTTGGCCTGTGTGGCCTTGGTGTTCATGGCCTTGATTCCTTTACTGGAGATATTGGCGCGTCCCATGCTGGGCAAGGGCATCGAAAACGCGCCGATCTTGGTGCAGCATTTAGGGCTGTGGATGGCCATGTGCGGCGCCTTGGTGGCTGAACGCCGTGGCCACCTCTCTAATTTGGGGGCCTTGTTTGCGGGCAAACAAAGACTCGCACATGCCAGTGCCGCGGTGGTGTGCGGCATGTTGGCGTGGGCGAGTTGGCAGCTGGTGGCCAGTGAGCGAGAGGCCAGTCAGCCCTTGGCCTATGCCCTGCCTGTGTGGTGGGTTCAAGTGGTCATGCCCATGGGCTTTGCCGCGCTGGGTGTCAAGCTGGCCATGCGAGGTGTGACTTCCGAGACCTGGCGCTGGTTCTATGCCTTGGTCTGGCCCTTGTTGGGATGGCTGATGGCGCGTGCGTTCGATGGGCAAACACTGCCACTGTGGCCTGCCGCTTTGGGACTGCTCTTTATCTTGCTGTGCGGTGCCCCCATTTTTGCGGTGCTGGGTGGCTTGGCCCTGGCCTTATTTTGGCAAGACGGCCTGCCTTTGGCCTCGGTGGCTTTGTCGCATTACCAAATCACGGTTAACCCGTCTTTGCCGGCCTTGCCTTTGTTCACTTTGGCGGGTTTGGTGTTTGCACGCACGGGGGCTGCGCAACGTTTGGGGGCGGTGTTCATGGCCTTGTTTGGCGGTGGTGTCACAGGCTCTGTGGTGGCTGCTGCGGTGTTGTGTTCGTGCTTCACCGCGTTCACGGGTGGCAGCGGCGTGACCATCTTGGCCTTGGGGGGCTTACTTTTGCCGCTGCTGCGCAATGCAGGTTATCCAGAGGCCAAAGGCATCAGCTTGGTCACCAGTGCCAGTGCTTTGGGTGTGTTGCTGGCGCCATCGGTGCCACTCATCATGTACGCCATCATGGCGCGCGTTCCCATCAACACCATGTTCTTGGCGGGCTTGGTGCCTGCGCTTGTGATGGTGGGGTGTTTGTTGGTGTTTGGCGGTTACTTGAAGCAGCCCCTTGGGGCACCGCTCCCCCCTGACAGCTCACGCACCGTGCCCAATCGTCGGTCACTGCGAGCGGTGTGTTGGATGGCCAAATGGGAAATCTTGGCACCCGCAGTAGCCATTGGGTCTTTGGCCAGCGGCTTGGCGACGCCCACCGAAAGCGCTGCGTTGACGGCTCTGTACGCCGTGGTTACCCAAGCCCTCGCGCACCGCGAGCTGGGCTGGCGCTTGCTCGGTTCTTGTTTGTCAGAGTGCGCACAAATCATTGGTGGCGTGATGCTGATCTTGGGCATGGCCCTGGGGCTGACCAACTACTTGGTGGATGCAGGCATTCCTGATCTCGCTGTCGATTGGGTGCAAGCCGTCACACAAAACAAGTGGGTGTTTTTGCTGGCGCTGAATGTGTTTTTGTTATTGGCTGGCGCTTTGATGGAAATTTATGCTGCCATCGTGGTGCTTGTGCCTTTGTTGCTGCCTTTGGCGCAGAGCTACGGCATAGACCCTGTGCACTTCGGCATTATTTTCTTGGCGAATATGGAAATGGGTTTTCTGTGTCCGCCTGCTGGCATGAACATCTACTTCGCCTCGGCAGTCTTCCAAAAGCCTTTGCGCCGTGTCGCGTTGTCAGTGCTACCCGCATTGGGTGCCATTTTTATCGGCACCTTGCTCATTTCTTGGGTCCCTGCCTTGACGCTGGGTATGTCTGATTTGCTCAGCGCGCGGATGCGCTGAGCGCTTCGAGCTGTGTGCTCACGCTGCGATGCGACAAATGCGCCAATGTTCGGCGTGAGTGCCCCTGTGGTGAGAGGGGAGCGCCGATGTGCAGGCTCACGGTGATCGAGGGCGCGCACATCACCTTGTGCAGCGACGCCACAAAGCCAATCTCCCCTACAAACGCTGCCACTTGGCAGTGTGCCCCTGTGGCTTCGTTGATGTAGCGCAGAGCGATCGGTTGCACCTCCACGCCGCGGTCAATTGCCGCTTCAAACAAATTGGCATGAAACAAACGCACCTCATGGCCTTCGCTGCTCGTGCCCTCTGGAAACCCAGCTACCCGATAGCCGCGTGTCAATGCATCGGTCACGTCCTGCACCATCTTGCGCGCAGAGCTGGGCGAGCCACGATCCACAAACACCACCTCGCATGCTTGGGCAATCGCGCCCACGACGGGCCAGGCACGCACTTCTTTTTTCGCCACGAACACGCTGGGTTGCAGCGACTGAATCACCAACACATCTAGCCAAGACACATGGTTGGCCACCAGCAACTGAGGCGTGTTGTTGGGTGATGTGTGTTCAAGCCCTGCGTTCAGACGCACGTTCACGCCCATGATGCGCAGCGTGCGTTGCGACCAGTTTTGAATCTCGGTCAACTTCTCGTCACGGTCCAAGCTCGGAAAGCGAACCCACAAGATCCAAAAAGCTTGCACAAAGGAACAAAGGAGGCGGGCGTACTTGGTCAACATAGTGGCTACCAAGCTTAGGTGTGCTGTGTGACAAATCGGTGAAGGCTCTGGTGGCTTGTCACCAAATCTTCATCGTTTCGTCTTGGTTGCGTCACGTGAGGTTTCAAAAATCAGGTCATCAGAAATCACAGACTTCAACCTATCTCAACGACACAAGGACGCCAGATGAAAGAACTTCCCAACCCCACCATGCCGTTGTCGATGATCGATTTGCCCAGGGGGTCACTTCATCGACACGATCTTGAAACTCAAAAAACTCCTGTCTCGCCGCAAGCCGACAAAGACCGTGGCGGTTTGATCGTTCAGTGGGCCAAGCACCAAGACGAGGTGCGTGAGGCCCAGCGCTTGCGCTACAGCGTCTTCGCCACCGAAATGGGCGCACGCTTGAAAGATAGCATCCCCGGCCACGACATCGATTTGTTCGATGACTTTTGTGAGCACCTCATCATCCGTGACGATGTGAGCCAACAAGTTGTTGGCACTTACCGTGTGCTCACCCCCGCGCAAGCCAAACGCATTGGCAGCACCTACTCTGATTTGGAATTTGACTTGACCCGTTTGCGTACCTACCGCGAACGCATGGTCGAACTCGGTCGCAGCTGCGTGCATCCAGCGCACCGCCATGGTGGCGTGATCATGGCCTTGTGGGGTGCCCTGGCCGAGTTCATGGTGCGCAACAAGCTCGACGTCATGATTGGCTGTGCCAGCATTCCCATGCTGCATCAAGGTGTGGTCAGCGGTGAAGTGGCCGCCAGCATTTGGCACCAACTCAAACACACCCATTTGGCCGACATCGAATACCAGGTGCGTCCTCGTTTGGCCCTGCCTTTGGATAACTGGGAAGTCAGCACAGCGTTTGAACCCCCTGCGTTGATCAAAGGCTATTTGCGTCTGGGAGCCAAAGTGTTGGGCGCACCGGCCTGGGACCCCGACTTCAACACCGCCGACTTGCCCATGCTGATGAAGATCAACGACATGCCAGCACGCTATCGCAAACATTTCTTGGGTGCTTGATGCACTACCGCGCCGTCTTTATTTCTGATTTGCATTTGGGCACACCTGGCTGCCAGGCCGATGCCTTGCTAGATTTTTTGAAAGAGCACACCAGCGACTATTTGTATTTGGTGGGTGACATCGTGGACGGTTGGCAGTTGCGCCGTAAATGGTATTGGCCGCAGGCGCACAACGACGTGATCCAAAAGCTGCTGCGCAAAGCGCGCAAAGGCTGCCGCGTGGTGTACGTGCCCGGCAACCATGACGAGTTCGCACGTCATTTTTTAGGCCATCAATTTGGCGGCATCGTGGTCAACGATGAAGCGGTTCACCAGATGCGCGATGGCCGCAAGTTGTGGGTCATCCATGGGGACTACTTTGATGCTGTGGTGCAACAAGCCAAGTGGCTGGCCTATGTGGGAGACCACTTGTACGAATTCACCCTCAAGCTCAACCGCTACCTCAACAACCTCAGAGGTCGCTTAGGTCTGCCGTATTGGTCCTTGTCGGCGTACCTCAAGCACAAGGTCAAAAAAGCCTTGAACTACGTCACTGACTTTGAAAATGCCGTGGCCCATGAGGCCGCCAAAAAAGGGTACCAAGGGGTGGTGTGCGGGCACATCCACCGTGCAGAAATCCGCGACGTCAACGGTGTGCTCTATTGCAACGATGGCGATTGGGTGGAAAGCCGCAGCGCCTTGGTAGAAACTGTCAGTGGACAGCTCGAACTGTTGCACTGGCGTGCCCACATGCCAGCCAGCAACGCACCTGTGATGAAGGTCGCATGAAGATCGCACTCATCACCGATGCTTGGCGTCCACAAATCAATGGTGTGGTCACCACCTTGGTGGAACTGGTGGACCAACTGCGTGGTGCGGGTCACACCGTCGAAGTGATCCATCCCGGCTTGTTCACCACCCGTCCTTGCCCTGGCTATGCTGGCATCGACTTGGCCGTGCGCCCCTACGCGGGCGTCAAACAGCGTTTGGATGCGTTCGTGCCGGAGGCTATCCATATCGCCACCGAAGGCCCATTGGGCTGGGCTGCACGGCGCTATTGCTTGCGGCATCACTTGCCTTTCACCACGGCCTACCACACCCGTTTTCCTGAAATCCTCAAGGCCGCATTGCGCGTGCCTTTGTGGGCGGGCTACGCCTTGTTTCGGCACTTTCACCGCCCCTCGTCAGGTGTGATGGTGCCCACACAGGGCGTGATGCGCTTGCTGGACGGCAAAGGCTTCAGAAAACTGCGCACTTGGACCCACGGCGTCGATACCCAGTTGTTTGAGTTTTCGCCGCAAGCACGCAACCACGACCTGTTGTCTGGTCTGAAACGCCCCATTGCCTTGTATGTGGGGCGTGTGTCGTATGAGAAAAATATCGATGCTTTTCTGGACATGCCTTGGCATGGCAGCAAAGTGGTGTGTGGCGTGGGTCCGTTAGAGCTTGCGCTGAAGTCACGCTACGACGGTGTGCGTTGGTTAGGTGTGTTGTCACGTGACGTGTTGGCGGGCGTCTATGCCGCCGCCGATGTGTTCACCTTTCCAAGCCGTCACGAAACCTTTGGCCTGGTGATGCTCGAAGCCATGGCATGCGGCACACCTGTTGCCGCTTATCCGGTGGATGGCCCCTTGGAGGTCTTGCCTGAACATGACCAGCCGCCATTCAAGCGTCGTGGCGGTGTATTGGCCGATGACCTGGCACAAGCCAGTCTTGAAGCTTTGCATGTGCCGCGCGCACAAGCGAGGTTGCAGGCCTTGGATTTCAGCTGGGAACAGGCGACACGCTTGTTTGAAAACAACTTGGTGGCCTTTGTCCCACCCTGAGATCGAAGCATTTGTATAATTTGAAAAAACAAAAAAACAAAAAAACAAAAAAACAAAAAAACAAAAAAACAAAAAAACAAAAAAACAAAAAAACAAAAAAACATTTTTTAACTAATAAAAGTAACTATTTAATATTAATATTCGGCTCAGACATTTCTACAGTCAGGGCCTAACATGAATCACATTTACAGCATCATTTGGAACGCAGCGACGGGCGTTTGGCAAAGCGTTTGCGAACTGGCCAAAGGGCAGGGCAAAACAAAGTCAAGTGTCTGTCAACCTATTAGTTCACGGGGAGCCCATGCGGTTTTGCGGCGAACCCTTGTCAGTGTGAGTCTGGGCTTGGCCTTTGGCCACAGCGCCGTGGCTCAGTTGCCCAGCGGGGCCAATGTGGTGGCTGGCAGTGCCACCATTCAACAAAACGGCGCGGTGATGACCATCACCCAAAGCTCGGACAAGCTGGCCACCAACTGGCAAAGTTTCAGCATCGGCCAGGGCAATACCGTCAAATTTGTGCAGCCCTCTGCCAGCTCTGTGGCCTTGAACCGTGTGCTGGGCTCTGACGTTTCCACCATCCAAGGCGCTTTGAATGCCAACGGTCAGGTGTTTCTGATCAACCCCAATGGCGTCATCTTTACCCCGTCAGCTCAGGTCAATGTGGGGGGCTTGGTGGCCTCTACTTTGGCCTTGAGCACGGAAGACTTCCTCAAAGGCAACTACAGCTTTGGTGGCAGCAGTGGCAACGCCATCGTCAACCAAGGCAACATCAAAGTCATTGGCGACGGCGCAAATGGTGGGGGGCAAGTGGCTTTGATTGCCGCCAAAATCACCAACACGGGTCGCATTGACGCACCGCGGGGTCAGGTTCTTTTAGGCGCAGGCAGTGCCGTCACGCTCGATTTAGGCGGCCCCGTCAAAATTCAAGTCACCCAAGGGGCTATTGACGCACTCATTACCCAAGGCGGTGCCATTCAAGCCGACGGTGGCTTGATTTACCTGACTGCCAAAGCGGCAGGCAGCTTGGTTTCAACCGTCATCAACCACACCGGAACCAGCCAGGCCCAAACCTTGGTCAGTGGTGAGCAAGGTGCCATCTACCTCATGGGCGGCATGGACCATGACCGCATTGTGGTGGCAGGCACCCTGGATGCCAGTGCGCCCTCCGCTGGCACCCATGGCGGCTTTGTTGAAACCAGCGCAGCACAAGTCAGTACGGTGGATGGCCTGAAGGTCTCTACCTTGGCCAGTCAAGGGGGCACCAGCGGTACTTGGTTGATTGATCCGTATAACTACACCATTGACAGCACAGCCGCCAGCACACTTGCCACAGCACTGGGATTAGGTAGTGTGATCATCACAACGGACAGTGATGTGGCAGCCTATGGCTCCAACGGAAACTCTGCCAGCAGTGGCAACATCAGCGTCAACAGTGCATTGACTTGGGGCGCAAACACCACCCTCACGCTCAACGCCTACAACAACATCTACGTCAACGCCAACATCAGTGCTACAGGTAGCAGCGGCAAATTGGCACTCAAGTACGGGCAAGGCAGCACCACTGGCACCATTGACAGCACTGCAGCCAACTACTACGTTGCCACAGGCAAATCCATCAGCTTGGGCGCTGGGAGCAACTTCAGCACCCAATTGGGGAGCGATACCAATAACCTCAAGACTTACACCGTTGTCACTAGTTTGGGCGCGCAAGGGGATCAAACCGTTAGCGCGAAATACACGCTGCAAGGCTTGGCCAATTCAGGCAATCTGGCAGGTAACTATGCCCTAGGTGCCGACATTGATGCCACAGCAACATCAGCTTGGAACCTTAGTTCAGGTGTTTATCAAGGCTTTTCTTCGATTGGCAGCTCGACGACCAACTTCACGGGGTACTTCGCTGGCTTGGGTCATACCATCACCGGACTGACCGTCAATCGCTCAAACAATGTGGGCTTGTTTCACACGGTGGGTGCTGCAGGGGTCATACGTGATGTGGGGCTATTTAGTGGAGCAGCTACAGCCACGACAACGGCCTTCAGTGCCAATGCCGGTGGTTTGGTCGGGTACAACTACGGCTCTATCAGCAACGCTTACAACACAGGCAGCGTGACGGTTACGAATCTTTCTGCCAGCAATTCCAATTACACAGGCGGTTTGGTTGGGTACAACAGTGGCTCCATCACAAACAGCTACGCATCCGGCAATGTCAGCAGCAATGGCTCATACATTGGAGGTTTGGTGGGAAAGACTGACGGAACCATTACCAACAGCTATGCAACCAGCAATGTGACGGGGGCAGCAGGGGTCAGCCAGCGAGTGGGTGGTTTGGTGGGAGACAGCTCCACAACCATCAGCAACAACTACGCGACTGGTGTTGTGAAAGGTTGGAAATATGTAGGGGGTTTGCTTGGGTTTAGTAGCACCAACGCTTCAACTTCATCTTTCGGATATGTCACCAACAGCTATGCTACTGGCGCAGTCAATGGTGTTTACACGGCTAGCACCAACGACAGCGCACGCATCGGGGGGCTTATCGGTCTTGCCCAAGGCGTCAGCTACAGTTATTCAACAGGCAATGTGACAGGGCAGAGTGGGCAAATAGGGTCGTTAGTTGGAAGTACGACTACTTCAATCATCAACAGCTATGCCTCGGGCTCCGTCAACGCTAGTACGGCCACGTCTTTATATGGTCCCCTCGGACTTGTGGACTCATCCAGCAAGGTACTGACAGCCACCCAACTCAAGACTTCAAGCAACTTCAACAGCTGGCATTTCACCAACACCTGGACCACCCAAAACAACAACACGGCCCCGTTGCTGCGCTCTTTCATGACGAGCTTAGACCTTAGCAGCAGCGTTTCACAAACCTACAACGGCATCAGTTACAGCATTACCGACTTCATTGGCGCAGCAAAGGGCGTGACAGCCAGCTTGTTGTTGTACGCAGGGACCAGCCAAACACTCAAAAACGCAAACAGTTACACCATCAATCCAACACAGCTTTACTCCACTCAGCAGGGGTACTTGATCAGTACCAGTGGCACTAGTTCATTGACGTTGCATATCAGCAAAGCC
>NZ_NESB01000008.1:0-188526 GCF_003063395.1 Limnohabitans sp. JirII-29
AAGAGATGGTGATGCCAGGTGACAACGTGTCGATCACGGTGAAGTTGATCCACCCGATTGCGATGGAAGAGGGCTTGCGCTTTGCTATCCGTGAAGGTGGCAAGACGGTTGGTGCCGGTGTGGTTGCCAAGATCATTGCTTAATTCGTCAATATAGGGGCGTAGCTTAGTGGTAAAGTAGCGGTTTCCAAAACCGTCGATGGGGGTTCGATTCCCTCCGCCCCTGCCACGCAGCGTTGAAAAGCAGGTGGCTGCCAAGCCCGCCACTCCGGCGGGCTTCTCTGTCTTCTGAGTAATGCGTGTCAATCGCTAAGAAATCCTTGATCCATGTCTGCTGCAAATATTGAAACTGTATCGACCACTGCTGACAAGGCCAAATTGGCCTTGGTGGCGGTGTTGGTCGTGGCTGCGGTTGCTGGGTTTTATGCCTTGGCACCTCAGGGTGTGATCATTCAGTGGTTGGCGTTGCTGGCTGGTTTGATTGCGGCTGTGGTGATGTTTGTGTTGTCTTTGCCTGGGCGCCAGTTGGTGGCTTTTGGCGGAGATGCTTGGCGTGAAGTCAAGAAGGTGGTGTGGCCGACGCGCAAAGAGTCGACGCAGATGACTTTGTATGTGTTTGCCTTCGTGGTGATCATGGCTTTGTTTCTGTGGCTCACCGACAAGACCCTCGAATGGGTGTTTTACGACCTGATTCTGGGCTGGAAAAAATAATGACCGACCTTATCGATACCTCAGCAGTGCCAGCGCCTGCTGCACCTGCCAATCCTGATTTGCGTTGGTATGTGGTGCATGCCTATTCGGGCATGGAAAAGGCTGTGGAACGCAACATCCGCGAAAGCATTGCGCGTGCGGGCATGGACAACAAGTTTGGCCGCATCTTGGTCCCCACGGAAGAGGTGGTGGAGATGAAGAACGGTCAGCGTCGTACCGCTGAGCGTAAATTCTTCCCTGGCTATGTGTTCGTTGAGATGGTGATGGATGACGAGTCGTGGCATTTGGTCAAGCACACCAACAAGGTGACGGGTTTTGTGGGTGGTGCAAAAAACCGCCCTGCACCTATTTCTGAGGCGGAAGTCCAGAAAATCGTGAGCCAAATGCAAGATGGTGTGGACAAGCCGCGTCACAAAGTTGAATTCATGGTGGGTGAGTTGGTGCGCGTCAAGGACGGCCCTTTCACCGACTTCAATGGCTCGGTTGAAGAAGTCAATTACGAGAAAAACAAAGTGCGTGTGTCTGTGACCATTTTTGGTCGCGCCACACCTGTGGAATTGGAATTCGGCCAGGTTGAGAAAACCTGATTGGATTTTTGAGGTTTGGCTTGGTGCTTCCCGACTCGGCACCAAGTTTTTGAAGTGAGTCGTTAACCCCGGGGAGCCCAAGGTCGAAGGACCTCAGGCGTATGTACCCGCAAGGAGAAAAGCATGGCGAAAAAAATCGTCGGCTTCATCAAGCTGCAAGTGCCAGCTGGTAAAGCCAATCCATCGCCGCCTATTGGTCCCGCATTGGGCCAACGCGGTTTGAACATCATGGAATTCTGCAAGGCGTTCAACGCCCAGACCCAGGGCGTTGAGCCAGGCCTGCCATTGCCAGTGGTGATCACTGCGTTTGCAGACAAGTCCTTCACCTTCATCATCAAGACGCCTCCAGCGACCACCTTGATCAAGAAGGCCATCAAGCTCGACAAGGGTTCTGCGAAGCCACACGTCGACAAAGTGGGCAAGATCACCCGTGCACAGCTTGAAGAAATTGCCAAAGCCAAGATGAGCGACTTGACCGCCGCCGACTTGGACGCCGCCGTGCGCATCATCGCCGGTTCTGCCCGCTCGATGGGCGTGACTGTGGAGGGCGTGTAAATGTCTAAATTGACCAAAAAACAAAAAGCCTTCGAAGGCAAGGTTGACAGCAACAAGCTGTACCCCCTGAGCGCAGCTATTGGCATCGTCAAAGAGTGCGCAACTGCAAAGTTCGATGAATCCATTGACGTGGCCGTCCAGCTTGGCATTGATGCCAAGAAGTCTGACCAGGTGGTGCGTGGCGCTGTCGTGTTGCCCAATGGCACTGGCAAAACTGCTCGCGTCGCTGTGTTTGCACAAGGTGCCAAGGCTGAAGAAGCCAAAGCTGCTGGTGCTGACATTGTGGGTATGGATGACTTGGCTGCCATGGTCAAGGCTGGCGATATGCCGTTTGACGTGGTGATCGCTGCGCCTGACGCCATGCGCGTGGTGGGTACCTTGGGTCAAATTCTGGGCCCACGTGGCTTGATGCCTAACCCCAAGGTCGGCACCGTGACGCCTGACGTTGCAACGGCTGTGAAAAACGCCAAAGCAGGTCAAGTGCAGTTCCGCGTGGACAAGGCCGGTATCGTGCATGCCACCATCGGTCGTCGTTCATTCGACACCGACAAGCTCCAAGGCAACTTGACTGCTTTGGTGGAGGCCTTGAACAAGTCCAAGCCCGCTTCGAGCAAGGGTATTTATCTGCGCAAGCTCGCTGTGTCGTCCACCATGGGCGTTGGTGTTCGCGTAGATACGCAATCTTTGAACGCCTAAGCAGCGTTCAAAAATCTGAGCCATGTGCAAGCAGGGCTCAGGGTGGTGGGCTGATGCGGTACTTCGGTGTTGCGTCAGGTCATCCAAGACCGTTGGTGTGCAACGTGATTGCACTTAATTGAACCGCCAACGCAGATGGCGATCCCGCTGAAATGGATTTTTCCTGACAGTTAGGTCGCTGCAAAAGTGGCGTGTCAAAGAGCAAAAGCTCAATGACACATTTAAAGGAGTAGACCTTGAGTCTGAATCGCAGTGAGAAAGAAGCGGTCGTTTCTGAAGTGACCACGCTCGCCGCTCAAGCTCAAACGCTGGTGATGGCGGAATACCGCGGCATCTCGGTGGCAGACATGACCCAACTGCGCAGCAAAGCGCGCAGCACAGGTGTGACCTTGAGCGTGTTGAAAAACACGCTGGCACGCCGTGCTGTGGCTGGTAGCCAGTTTGAAATTGTCGCCGACCAGATGACCGGTCCGCTGATCTATGGCTTCTCTGTGGATGCTGTGGCTGCCGCTAAGGTGGTGGCTGACTTCGCGAAGACCAACGACAAGTTGGTGATTCGCGCTGGTGCATTTGCAGGTAAGGCCCTGGACGTCGATGGCGTGAAGCAACTCGCAAGCATTCCTTCGAAAGAAGTGTTGCTGGCCCAGTTGTGTGGCTTGTTGATGTCGCCTATGTCTCGCACCGCAGTGGTGTTGGGCGCTTTGGCGGCCAAAAAAGGCGAAGGCGAAGCTGTTGCCGCATAAGGCCAGCTTTTCTGTATTAACCAATTGTTAGGAATTAAAAATGGCATTCGATAAAGACGCATTTTTGACCGCGCTCGACAGCATGACGGTCATGGAACTCAACGACTTGGTGAAAGCCATCGAAGAGAAATTTGGTGTGAGCGCTGCCGCTATGGCCGCTCCTGCTGCTGCTGGCGGTGGCGGTGCTGCTGCGGCTGAAGAGAAGACTGACTTCAACGTCATCTTGCTCGAAGCCGGCGCGAACAAAGTGTCCGTGATTAAAGCGGTGCGTGAACTGACCGGTCTGGGCTTGAAAGAAGCCAAAGACCTGGTTGACGGCGCTCCCAAGGCGGTGAAAGAAGGCGCGCCTAAGGCTGACGCTGAAGCTGCTAAGAAGAAGCTGGAAGAAGCCGGCGCTAAGGTTGAACTGAAGTAATTCGGTTCCCTTTCAAGGCTGGAGTGCTCCGCAAGGGCCTCCAGCCTTTGGTGCTTACAGAGCACACCCAAAAGTCAGTGGAAATTACCCGCAAACTTTTGAGTGTCTTCTGACCCCAACTGCAGAAGATGCCTTGGTTCGGGTTGCGTGCAATGCGTAACCGTCCGCCAACGCTGGTAGAGGCCAGCCGCCAAGCCTGTTGCACGAAGCCCTGATGTGTTTCGTGCAGCAAACAGTTCTGAAAGATCAAGCCCGGAGATCTCATGGCCTACTCATACACCGAACGCAAGCGCATCCGCAAGAGTTTCGGCAGCCGCGACAGCGTGCTGGAAGTTCCTTATTTGTTGCAAATGCAAAAAGACGCGTACACCGCGTTTTTGCAAGCCGACGTTGCGCCTAAGAAGCGCACCCAAGAGGGTTTGCAAGCTGCTTTTGAAGCGGCTTTCCCCATCGTCTCGCACAACGGTTTTGTCGAGATGAAGTATCTCGAGTACAACTTGGCCAAGCCCGCATTTGATGTGCGCGAATGCCAGACGCGTGGTCTGACGTTTTCGTCGGCCGTGCGCGCTCGCGTGCAACTGATCATTTACGACCGTGAGTCGTCGACCCCTCAATCCAAAGTGGTCAAAGAAGTCAAAGAGCAAGAGGTCTACATGGGCGAAGTGCCTTTGATGACCGACAAAGGCTCCTTCATCATCAACGGCACCGAGCGCGTGATCGTGTCTCAGTTGCACCGTTCGCCTGGCGTATTCTTTGAACACGACAAGGGCAAGACCCACAGCTCGGGCAAGCTCTTGTTCAGCGCGCGGATCATCCCTTACCGCGGTTCGTGGCTCGACTTCGAATTCGATCCCAAAGACTTGCTGTACTTCCGTGTCGACCGTCGCCGCAAGATGCCGGTCACGATTTTGTTGAAGGCCATTGGCCTGACGCCTGAAACCATTCTGGCCAACTTCTTCGTGAACGATAACTTCCGCCTGATGGATACCGGCGCACAAATGGAATTTGTGGCCGAGCGTCTGCGCGGCGAAGTGGCGCGCTTTGACATCACCGACAAATCGGGCCAAGTGATTGTGGCTAAAGACAAGCGCGTGACGGCACGTCACACCCGCGAGTTGGAGCAAAGTAACACCACGCACATCAGCGTGCCAGAAGACTTCTTGATTGGCCGTGTGGTGGCCAAGAACATCATCGACAGTGACACGGGTGAATTGATTGCCCGCGCCAATGACGAATTGACCGAAGCGTTGCTCAAAAAATTGCGTGAAGCTGGCGTGCAAGATTTGCAGTGCATCTACACCAACGAATTAGACCAAGGCACGTACATGTCGCAGACGCTGCGCATTGACGAGACCGTGGACGAGTTCGCTGCACGTGTGGCCATCTACCGCATGATGCGCCCTGGCGAGCCACCGACCGAAGATGCCGTGCAAGCCCTGTTCCAGCGCTTGTTCTACAACCCCGACACCTACGATTTGTCGCGCGTCGGTCGCATGAAGTTCAACGCCAAAGTGGGCACTCCCGAATCGACGGGTCCGATGGTCTTGACCAACGACGACATCTTGTCGGTGGTGAAGATTCTGGTGGACTTGCGCAACGGCCGCGGTGAAGTCGATGACATCGACCACTTGGGCAACCGCCGCGTGCGTTGCGTGGGCGAATTGGCTGAAAACCAATACCGCACAGGTTTGGCACGTATCGAAAAAGCCGTGAAAGAGCGTTTGGGCCAAGCTGAGCAAGAGCCGCTCATGCCCCACGACTTGATCAACTCCAAGCCCATCTCTGCCGCACTCAAAGAATTCTTTGGCGCATCGCAGTTGTCACAGTTCATGGACCAGACCAACCCGCTGGCCGAGATCACCCACAAGCGCCGCGTGTCGGCCTTGGGCCCAGGTGGTTTGACCCGCGAACGTGCAGGCTTTGAAGTGCGTGACGTGCACGTGACCCACTATGGTCGCGTGTGCCCGATTGAAACGCCTGAAGGTCCAAACATTGGTTTGATCAACTCACTGGCGCTATACGCTCGCTTGAACGAGTACGGTTTCATTGAAACCCCCTACCGTCGCGTGGTCGACGGCAAGGTGACGATGGACATCGACTACTTGTCGGCCATCGAAGAAGGTAAATACGTCATCGCCCAGGCCAACGCTACGCTGGACAAAGACGGTCAACTCATCGGTGAACTGGTGTCTGCCCGTGCCAACGGTGAATCTATTTTGTGCGGCGCAGAGCGTATCCAGTACATGGACGTGTCGCCAGCGCAGATCGTGTCTGTGGCGGCTTCTTTGGTGCCGTTCCTGGAGCACGATGACGCCAACCGTGCGTTGATGGGTGCCAACATGTCACGTCAAGCCGTGCCTGTGTTGCGTCCTGAAAAACCCATGGTCGGTACCGGTATCGAGCGCGTCGCCGCCATCGACTCTGGCACCGTGGTCACAGCAAGCCGTGGCGGTGTCGTCGACTACGTCGATGCCACCCGTGTGGTGGTGCGTGTGAACGACGCCGAAGCCTTGGCAGGTGAAGTGGGTGTGGACATCTACAACCTCATCAAGTACCAGCGTTCGAACCAAAACACCAACATCCATCAGCGTCCCATCGTCAAACGCGGCGACAAGATTGCCAAGGGTGACGTGATTGCTGACGGCGCATCGACAGACCTGGGCGAGATCGCCATCGGTCAAAACATGTTGATCGCCTTCATGCCTTGGAACGGTTACAACTTCGAAGACTCGATTTTGATCAGCGAGCGCGTGGTGGCTGAAGACCGCTACACCTCGATCCACATCGAAGAACTCGTGGTGATGGCTCGTGACACCAAGCTGGGTGCCGAAGAAATCACGCGTGACATTCCCAACCTGGCCGAGCAACAACTCAACCGTTTGGACGACTCCGGCATCATTTACGTGGGTGCAGAAGTGCAACCTGGCGATACGCTGGTGGGCAAGGTCACGCCAAAAGGCGAAACCACTTTGACGCCAGAAGAGAAACTGCTGCGCGCCATCTTTGGTGAAAAAGCCAGCGACGTGAAAGACACGTCCCTGCGCGTGAGCCAAGGCTCGCAAGGTACTGTGATCGACGTGCAGGTCTTCACCCGTGAAGGCATCGTGCGTGACAAGCGCGCTCAGCAGATCATTGATGACGAACTCAAGCGTTTCCGCTTGGACTTGAACGACCAGCTGCGCATTGTGGAAGCTGATGCGTTTGACCGTATCGAGAAATTGTTGAACGGTAAAACCGCCAACGGGGGCCCGAACAAACTGGCCAAAGGCAGCAAGATCGACAAAGCCTACATGTCTTCTGTTGAGAAGTTCCACTGGTTTGATATCCGTCCTGCGGACGACGAAGTGGCGAGCCAGCTCGAGAGCATCAAAAATGCGATGGAACAAACCCGTCACAGCTTTGACTTGGCCTTTGAAGAAAAGCGCAAAAAGCTCACGCAAGGCGATGAGTTGCCCGCAGGCGTGCTCAAAATGGTCAAGGTGTACTTGGCGGTCAAGCGTCGCTTGCAGCCAGGTGACAAGATGGCCGGTCGCCACGGTAACAAAGGTGTGGTCTCCAAGATCGTGCCGGTCGAAGACATGCCGTTCATGGCCGATGGCACCCCGTGCGACATCGTGCTCAACCCGCTGGGCGTGCCTTCGCGCATGAACGTGGGTCAGGTGCTGGAAGTGCACTTGGGCTGGGCCGGTAAAGGCATTGGTCAGCGCATTGGCAACATGTTGCAAGCAGAAGCCAAAGCCGCAGAACTGCGCACTTTCTTGGAAGAGCTCTACAACGGCACGGGTCGCAAAGAAGACCTGAGCAAGTTGTCGGACGAACAAGTGGTCGAGATGGCAGGCAATCTGACCAACGGTGTGCCTTTCGCTACTCCCGTGTTTGACGGCGCAGGTGAAGAAGAGATTCGCACCATGTTGAAGTTGGCCTACCCAGACGACATCGCCAAAGTCAAAGGACTGACCGCGACGCGTACCCAAGCCAACTTGTTTGATGGCCGTACTGGCGACGCCTTTGAGCGTCCGACCACCATCGGTTACATGCACTTCTTGAAGTTGCACCACTTGGTGGACGACAAGATGCACGCCCGTTCGACCGGTCCTTACAGCTTGGTCACCCAGCAACCGCTGGGCGGCAAGGCACAGTTTGGTGGTCAGCGTTTCGGCGAGATGGAGGTGTGGGCTTTGGAAGCTTACGGCGCCTCTTACACGCTGCAAGAAATGCTCACGGTCAAGTCCGACGACGTGCAAGGCCGTACCAAGGTGTACGAGAGCATCGTCAAAGGCGAACACGCCATCGAAGCGGGCATGCCCGAGTCGTTCAACGTGTTGGTCAAGGAAATTCGTTCGCTCGGTATCGACATCGAACTCGAACGTTCTTAATTCAAGGCTCGAAAGGATTTATAAATCATGAAATCATTACTCGACCTGTTCAAACAGTTCACGCCCGACGAGCATTTCGATGCCATCAAAATCGGCATGGCTTCGCCCGAGAAGATCCGTTCGTGGTCTTTCGGTGAAGTCAAGAAGCCTGAGACCATCAACTACCGCACTTTCAAGCCTGAACGTGACGGTTTGTTCTGCGCCAAGATTTTTGGTCCCATCAAAGACTACGAGTGTTTGTGCGGCAAGTACAAACGCCTCAAGCACCGTGGTGTGATCTGCGAGAAGTGCGGCGTTGAAGTCACACAGACCAAAGTGCGTCGCGAGCGCATGGGCCACATCGATTTGGCTGCACCTTGCGCCCACATCTGGTTCTTGAAGTCGCTGCCTTCCCGTTTGGGCTTGGTGCTCGACATGACACTGCGTGACATCGAACGCGTGCTGTACTTTGAAGCATATGTGGTGACCGATCCCGGCATGACCCCGTTGAAGAAATTCGCGATCATGACCGAAGACGACTACGACGCCAAAGTTGCTGAATACGGCGATGAATTCACTGCCAAGATGGGCGCTGAAGGCATCAAAGACTTGCTCGAAGTGTTGGATCTCGACGTTGAAATCGAGAAGCTGCGCAACGACCTGACGGGTTCTGAACTGAAGATCAAGAAAAACGCCAAGCGTTTGAAACTGATGGAAGCGTTCAAGAAGTCGGGCATCAAGCCTGAGTGGATGGTCCTGACCGTGCTGCCTGTGTTGCCACCTGACCTGCGTCCGTTGGTGCCACTGGACGGTGGCCGTTTCGCCACCTCAGACTTGAACGACTTGTACCGTCGCGTCATCAACCGCAACAGCCGTCTGCGTCGTTTGCTCGAACTCAAAGCGCCTGAAATCATCGCGCGCAATGAGAAGCGCATGCTGCAAGAAGCGGTGGATTCACTGCTGGACAACGGCCGTCGCGGCAAGGCCATGACAGGCGCCAACAAGCGCGCTTTGAAGTCACTGGCAGACATGATCAAAGGCAAGAGCGGTCGTTTCCGCCAAAACTTGCTGGGCAAGCGCGTCGACTACTCGGGTCGTTCGGTGATCACCGTAGGCCCAACCCTCAAGCTGCACCAGTGCGGTTTGCCCAAGTTGATGGCGCTCGAACTGTTCAAGCCTTTCATCTTCTCGCGTCTCGAAGCCATGGGCATTGCGACCACCATCAAGGCTGCCAAGAAAGAAGTTGAATCCGGCTCCGCCGTGGTGTGGGACATCTTGGAAGAGGTGATCAAAGAGCACCCCGTGATGTTGAACCGTGCGCCAACTTTGCACCGTTTGGGCATTCAAGCGTTCGAGCCGATCTTGATCGAAGGCAAAGCCATTCAGTTGCACCCCCTCGTTTGCTCGGCCTTCAACGCCGACTTCGATGGTGACCAAATGGCCGTTCACGTGCCTTTGTCTGTGGAAGCGCAGATGGAAGCCCGTACCTTGATGCTGGCTTCTAACAACATCTTGTTCCCTGCCAACGGCGAACCCTCCATCGTGCCGTCGCAAGACGTGGTGTTGGGCTTGTACTACGCCACCCGCGATCGCATCAACGGCAAAGGTGAAGGCTTGATCTTCTCCAACGTCGGCGAAGTGCAGCGCGCTTTGGATGCTGGTGCTGTCGAGTTGACCGCCAAGGTCAGCGTGCGCATGACCGAGTGGACCAAAGACAAAGAGTCGGGTGAATTCATTCCCTCAACCAGCTTGGTCGACACCACCGTCGGTCGTGCCCTGTTGTCGGAAATCCTGCCCAAAGGCTTGCCTTTCTCCAACCTCAACAAAGCGTTGAAGAAGAAAGAAATTTCCAAGCTCATCAACACGGCATTCCGCAAGTGCGGTTTGAAAGAGACCGTGGTGTTTGCCGACAAGCTGTTGCAAAACGGTTTCCGTCTGGCCACCCGCGCGGGTATTTCGATTGCCATTGACGACATGTTGGTGCCGACTGAAAAGCACGCCATCATTGCCGCGTCGGAAAAAGAAGTCAAAGACATCGAACAGCAATATGTGTCGGGTCTGGTGACGTCTGGCGAGCGCTACAACAAAGTGGTGGACATCTGGGGCAAGGCGGGTGACGCTGTGTCCAAGGTGATGATGGACCAACTCCGCAAAGAGAAGACCATTGACCGCCATGGCAACGAAGTCGAGCAAGAGTCGTTCAACTCCATCTACATGATGGCTGACTCAGGTGCGCGCGGTTCTGCCGCTCAGATTCGCCAGTTGGCGGGTATGCGTGGTTTGATGGCCAAGCCTGACGGCTCGATCATCGAGACCCCCATCACGGCGAACTTCCGTGAAGGTCTGAACGTGTTGCAGTACTTCATCTCGACACACGGTGCACGTAAAGGCTTGGCCGATACGGCGTTGAAGACCGCCAACTCGGGTTATCTGACCCGTCGTTTGGTTGACGTGACGCAAGACTTGGTCGTGACCGAGTTGGATTGCGGCACCTCCAACGGTCAGTTGATGCGCGCCATCGTCGAAGGCGGTGAGGTCATCGAATCACTGCGTGACCGTATCTTGGGTCGCACCGCGGCTGAAGACGTGGTACATCCCGAAACCCGTGCGGTGCTGGCCAAGGCTGGTGAGATGTTGGACGAAGACTTGATCGACGTCTTCGAAGCCGAAGGTGTGGACGAAGTGAAAGTGCGCACCGCACTCAACTGCGAAACCCGCTTTGGTTTGTGCGCCAAGTGCTATGGCCGTGACCTGGGTCGCGGTGGTTTGGTCAACAACGGTGAAGCGGTGGGCGTGATTGCTGCGCAGTCCATCGGTGAACCAGGTACCCAGCTGACCATGCGTACCTTCCACATCGGTGGTGCCGCATCGCGTGCAGCCATCGCTTCGAGCGTGGAAGCCAAGTCCAATGGCGTGATCGGCTTCAATGCCACGATGCGCTATGTGACCAACAGCAAAGGTGAGTTGGTGGTGATTTCTCGCTCAGGCGAAATCATCATCAGCGACGAACATGGCCGTGAGCGTGAGCGTCACAAAGTGCCCTACGGTGCGATCTTGTCGGTCAAGGCCGACCAGTCGCTCAAGGCGGGTGTGATCTTGGCCAACTGGGACCCATTGACCCGACCCATCATTACCGAATTCGCCGGCAAGGTGTTGTTCGAGAACGTGGAAGAAGGTCTGACGGTTGCCAAGCAATTGGATGAAGTGACGGGTCTGTCCACCTTGGTGGTGATCGATCCCAAGCGTCGCGGTTCGACCAAGGTGGTGCGTCCACAGGTCAAGCTGATCGATGCCGCTGGCAAAGAAGTCAAGATTCCTGGCACCGACCACGCCGTGACGATTGGCTTCCAAATTGGCGCGCTGATTCAGGTGCGTGATGGTCAAGATGTGGGCCCAGGCGAAGTGCTGGCCCGTATCCCTGTCGAAGGTCAAAAGACCCGCGACATCACCGGCGGTTTGCCGCGTGTGGCCGAGTTGTTCGAAGCCCGCAGCCCGAAAGACAAGGGCATGCTGGCCGAGATGACCGGTACCGTGTCGTTCGGCAAAGAGACCAAAGGCAAGGTTCGTTTGCAGATCACTGACCCAGAAGGCAAAGTGTGGGACGAGCTCATTCCCAAAGAGAAGAACATCTTGGTCCACGAAGGCCAAGTGGTCAACAAGGGCGAGAGCGTGGTGGACGGCCCAGCCGATCCACAAGACATCTTGCGTTTGCTCGGTATGGAAGAGCTGGCTCGTTACATCGTCGACGAAGTGCAAGACGTGTACCGCTTGCAGGGCGTGAAGATCAACGACAAGCACATTGAAGTGATCGTGCGTCAGATGCTGCGTCGTGTGGTCGTTGAAAACGTGGGCGACTCCAACTACATCGCCGGTGAGCAAGTGGAGCGTTCCGAAATTCTCAACACCAACGAAGCACTGCAAAAAGACGGCAAGATCCCAGCGACATTCAGCAACTTGTTGCTGGGTATCACCAAGGCATCGTTGTCGACCGATTCGTTCATCTCGGCTGCTTCCTTCCAGGAAACCACCCGCGTGTTGACCGAAGCGGCCATCATGGGCAAGCGCGACGAGTTGCGTGGCTTGAAGGAAAACGTCATTGTGGGTCGCCTGATTCCAGCAGGTACCGGCATGGCGTATCACAAAGCCCGCAAGGTCAAAGACGCCATGGACGACGCCGAGCGCCGTGCCATTGCCGAAGCCGAAGCTGCTGAGTTGGCGGAGGCCTCGGGAGAGGCCCACGCCGACGAAGGCGCTGGCGAGGAAGCGTAAAGTGACCCCACAACAAAGGCCCGCAAGGGCCTTTGTTGTTGATGGGGTGCGCGTGGCAATGCAAGACGAAAGGGAGCGGCATGTTGGATGCTTGGTGGTTTTGGATCTTGGTCGCGGTGTGCGTGTTTTGGGCCGTCGGTGCCTACCAGCGCCTGGTCAAGCTGCGTACGTTGGTGAACAAACAGTTTGCGGTGCTTGAAGAGCTGATGCTGCGCTACCAGGGGCTGGTGCAAGACGCCACCACCGCAGCGGTGACCTCGCCTTCTGGGTGGCACACAGCCGTGGCGCCTGAGTTGGGCGCGAGTCATTGGACACGCTTACAAGTGGCCGCCAATTTGTCCGCCATGGCATTGGCGCGCATGCAAGAGCATCCGCTGGAGCCTTCGTCTGCCATTGCGTTGGTGGCTACCAGCCGTGATTTACAAGATGCCTGGGGGGCGTTAACGCATCCAGACGTGTATTACGTCAGCGTGCCTGATGAATTGACACAGCGTTGGGCGGAGTTGAGCATTTCCATTCAGCCCGATGTGCAGCGCTTCAACCAGGCGGTACAGAACTACAACGAGGCCATTGCCATGTTCCCTGCCAACCTATTGGCGCGAGTTTTCAAATACAAACCAGGACGCCGACTCGAATGAATGCAAGTTCTGGTGCGCCTGTTGCGCTTTGGCAGCAGTTGCAAGCCGTGGCGCAAGCATTGGCCCAAGTGCGACGTGGAGTTTCTGGCACAGCCGCTTTAGACGCTGTGCCGTCAGCGCTGCGGCCGGGCGTACAGGCTTTGCTGTTTCAAGTGTTGCGGCAGCTTGGGCGTGCTCAGGCTTTGCGTGCGCAGCTGGCACCCCGTGCCCCAGCCCTGTTGCCAGATGCTTTGTTGTGTAGCGCGTTGGCGTTGGCCTGGGACGCTGACCATGCGCCCTATGAACCACATACTTTGGTCAATCAAGCCGTTGAGGCTGCGAAGAAGACCCGGGCTTTGCAAGGGCAAGCCAACTTCCTCAATGCGTGTCTGCGACGCTTTTTGCGTGAGCGTGATGCCTTGGTGCAGGCGACAGATCAAGACACCCAAGCCCAATGGAATCACCCGGCCTGGTGGATTCAGCGCTTGCAAAAAGACCATCCCTTGCATTGGCAAAGCATTTTGCAAGCCAACAACCAAGCGGCACCGATGACGTGGCGTGTGAACACCCAGCGCATCTCACGAGAGGCGCTGCAGCTGCGCTGGCATGAGGCAGGTATTGCTTCGGATCCGGTGGGCGAACAAGGCTTGGTACTGGGGCAAGCCCGTGCCGTGCGAGAGACTCCTGGCTTTGATGAAGGACTCTGCTCAGTGCAAGATTCTGCGGCGCAGTGCGCGGCACCGTTATTGCTGTCCGGACTCAGCCGCCCTCAGGGTAAAAACTTGCGCGTGTTGGATGCTTGTGCCGCGCCAGGAGGCAAGACGGCACATCTGCTGGAGCTGCTGGACCCAGAAGACCACGTCATTGCGTTAGACATTGACCCATTGCGTTGCGAGCGCATCGGTCAAAACCTACAGCGCATGGGCCTGAATGCGCAGGTGTTGGCTGCGGATGCCGCCCGTCCCCAGACATGGTGGGACGGTCAGTTATTTGATGCCGTGTTGTTGGACGCGCCTTGTACAGCTTCGGGCATCGTGCGTCGGCATCCGGACGTTCGCTGGTTGCGGCGCGAAACAGACGTGGCTCAACTGGCCGCGATCCAAAAAAACCTGCTCAACACCCTGTGGCCCTTGGTGCGCCCAGGTGGTCGTTTGTTGTACTGCACCTGCTCGGTTTTCAAGGCCGAGGGGGATGAGCAGGTCAAAACGTTTGTTGGACACAACACTGATGCCCAATTGCTGCCTTCTCTGGGGCATTTAAGACCCCAAACCATCGCGATGAGCACAGCCCTCGCCGACAATCTATTCGGTGACCACGATGGCTTTTATTACGCACTGTTGGAAAAAAAATTGGCGCCTTGAGTCGTTTTGGCGTCACTGCGTCTTCGCCATGCGTCGTCTGGGTGTGTCGATGCTGTGTCTTTGGGGCATGACTGCGGCATGGGCCATCACGCCAGTCGATTTACAAGGTTTGAAGATTCAGCGCCTAGAGCAAGGCGTGTATGTTTCGGCCAACTTGCAGTTTGATATGCCAGCCGTGTTGGAAGAGGCCATGTACAAGGGCGTGTCCTTGTACTTCGTCACGGAAATCGATATTTCGCGCGAGCGTTGGTATTTTTATGAACAACGTGTGGCCCATGCGGAGCGGCATGTGCGCTTGAGTTACATGCCATTGACGCGACGCTGGCGTGTCAGCGTTTCACCCCAGCCCTTCGGTGTCAGTGGATTGGGGGTAAGCCTAGGGCAAAGTTACGACACGCTGGATGAGGCGTTGGTGTCTGTGCGACGCATTGTCCAGTGGCGCATTGCCAATGCGGGTGATGTGGAGACGGATGTGCGCCAGAGCATTGAATTCAGTTTCCGACTCGACTTGAACCAACTGCCTCGTCCTTTGCAAATGGGGGCTGCAGGTCAGAGTGACTGGAACATCCGGTTGAGTAAATCCCAGCGACTTGTTTTGGAGCCGGGCCCATGAAAATCCACGCGCCAGAAAGCGTGAAGTTGACTGGTTTTCAGATGCGTTGGTTGATGGTGGTCAGCGCTGCCGTGGTGCTGGGGCTGGGGCTCGTGCTGTTGTTTCTATTGACGCAAGCCACTGACAATCGCGAGCTCTACGAGCGCAACTACCGACAACTGTTTGCTTTGAATGTGGTGGTGGCCACGCTGTTGATGCTGGTCATTGTGTGGCTTTCGCTGCGTTTGATGCTGCGTTTGAAACAAGGCAAATTTGGCAGCCGTTTGTTGCTCAAGATTGCAGCCACTTTCGCGTTGGTGGGGCTGTTGCCAGGCTTGTTGATTTACAGCGTGTCGTACCAGTTTGTGTCGCGTTCGATCGAGAGTTGGTTTGATGTCAAAGTCGAGGGCGCCTTGGATGCTGGCCTGAGTCTGGGGCGTGCCACATTAGATAGCTTGGCCAGTGACTTGGGGCAGAAAACACGCTCAGCGACCAGCCAAATTGTGGATTTGCCGGACGCTTCTGTCGGACTGACCTTGGAGCGCTTGCGCGATCAATTAGCGGCGGACGATGTGATTTTGTGGAACACCAGTGGGCAGGCCGTCGCCAGTGCGGGGACCTCACGTTTCAAAATCAATCCAGACCGACCTTCTGTCGCCGAGCTGCGGCAAACCAAAACACAGGGCTGGGTCACCTCGATTGATGGTTTGGACGATGCCCAGCTCAAAGGTAATGCACAAGCCAAGATACGGGCCTTGGTCCTGGTGCCCGCGTCTGGTTTGGGCTTGTTGGCCGAGCCGCGTGTGTTGCAAGTCACCAAGAGCATTGCGCCTACCTTGGTCAGCAACGCACTGGCTGTTGAAGAAGCCTACCGGGAATACCAAGAGCGCGCCTTAGGTCGTGATGGGCTGCGCAGCATGTACATCGGAACCTTGACCCTGAGTTTGTTTTTGGCCGTGTTTGGTGCGGTTTTATTGGCGGTTTTACTTGGCAATCAACTGGCGCGCCCGCTCTTGATGTTGGCGCAGGGTGTGCGTGATGTGGCTGCCGGTGACTTGAGCCCCAAGCCTGCGTTGCAAGGGCGCGATGAATTGGGCGGCTTGACGCGTTCGTTTGCGCAGATGACCCAGCAATTGTCTGAAGCACGTGCTGCGGTGGACCGCAGCATGGGGCAGGTCAGCCATGCGCGCGCCAATTTGCAAACCATTTTGGATAACCTGACGGCGGGTGTGATCGTGCTGGATGAGCGGGGGGTGATTCAGTCATCGAATCCCGGTGCCACGCGCATTTTGCGTGTCCCCCTAGCGGCCTGGGAAGGGCGAGTGCTGGGAGATATTGAAGGCATGTCCGAGTTTGCACGACACGTGCAGCAAGAGTTTGAGGGCTTTCTCGGGGAACGCAGCCAGCACGGTCTTGATCATTGGCAACAGTCGTTCGAGTTGCATGCGACCTTGATGAGTCCTGCGGTTGAAATGGTGGACGACACCCGACAGCACATCACCTTGCTTGCACGTGGCGCGGTGCTGCCCAACAATGCACGTTTATTGGTGTTTGACGATATCTCTGAAATTGTGTCGGCCCAGCGTGCTCAAGCTTGGGGTGAGGTCGCGCGTCGGTTGGCGCATGAGATCAAAAACCCACTCACCCCCATCCAACTCTCGGCTGAGCGATTGGCCATGAAATTAGATGGCAAGCTGGCAGATCCAGAAAGACTGGTGCTGAACAAGTCAGTTAAAACCATCGTTGACCAAGTGGATGCGATGAAACGACTGGTCAATGAGTTTCGTGATTACGCCCGTTTACCCTTGGCGGAATTACATTCGTTGGATCTCAATGCGTTGGTTCAAGATGTGTTGCAGCTGTACGGCAACGAGAACGCGTTGGTTCCAGTTCGCGTGGAGTTGGATGTGGCGTGTCCAGCAATTCAAGGGGATGCACAGCAGTTGCGTCAAGTGGTGCACAACCTGTTACAAAACGCACAGGATGCCACCGAGGGTTCTTCTCAGCCAGAAGTCTCTATTGCCACCCAGTGGGTGTCCTCATCTGGGCGTGTCCGCCTTGTCGTGCGTGACAACGGCCCTGGATTTCCCGCGAAAATCCTCAAACGCGCCTTTGAGCCTTATGTGTCAACGAAAGCCCGTGGCACTGGATTGGGCTTGGCCGTTGTGAAGAAAATTGCTGATGAGCATGGGGCCCGTATTGACTTGAAAAATCGCGAACTATCTGGTGTCGTGGTGGGGGCTCAAGTGTCGTTATCATTCCCAGTTGTCGAGCAGCAACACTCCTTGCTCTAATTCAGCGAAACACGTTCATTCATGGCAAATATTTTGGTGGTTGATGACGAGTTGGGCATTCGTGACCTCTTGTCTGAAATTCTCAACGACGAAGGGCATGTTGTTGAGGTGGCCGAAAACGCGGCTGCAGCGCGAGCCGCCCGTCAGGCCGCACGGCCTGACTTGGTGCTGCTTGATATTTGGATGCCCGATATGGATGGCGTCACATTACTCAAAGAGTGGGCCAGTGCAGGTTTGTTGAACATGCCCGTGATCATGATGAGTGGTCATGCCACCATCGACACCGCGGTCGAAGCCACGCGTATTGGGGCTCAGGCATTTTTAGAGAAACCCATCACCCTGCAAAAGTTGCTCAAAGCGGTTGAGCATGGCTTGGCACGCAAGCCTGTCGCTGGCGTGGCATCTAAACAGAGCGCGATCACTGTGGGGCATGATGCTGCGGCAGTTTCGGTAGCGGTGACGCAAGCCGTCGTGCTGCCACCCACCCACCAGAGTTTTGAGTTGGATCTGCCACTGCGCGATGCGCGTGATGCATTTGAGCGTGCTTACTTTGAATTCCATCTGGGCCAAGAAAACGGCTCTATGACGCGTGTGGCTGAAAAAACAGGCCTTGAGCGCACTCACTTGTATCGCAAGCTCAAGCAGTTGGGCGTTGACCTGTCCAAGGCCAAGCGTCTCGCTTGAAAGGTCGTTATGCAGCGCTTAGTTTGTGCTGTCTATGAGCTCGTCATCCGTCATCGCTTTGCGTCGTGCGAAATTTATCAACGGCGTGTGTTGCGCCATCCAGCGCAATCCCAAGGCGCCTAAAACGGCGCCATTGATATCGCCAATCACCATGTAGAGCACTTGGTTTGGATCTACCAACTTTGACGGGTCAAGAAAGCTCCACACCAAATGGTGAGCCAAGGCATTCAACAAAGCGTAAAACAAGGCAAGTTTGAGTAAGTCAGACAGTTTGCTGATGGACAAACGGCGTTGCAACAGAATTTGCATCGCAAAAATCGACAAACCAGCAACGCCGGCTGAGATGACGGTGTGGCACAAATCCAGCAGCCAGCTGTCAGTTGACCACCACATGAGCATCACCCCACCTATGGCAGTTGCTGCGGTTCCCCAAAACATGCCCAAGACCAGCACATTCGCCAATCGCAAAAAACTAGGCAGGTAGATGAAACTGATGTTGCTTGTCACCTCAAAATTTGCCAGTAACCATCCATTGAGCAAGTGGGCACCGCAAAAAACAGCGCCACCCAAAACAGCCAAGACAAACAGCGTGTAGTGGAATTCTGTCGATGTGTTGTGACTCATGTCGTCGTTCGTTGAGACCAAAAAATTACGGGCCCTTTGCGGCGCTTCAGGCCCCTCCACCGTCCAATGTACGAGATTTATACTGGCCGAATGAACGAGATCGTACAAAAGCGCCCAAAGCCTACACGCACGAATGACCCAGCCAGAACCATGGCTGAAATTTTAGAAGTCGCAACCTCAGAGTTTGCTGACAAAGGCTTGAGTGGGGCGCGTATTGATGAGATTGCTGCGGCCACACGCACCAGCAAGCGCATGATTTATTACTACTTCGGAAGCAAAGAAGGTCTGTACGTGGCGGTCTTGGAAGAGGCATACCGTCGTATGCGCCAGATCGAGAGCTCTTTGCATCTGGATGACTTGTCTCCACAAGAGGCGCTGGAGCGATTGGTTGGATTCACGTTTGATCATCATTCCAGCAACGAGTATTACGTGCGCTTGGTGATGAATGAGAATATCCAGCGCGGCCAATATCTGGGGCAAAGCAAAATCATCCAGCAACTGAATGTGCCCGCCATTGAGGCTATCCGGCGTCTGTATGACCGTGGTGTGGCGGCAGGGGTCTTTCGGCCCGGTCTAGATCCGGTGGATATCCATGCATCCATTTCGGCGTTGACCTTTTTCAATGTCTCTAATAAGCATACTTTTGGGTTGATCTTCAAGCGCGGGAAAGCTTCTGCTGCCGCCATTGCCCTGAGGCGAAAAAACATCGTCGATATGGTTTCGCGCTTTGTGCGCCAGTAACTCCCTGGGCTTAAGGGTTTTCACCAATAACCATAAAACTATCCAGTTCGTACATTACTGGATCGCTTTTTTTCGGAGGCATGTCACATGCTGACAAAATTTATTTCTATTTATTGCCGACTGCTTGAAGTCGTGATTGCGATTGCTTTGGCCGTGATGGTTGTTCTGGTGTTTGGCAACGTGATCTTGCGTTACGCCTTCAACTCAGGTCTCACGTTGTCGGAAGAATTGTCGCGGTAGTTATTTGTATGGATGACGTTCTTAGGTGCCATCGTCGCCATGAAGGACGGTGCACATTTAGGTTCAGACACCTTGGTTTCAAAGTTGTCGGTGACAGGACAAAAAGTCTTCTTGGTGATTGGCCATGTCTTGATGCTGTTCATCTGCTGGCTGTTATTTGTCGGATCATTAAACCAAGCCATCATCAACTGGGACTCGACCAGTCCAGTGATGGAAGTCTCGATGGGGTACTTCTATGCCTGTGGCATGGTGCTCGCCGTGTCCGGCGCTTTGATCTTGGTAGACCGACTGTTGCGCTTGATGCTGGGCAAGTTGGAAAACAGCGAATTGATTGGTGTGCGGGAATCTGAAGAAGAGCCTGTCGACGCACCAGCACCTTTGAAATAAACAGCAAGGAAATCATCATGACGATTGCCGTATTTTTGGGCTCCTTGTTGGCTGCGATGGCTTTGGGTGTGCCAATTGCTTTTTCGTTGCTCTTGTGTGGTGCTGCACTCATGTTTCACATGGACATGTTTGACGCACAAATATTGGCGCAAAACGTGATCGAGGGCTCCAACAGCTTTCCTTTGCTGGCGGTGCCATTTTTCATGCTGGCTGGTGAGGTGATGAATACAGGGGGCTTGTCACGACGCATCGTTGACTTTGCGATGGCCTTAGTGGGGCACATCCGTGGCGGCCTGGGCTATGTGACGATTGTTGCTGCCTGTTTGCTGTCTGCACTGTCAGGCTCTGCGGTGGCTGATGCTGCGGCACTCACGGCCTTGTTGTTGCCCATGATGGTCAAGGCGGGCCACGACAAAGCCCGCAGCGGTGGTTTGATCGCTGCTTGTGGCGTGATCGGTCCGATCATTCCGCCTTCCATTGGTTTTGTGATTTTTGGCGTTGCTGCCAACGTGTCCATCAGCAAATTGTTTTTGGCAGGGATTTTCCCCGGCATCGTGTTGGCTGCAGGCTTGTGGGCGACTTGGTGGTGGTTGACCCGTCGCGAAGTGCTGACGCCTCCACCGCGCAAATCAAGCGCAGAGGTTTTTGCAGCCATGCGCAGTGCAGGCTGGGCCTTGATGTTGCCGCTGATCATCTTGGTGGGCTTGCGCATGGGTGTGTTCACGCCCACAGAAGCTGCGGTGGTGGCTGCTGTGTACGCGTTGTTTGTGGCGGGTGTGATTTACCGAGAGTTGACCTGGGGTCAGTTATTCCACGTGTTTCAAACAGCGGCTAAAACAACCGCAGTGATCATGTTCTTGGTTGCCGCTGCCATGGTATCGGCGTGGTTGATCACAGTGGCCAATTTGCCGTCACAAGTGGTGTCCTTGCTTGAGCCATTGCTGAGTAGCCCAACCCTGTTGATGATCGCCATCATGGTGCTGTGCATGGTGGTGGGCACGGCCATGGACATGACCCCAACGATTTTGATCTTGACACCTGTGTTGATGCCGATTGTCAAAGCCGCAGGCATTGACCCGGTCTACTTTGGTGTTTTGTTCATCATCAACAACTCCATTGGCTTGGTCACACCACCTGTTGGCACGGTCTTGAACGTCGTGGCTGGGGTAGGCCGCATGCGCATGGACGAGGTGATGCGTGGTGTGTTGCCTTTCATGGCGGTTCAGTTCATCGTTATGTTCTTGATGGTGTTGTTCCCTTCCATCGTGATGGTGCCGGCTCGCTGGTTCTATTGAAACTCTTGAATGCCGCCTGCACGGGTACGCCAGGCGGCGTCAGAAATTTTTGATGCGTACGACCTCAACTTAATTTTGGAGACTTTGTCATGAAACGCTTTTTCATCAAATCTGTGCTGGCTACTGTGGCCATGGCTGCTGTTGGCTTCGCAAGCGCGCAAGACATCAAAGAGCGCACCCTCAAGTTTGGTTTGAATGGTCCAGAGGGGCACCCTGCTGTGGCCGGTATGAAGGCGTTTGCTGAATCGGTGGCAGCTAAGTCTGGCGGCAAGATCAAGGTGCAACTGTTTTTGAACGGTGCACTCGGTAGCGACCAAGCGGTCGTCTCCTCTCTCAAAGGCGGCACCATTGAGATGGCGGTCATGAACTCTGGCATTCTGGCCAGTGAAGTCAAGGCTTTGGAAGTGTTTGACTTCCCCTTCTTGTTCGCCAACGAGAAAGAAGCTGACGCTATTGCTGACGGACCGATTGGCCAAAAGATGCATGCGCAGCTGCAAGACAAGGGTATTGTCGGCTTGTCTTATTGGGAACTGGGTTTTCGCAGCATCACCAACAGCAAACGTGCGTTGAACAAAGTTGAAGACATCGAAGGCCTGAAGCTGCGCGTGATTCCTAACGCCATCAACGTGGACTGGGTCAAAGCCCTGGGCGCCAACCCCACCCCGCTGCCTTTCCCTGAGGTGTATGCCGCCATGGAGCAAAAAGCGATTGACGGTCAAGAAAATCCCGTCTCCGTGATCGCTGCCAACAAGTTCTGGGAAGTGCAAAAGTATGTGACATTGACCAATCACCAGTACAACCCGCAATCGGTGATTTTTAGCAAAAAAGTGTGGGACTCTTTGAGCCCTACAGAGAAAAAAATCATCGACGACTCAGCCGATGCTGCTGCGAAAAACCAACGTACGCAGTCGCGCGCTGCTTTGGCTGCCAACTTAGAGTTGCTCAAGAAAAACGGCATGATGGTTTCGCAATTCACGCCTGCTGAAGTGGCCAAGCTGCGTGAAAAAATGAAACCTGTCATCGACAAACACAGTGCTGCTGTGGGCCCGATCGTTGCGGAAGTTCAGGCCGAGCTGGCCAAGATGCGCAAGTAATCTGTCGCTTGATGTTGCAGCGGGGCAGCCATTGCCCGCTGCCTTTTTTAATCTGAAACAAAGATAGCCATGAAAATTTTGATGCTCAATGGAATCAACCTCAATATGTTCGGTAAACGTGACCCAGCCCAATACGGCACCATCACGTTGGATGAGATCAACGCCAGCATGAAAAAGCTTGCCGCTGAGTTGGGCGTTGAGGTTGAGTGCTTTCAGACCAACAACGAAGGTGATATGTGTGAGCGCATTCATCAAGGCTTTGTCGACAACGTCGATGCGGTGTTGATCAATGCAGGTGCCTGGACTCACTACAGCTATGGCATACGCGACGCGCTGGCCATTCTGACCTGTCCTATTGTTGAGCTGCACATGTCTAACATCCATGCGCGCGAAGAGTTTCGTCATCACTCGGTGTTTGGCGAAATCGTCAAAGGTCAAATCTGCGGTTTTGGCGAAGACAGCTATTTGTTGGCCTTGCGCGCTGGCGTGACAGCTGCGAAAAACGCAAAGAAAAAATAAGCCCATGATCAACGGCAACACTGAAATCATTGCCCACATCGGTTATCCGACGCATAGCTTCAAGTCCCCGATGATTTACAACCCGTACTTCGAACAGGCCGGGATCAATGCTGTGGTTGTCCCCATGGGATGTCAGACGCCGGACTACCCCGCGTTTTTGAAATCTGTTTTTGCATTGACCAACATCCGTGGTGCCTTGATCACGATGCCGCACAAGGTGACCACTGTGGGTTTGTTGGATGAAGTCACCGCCACTGTCAAAGTGGCGGGCGCATGCAATGCCGTCAAGCGCACTCCGGATGGCCGTCTAGTGGGTGATATGTTCGACGGCGCGGGTTTTGTCCGTGGGGTGCAACGCAAGGGCTTGAACTTACAGGGCGCGCGCGTGTTGGTGGTGGGCAGTGGGGGCGTGGGTTGTGCAATAGCGGCATCCTTGGCCGGTGCTGGTATTGCTGCCATCAGCTTGTTTGATGTGAACACGACCTCTGCTGAGGCATTAGGGCAGCGTTTGAAGAAAAACTATCCTGGCATCGATGTCAGCACAGGGTCAAACGATCCAGCAGGTTTTGATTTGGTGGTCAATGCCACGCCGATGGGGATGAGCGAAGGCGACCCCCTGCCCATGGATGTTTCGCGTTTGTCGCCAGATACTTTTGTGGGTGAGGTGGTGATGCGGTCAGAAATCACCGCATTTCTAGCGGCTGCTCAAGCACGTGGTTGTCGTGTTCAAGTAGGGGCGGACATGCTGTTTGAACAAATTCCTGCCTATCTGGAATATTTTGGTTTTCCAACCACCACGGCTGAAAACTTGCGTTCAGTGGCTCAACTTTGAGCTTGCAAAATTGGCCATTTGACAGTGCTACAATTGCCGTCTTGGCCCGGTAGCTCAGTTGGTAGAGCAGCGGATTGAAAATCCGCGTGTCGGCAGTTCGATTCTGCCCCAGGCCACCAGTAATGATGCGCCCCAGCGCCCGAAAGGGTTCTGGGGCGTTTCTACATTTAAAGATTCATTTCTACAAATACGTTAGCTGCATCCAAAAAGGCGCTTGAATTCCCGGGGTGCTAATTTTGATGCGCATACATTACCGATAATCTGCTGCATCACTGAAGGGGTGCAGTCAACGTGACTTTGCCAAACTCCTTTTTCCAGCATGGCGTCTACATGTGCTTCAGAATCGACGCGCATGTGACGATATGCAATGTAGCTCTTGCGCTGAATAAAAGGGTGATCTCCTGCTTCTAGTACACAGGCAGGATCGTATGGCACTCCATCGTGAACGCTGCACAAGCTAACTAGGATTATTTGTGGAGTGCTTCCGTAACCAACTAGTTGAGCGGGCCCGAGTATCAAAAAAAATAGATGACTTCCGTCTGGACCAGACGGTATTAAAGCCGTTTGCCCAGTCGATGCCATCGTTTATTAGAAGAATGCTGCTTTCAGTTGCTCTTGAGTAGCAAGTCTTGATGAAAGTGCAAGTGCCTGTTCAGGCGTATAGCCAAGTTTATTGAAAAGCGTCAAGTGGGAAATTGGAATCATTGATCCGTCTGGGTCTTTCCATTCTGGACAATGTTCGTGTGTGTACTGCACAAGGTCCCAGCGATTCCAATGTCCAAACTCTGTCCATGTCTCTGATAAAACTTCAAGATCAGAGTCACTTAGTGATAGTAAATCTAGCTCTGGTGAGCGAATCATGCTTGGGTCTCTCAACCCCACGTTATGGCCTGCTCGATCAGCGACCCATGTTTCCCATCCACCCTCTAACGATTGAGTAGCTCCATTTATGCAGCTATAAGTTTGTGATAGCACGGGCCCATGTTGCATAGAGACAAGCTGATCACCAGTCAAAGGTTCGCCATAACGTTGTAGGGACAAGCGCTCTGCTAGGTACATGAGTTTCACAAGCTTAATGAGCGGCAAGCCACCTCCTGCTTTATGAAGCAGGAACGCAGCAGCTTGAGCTGCCCTACGTTCATCAAAGAGTGAGGTTTTATTCATGTTTGTCAATTGTCTCGCACAAGAGATAAGATTTTACTGTAATTATATACAGTATATTCGATATATCTTATCTTAGGGGTTTCACCCGTTCCCCCATCCGCGCCTTAACGTAGTGCTCCGTCATATCCCGGTTCTTGTGGGCCAGTAGTTTTTGCGAGTGCGCAAGATCACCAGTGTCTGTTGCAGCCTTGGCCCGAATGTCTCGAAACTGAAACTCAACCTTGGCCAGCGTGCGCGCTTTGTCAAAGCGTGAGCGCAAAGCGATTTGGCTGAGTGGCTGTCCGTTGTCGTCTTGAATCAGGTAGGGGCTGATCGCCTTTCGTGGGCGACTGTAGATACGGTCAAGCACGGTGGCCAGCTCTCCGGTGATCTCAATGCCCAAGCGTGCGCCCGTCTTGTTTTGAACGATCCACAGCGCACCATCGCGAATATCTGCGCGTTGGATTTTCAGCACATCGGCGGGACGTTGACCTGTCAGCAGTGCCAAGTCCATGGCGTCAACAACCGTGGCATGAGCAAACTCTTTGACGCGCTCAAACTCATCGTCCGTGACGTAGCGTGTACGCCCAGTTTCTTTGAAGCCTTTGACACCTTGGCATGGGTTCTGGCCCATGGTGTAACCCCACTCCCGGGCCTTGTTGAAGATGTGCGAAAAAAGCGCCTTCTCGCGGTTTGCACGCACTTTGGCTACAACCCCTCGAATGTCCAGGTACTCGCGAATATGCATCGGTGCAATGGCATCAATGGGCATGTGTCCAAAGACGCGTAGTAGGTGAACCAACTCTTTGTCGTTGTCCTTACGTGTGCGCACGGCCTTGGTGGGGTACACCTCACGCACATAGCGTTTGGCGATGACCGAGAACAACTTGGTCGAGTCGTCTTCTCGCACGCCCTCTCGTTGTGCCCATAGTCGCAAAGCTTCGGCGCGGTCATTGGACAGCTTGGTCCAAACCCGAGGCTGTGTGCCGCTCACGTGATACCAAACATTTCCCTTGCGATGAAAGCGCGGTGGGTCATCGTGATTTGACTGTCTACGTCTGCCCATCAAGCCCCCTGCAATGCCGCGAAATTGGGCCTGTACGGCGATTCTTCGGGTATCCCGCAGCCGAGCATCTTCTCTGCATATTTACGCGCCACGATGGGCCTTCTGTTGCCGTTGATTTCAAATCTCCAACTTTTGGTGCGCAACCAGCCAACCTGTCGAGCAGGTGTTTTGAAACCGGTCAACATGGCCAGCTCTTCGCAGGTAAGAAAGAGGTTGGAGTCCACAGTTAAGCCTTCTTCTGTTTGGCTACCGACGAGCGTCTATCTTCGAATGAGGACAAGGCATTTTTTGTCCGTGGTGAGAGCATCGTGCCACTGGGGATCGCTTCAACACGGGTGTTGGCCAACGACTCTGAATACCGTTCTTTGGGCAAATCATTTATGGTCGGCAATTCATCAAAGAAAGCTTCGTTCTCAGCGCCTGAGTGCAAGCGCTTCACTCCGGCAACAACATCCTTGGCCTTTGTGTACTGTTCTTGGAGCAGGCACACTCGACGGTAGAGCCATCTAATCTCGTTAACTTGATCCGTAAATATTTCTGAACGTCCGTACTTTGACTCCCAGAAAAGTGCGAGTACGGCCATGCGAGGTACTTTGCCTTTGGATATCCAGCTTTTTACGGTTCGTTCCGTAACGCCTAGGTGTTTACATACCTCCGCGGGGCCACCAAATTCACCCATGAACAAGACAAACAAATTGATGCCGTAGATTGACTTGGATGCCTTGAACATAAGAGCCTCGCTGGAGTGACCTCGAAAACCTTTTGAGTTAAGCTTTCGAGGCCGTTGATAAGTTACTGAATGTGTCGATGGTGGGCGCTCATGTGTTGCTGCACGTGAGCGCTTTTTTTATCGTGCTTGAGCCAATGTGAATGCGCTGACGAAATTGGCTTGCGTCATCACCACAGTCGCTTGGCCTTCTTTGCCCGGCTTGGTGCGCGTGTTGATTTCGTAAACGCCAGGTGCCTTGTATTTCTTCACTTCGGTGAACACTTCGTCGGTTGCAGCCACTTTCATGGGAGCATCCCCAACGGCATTTGCTGTTTCCACTTGGTAGTCGTTGATGTAATGAACCGTGCAGCCTTTGCGGACTTCGCCCGTTTTTTCATCGGTCATTTCCCACTTGGAGGCGCGGAGGATAAGTACGGTTTCGCTCATGATGATTTGCCTTTCGGTCAGTGGCCTCATGCGGCCAGTTGGAGTAATCCACGTTCGTAATTGAACGCAGGTCTTTCGCGCACAAGGCTTTCACATCGCCTTGGGTTTGCACGAACTGGGGAGAAGTCAGTGGGTAGCATTTGCCCCTGACGCTCAATGAGTTGTTGATCGGTGGCCAGCCATGACACACCTGCATCGACAAGTTGCTTGCGGCGGCGATAGAAAGTCGCTCTGGTTTGCCTGTGCTTCATGTCGTCTTCGCCGTGAGTTGCGAGACCCAACCAAAAACCATGCAGTAAGCCTGCTAGTTCCTGTGAGTACCGTGCTTCTAGGCGATCGCGAACTGCAAGACTGGTACGGACAATGCGCACGCCCTCTTGCCCCTCTCGCAAAAGTCGGCGCATCTCTTTGTCGAATACCGCTTGCAGGTATTCCGTGGTTACTTCGTGAACCTTGGGCTTTTTGTCAAAGTCGTAGTCCAGCTTCTCTGCATGAATCTCAACCTCGGCACGGAGCCGGTTGTTGGCGAGTCGTTGCAGTGCTGCTACTTGGCGTGACGCTTGTTGGTACGCCCATTCCGGTGGGGCCTTTGGTGGGCGATTTTGTTGAAACTGGCTTCGCAGTACAAAGGCAAGTCGCTTGCGGTCGTTCTTTTGGAACTCAGGGCCTTTGTGATAAATCTTGATCGTGGTTGTCGTACCTGGAACAAAGATCGACTCGTTGCTGTACTTTTGCATCTTTCGGCGCGGGAAGGCCACGTGATAGATGCCCTCGAAATACTCCTGTACTGCCAGGTATGGGAGCTGGAAGTTTTCTGCCCAGTCCACACGCTGTACCGTCCAATTGCGGGTGTGTGGCAATGCCGTGCCCAGCAGTTGTTGCAGAAGGTCTCGCAGGTGTTCGCTTGCTGTTTGAAGGTCATCGATTACGCCGTACACGTTGTGGCCGTGAAACGCTTTGGCTACAGAGCATTCAACGATGAGATAAGGCTCACTGGGGTGCCATTCAGGCTTGCCGCTGCGAGACTTGGTGCAGTCCTCGTACATCGGCTTGACCATGATCCGAGCATCGTGTGAGGCGCGAAGATTGGTGCGAGTGATTTCCCAGATGCGCTCACCGGTTTCATTGCAGACTCGGCAATAGCTTTCACCTTGAGCCTTGATCTTGTCGACGATTGAGCGTGCCATATAGGGTGTCTTTAATCTGACCGTATCGAGTCCCATGAGGTACTGCGCTTCGCTTGTTGTTGTCTCACTCATGAGACTCATACGGGGTGTTACTGCCCGTGAAGTGAAAAATTCGAGCCGTTTTCAAAGCCAATTCCGAACCGGGTTGGTGGTGGACTTTGGGCGGTGAGAAAGGGCGACGCTGAGGCTTTGCGGCCGGTGTTACGACCTGTGCGCGCAAAGCACGTTGGGTGGGGGAGAGCCAGTAGGCGGCAATGACTTTGTTCATATCTCTACTCCTGGCCACAAAAGTGCAAGCTCAAATGGCCACACGAAAAGAAACAAACCCTCTTTGGTGGTGCAACAAGAGATCACGCCACCTTGTGTGTCGTTCCAAATGGTTCGAAAGTGAAGGGTGGGCAGCTTCATAGGTCTGCCCTCCGGGCTGAAACAGCCTTGCACGCCATAACCTCGCATGACGTGGTTCCCTCCCCCCCCACGCACACTGACGTGTGCGCGGGTGCCCCGGTCGGCGCCTGGTGGCGCCCCGTCAAAGCTGCGGGTGGGCGCGCTACTGCCGTCTGTTGATCAGGATGCTTCACGCAACCGTCCTCTCAGCCGACCAGCGCTTGCAACACCTCCGTGGGCTCGGCGCGACCTTTGCGGCGCGCCTGAGCCTCTTTGTCGCCGTCGATGACGGCGCGCTGTACGTCTGACATGGCCAAGCGCATCAGTTCACCCACCGTTTTCGCTTTTACTGCCTTGGTTGCGTTGTCGGTTGCGTCTGTTGGAAACAGCTCGCGCCCCATCAGACGGGCGAACAACAGGCCGTTTTCAGCCAGGCGGCGTTGAATGGCGATTGCAGCGGCTTGGCTCGCAGCTGAAGGGCTTTCACTCATGAAACCAATGCTGATCGCTTTAGCGCAGATGCTGGAAATGCTCGACTCGTTGTCTTCAATGCAGTCAAAGATGCGGTCGATTTGATCGCCCTCGAGTGCTGGCGTGATGCGCATGAACTGTAGGTTTGCTTGCTGTGGGCGCGTTGGTTTTCCTGAGGAAAAACCAGTGGTTTCACTGGAAGAACTGCCAGTTTCACCAACTACGCCAGCTGGGAAAACATCCCCTTTGGCACGGGCCTTGGCGCCGGGTGCGTCTTCATCGTGGAAGTTGTAGCCCTCACCCTCAAAGAACTCGCGCAAGTCCTGAAGAAACTGGCCATCAGGCACATAGTTGCCGGTTTCAAAGCGTTTGAGCTTGTGCCCTGGGAGGTTGGATTTTTCGGCTGCTTGCGCTTGGCTGAGGCCGAGGAAGTTACGAGCGGCACGAGACTCGTTGGGGGATAGTGCCAGTTGGGAAAAGTCAATTGTCATGGTCGTCTTTCAATGTAACGTTTAGTGTGTGCAACGGAAAGTTGCGCACTAAGCGAACAATAAACCATGTAATTTTAAATTGCAAGCATGCAACGAAAAATTATTTTTTGGGTAACTTAACCTTAGTTGCCGATTCTCGGACGCGAAGCCGCTCTTGAAGTGCCTGGGATTGGCGCAAGAACTCAGCGTTAGCCTTTTCCTGAAGTCCTTGGTCAAAACCCTTGTCCCAACCGCGCGCTAAATCAAGAATTAACTTCATTACAGCATCGTAGTGGTTGTGATGGATGATGGACATTACATAGGCTACCCACGCATATCCCTCCGGATCATTCCTCCGAGAAATAGTGCCAAGACGCGAGTAATCAGATATTGGCGTGAATGGCTGCTCATCTCCGTAAATCAGATAGTTGGGTGTAACTTTCAGTGCTTCGCAAAGAAGTCGAATTTCCTTTGGTGAGGGCCTATTGGTTCCCTTTTCGTAAAGTGAAATCACCGCTCTGGATATACCTTTTCCTTCTGAGTCCAAACTTAAAGTCAGAGCAGCAAGTTCTCCTTGGGTTATGTGCTTTGACTCACGCATCTCTTTAAGTCGTTCCCCCAAATGCTCCTCGGGAGGATTCTTGAATCGACCTGGCTGGTTGGATCGAGCTGGCTTACTTTCCAGCTCTTCGTCGTGTTGGTGAGCAAGAAAGTCAACACGTGCAGTGACCTTCTCCAATTCATTTAAGGATGCTGTGGCATCTCCCGAACTTTTGCCTTTGGTATTGCTGCTTGACCGTGCCATGACGTCTTCTACAAATCTGCGATCGCTTAAGCATACACGCGTGAAGCAACTCTAAAAAATCGCAGCAGTTTGTAGAAGTAAAAACCGCTTAAGAGCTTGTTACGAAATGAATTGATACGAGATTGAAAATCCGCGTGTCGGCAGTTCGATTCTGCCCCAGGCCACCAGATTCACCCCGTAGTAACGCAAGTTGCTACGGGGTTTTTCTTTGTCCCGTCACTTGTACTTGCGTGCGATGTTGGCGTATGTCTCAAAAGCCCCCTTCGCAGCTGTGTTTTTGTTGATGATCTCGGTGGCTGTTTGGTTGACCACCTTGGAGAACGTGGCCGCTTCATCTGTGGACAAGCTGACCAATTGGCCACCGTTTTGTGTCCAGACATCACGTGCACGTGTGATGTCTTGCACGCCAAATTCATTGGCTGCAGCTTCGGATTTTGCTGCTTCTTCCTGCACGATAGCGCGCAGATCGGCTGGGAGCTTGGTCAACCAGGCTTTGTTGCAAGCAATAACCACAATGAGTGGCCACTGGGGCAACTGGGTTTGGTACTTGGCCGCGTCGTAGAACTTGAGTGCGGAGAACACGGTACTGGCCGCGATGAACCCGTCAATGGCGCCGTTTTGCAATGCGGGCATGACTTCAGACAGTGGCATGGGCACAGGTGCACCACCGAGTTTTTTGATGGGCTCCATCTGCAAGGGCGTACTCAGCACCCGAATTTTTTGACCATTCAAATCAGCCAATGTTCGGATGGGTTTGCGCGACACCAAGTTCTGCGGGCTGTGCATGAAAACAGAAATGCTTTCCAAACCGCGGTTGCCACCAAAGCTAAAAATCAGCTTGCGCATTTCAGGGTCTTGGAAGGCCTTGACCGCGTGTGGGGTGTCATGGATGACGCCTGGCACATCAAATACCTCGAAGCGAGGGTCTAAGCTGGTGAGAAAACTGGATGCCGTAGCAAAGCACTCGATGGTGCCCATGGCTGTGCCCTCGACCATGCGTGGAATGGCGCCCAACTGGCTGGCAGGATAAAGCTCAACCTTGATACGCCCCCCTGTTCGGTTTTCGATCGCGGCCTGAAAAGATTTCATCCAAAAATGCTGCACATCGTTGATGGTGGCTGCAGCGATTTTCATCACGATTTGGTTTTGCGCATTGACTTGCAGCAACGGGCCTGCGGCGACCGTGCTCGCTGCCAGTGACATCAAATTGCGGCGTGAGATGTATGTGTTCATGGTTGTCTCCTGTTGTGATGAGGGAAAGTGGGTCAATAAATCCAACGCACCATGGCCAGTGACAGCCATGGGATGTAAGTGATCAGCGCCAATGCGATCAGATAGAGGTAGATGAACGGCACGATGCCCCGGTAAATCACGGGAAGCGGAAAGCGGAATAACGATTGGGTCACAAAGATGTTCAACCCAAAGGGCGGATGAAACATGCCAATGGCCAAGTTGGTGGTGATGACGATGCCGAAATGCACCGGGTCGATGCCTGCGGCTTTGACCAAAGGCATCAATAAGGGGGTAAGCACGAGGATGGCAGACAAAGGATCAATGAAACAGCCCACGATGAGAAACAGCACATTGAGCGCCAACAAAATCATCCAGGGTGTGAGCTGCCAACCGCTCACCACTTCCACCAATGTGGCGGGTATTTGGTTGACGGTGAGCAACCAGCCAAACACATTCGCGCAAGCCACGATCACCAAAATTTGTGCGGTCAGTGTGACCGTGCGTGAGGCACAGCCCACGATTTGTGACCAACTCATATCTTGGTAGATGTAGCGTGCGACGAACGCTGCATACACGCAAGCCAACGCGGCAGACTCCGTGGGCGAGACAAACCCGCCGTAGATTCCCCCCAAGATGATGAACGGGGCCCCCAGCGCCCACGTACCGCTGGCCAGTGCATGCAAGAACACTGGCATGGAGAAGGGTTGACCGTCAGAGATGTTGAGCTTGCGCGCAATCCAGACGACGTACACCGCCAAGATGGCAGCAATCACCAAGCCAGGAATCACGCCAGCGGCATACAACTTAGGGACAGATTCTGAAGCTGCAGCCGCATATATGATCAGTGGGACTGAGGGTGGAATGATGATGTCGATGGCGCCCACAGCCGTGATCAGGCCCGCGCGGAATGTATCGGGATAACCGCGTTCTTTCAGCGGTGGCAACATGAGCTGGCCAACGGTGGCGACCGTGGCTGCACTGGCGCCTGACATCGCTCCAAAGATCGCGGAGGTTCCCACCGTGGTCAACGGCAGACTGCCACGCATTGAGCCGATGCCAGACTGAAGAATATCCACAATCCGTTTGGCTACGCTGCCATGCCCCATCAACTCACCCGCGAAAATGAAGAAGGGCACCGACAGCAGTGCAAAGCTGTCGACCGCACCAAAGAGGGTTTGGTGCAAGGCGGCAGGGGGAACGCTCATCACAAATAAGACGGTGACGGCCGAAGCGCTCAACAAAACCAAAAAAATCGGCATGCCCATGAGCAGCAAGACCACAGGAAGCAACGCTAAAGAGTAAGTCATGACGTGAAGTGATTACGCACACGCTGTTGCAGCAGTGCTTTGAGTTCGATAAGACTGCACAGCAACATACCGGTGAAGCCGACCACGACGCTGATGTGCGGTATCCACATCGGAATTTCTGCAGCATCGCTTTTTTGCTCCATACCGTAGATTTGGTAAGTGAAGTCGGATGACACCCACACCATCACTGCGCATACGTTCATCGTGAGCAGTGCTTCTGCGAGATGACGCCACCAAGCCCAGCGTGGGCTCAGGTTCATGGTGAGCACATCCATACGCAGGTGCATACGCCGCAAAGCCGCCATGGCTGCGCCCAGAAAGATCAGCCAGATCATGGTGAAGACTTGAACTTCGTCCGCACCCATGATGGGGGTGCCCGCCACATAACGCCCTGTCGCACTGGCAAAGTTCAGTAATACAACCAGAATAAAAATAACCCCCGAGAAGCGCTCAAGGCGGTCAAGCAGCCGATGAAATTCAGGCGAAGGATGGTGGTGTTCTGATGCGTGTGCATCATCTTCTGTCGAACTTTTGAGGGCGTGATCAGTCATGTCTCATTCTAGGAATTGGGTATGTCGGTGGGTGATTTGGATCATCGATAGCGTGTATTTGCGGGATGAATTTGCATGCGGGAATACACCTAATCAGTCGGTATCTGAAGGCAACTCCGCATGGGCAGAGGACAGGCCCGTGACAGTGGAGAAGTCATTGAAGAGTGCAAAAGCCAACTCACGCAACCAGCGGTGTCCCGGGTCTTGATGCACACGCTCATGCCACTGCTGACGTATCTGAAACGGTTGCACCGGAAACGGCACGTCAACTACGGTCAGTGCCGAGTGATGACTTGCAATTGCCTGAGCCAGACGGCTTGGCAGTGTGACCAACAAGTTGGAGTCTTTGATAATTTCCACAAACCCTTGCGCGTGTGCCGCGGCATAAACGATGTTGCGTTGGTCGGGTACGCCTGCGCGTTGCAGCATGGATTCAAGCTCTAGGTCGGTCGAGCCGTGTGGTCTGAAGGAGAGGTGTTCGGCCTGAAGGTAGTCGCTCAGGGTGAGCCCTGTTTGCGCCAGTGGATTGTTGTGGCTCATGACCACGACGAAGGATTCATAGAACAAACGTTGCTGGTAGAACGCTGGCCCCATGCCACTCCAACTGCCAATCGCCAGTTCAATGTGCCCATTGAGTAAGCCGTTGCGGGTTTCGGCAGGCGACAACGCCACAGTTTCAATTTTGATGTGGGGTGCCAACTCACGCATGCTGTTGAACAAGCGCGGCATCATCACCAAATGCCCGACCTCGTTGATGGCAATGCGAAACAGTCGCTTAGATTTCTCGACGTCAAAGTGACGCCCCATGTCGATGGCTTGGTTGAACTGACTCAAGCCCGCCGTGGCTGGGCCAATCAGGCGTTCGGCCAGTGGGGTGGGCACCATGCCATCCATGGTGCGCACGAACAGCGCATCGTTGAAGCGTTCACGCAAGCGCTTGAGCGAGTTGCTCACGGCGGACTGCGTGATGTTCAACTGTTCGCCTGCCAGGGTGACGCTGCGTGTGGCGTAGATGGCATGGAACACCAGAAACAAATTCAAGTCGATGGTGTGGACTCCCACGGGTCTCAATACTGGCCTTTGGGTTCGAGGCCCAAGTGGTATTGGCCCACCATCGACGACACCGCATCCCAGTTCAGGCTGATGTGGCGCGCCATCATGTTGGCGTCGCGCCACATGCGTTGCAAGGGTTGGTCCAGCGACAGTCCGGCACCGCCGACGCTGGAGAACAAACCTTCGACGGCTTGGTGGCACAGCCGTGTTGAAAACGCATGGTCGCGCCGATTGCGGATGCGTGTGGGCACATCGATGATGGTGTGCGACGCTGCCATTTTCTCCACCTCCGTGGTGTCGCGGTACAGCAGCAGTCGCGCGGCGTCAACCGATGCATAGGCCTCGGCCAGACGTGACTGCACAGGAAAGAATTGACTCAAGCGATTGCCGCCCCCTGCCACGGCGCCACGGGTGACGCGGCTGCCACAGAGTTCTTCAAACACTTCGATCGCGCCTTGTGCATTGCCCAACATGGGGGAAGCCAAACACACCGGTACGGCAGACAAGAAGGGGATGCGATAGATGGGGTTGGTGTTGACGCTGGCACCCGGCGGGTTGTTGGACGAGGCCTCGGCAAACGTCAGGCGACGGTGCGCGGGCACAAAGACGGGTTGGTCAATGGCCACCGTTTTGGAGCCGGTGCCTGCTTGACCGACCACATGCCAGTTGTCTTCAATGCGCCAATCTTTGCGTGGCACCAAGACAAAGCCCGCGCCAGGTGAGGTGCCGTCCTCGTTGGGCGGAAACACCACGCCCAGCAACGCCCACTCGGAGTTGTCGACGTTGGAGGCCCAGTGCCATTCGCCCTGGACGGTGTAGCCACCGTCCACTTTTTCTGCTTTACCTGCAGGCGCATAAGAGCCGCACATGATGGCGTAGGGGTTCTCGCCCCAGACATCTTGCTGGGCTTGCTCGGGGAAGGTGCTCACGGCCCATTGGTGGATAGCGCCCAAAGAACAGCCCCAAGCTGAGGAGGCGCAACCCCGGGCCAGCTCGCTGATGATTTCAATGAACGCGGTGAAGCCGTATTCGTAACCGCCAAAACGTGCGGGTTGCATGAGCTTGAAAAAACCGGCCTCACGGAACATGTCGGTTGACTTTTGGGACACCCGTCGCTCTAACTCGGTGTTGCGCGCTTGCTCACGCAGGTAGGGCACCATGGCCCGCGCCGCATCACCCAATTGGCTCAGGGTCGGGGCACCCGCCACGGGCGATGTGCGACCTGGCGCATCAAACGGAACGGGAGGAAAGGCGGTGAGCGGGGGCAATGGATCTCGGTTCATGTGAGGTCTCCTGTGCTGAAGTGGAGCGGATGTGCACACACCCTGCATGAACGAATTAAATATGCGAATGCATATAAATTAATCGAGGACTTACCCTTAAGAGTGATTCGCTAGACTTGCCTTGTATTGGATAAATTTTTCACCTTAATACCCTCAAAGACATGAGCCACGACCTGCAGGAATCCATCCCCTATTTACTTGCAAGAGCAGGTATCAGGACAGGGCAGGCGTTCACGGTGGAGTTGAAGCCGTTTGACCTCTCGCTCAACGAATGGCGCGTCTGTGCGACGCTGCGGCATCAACCGTCACAGCGCATTGGTGAGGTGGCCCATCACACATCAATCGACGCATCGACCTTGTCGCGTTTGATCGACGCGATGATCAAGCGCAAGTTGGTGGTGCGTGAACGAGACAGTGCGGATGCACGCGCGCGCTCTTTGCATCTCACCCCCAAGGGCGAGGCGTTGGTGGACCGGGTGATTCCGCTGGCGCAACTGTATGAACGGGTGGCGTTGGCAGGGCTGAGCGCGGACGAGGCGAATACCTTGCGTGGGTTCTTGGCGCGTATTTACGACAACATGGACATGCTCAATCACCGAGATTGATGTCTTGTGGTGGGCAAAAAGATGCCCGCCAAAGTCACCGGGACTTGAAGCGGGCACGGGGTGGTTGAAGGTGAATCAGATCTTCAACTTGAACAGGTCGACAGCGTTGGTGCGACCAATTTTGAGGCGGTCTGCTTCGCTGATGCTGGTGGCGTCAAACCATGTGCAGGCATGGTCCACATTTTCAAATGGCCAGTCGGTGGAGAACAGGATACGGTCCGCACCAATTTCCATCATGGCATCAATCAAGGTCTGTGTGCGGAAGTTGCCAGAGGTGGTGAGCCAGAAGTTTTGCTGGAAGTAGTCGGTCAGTGGCTTTTTAGCCGGGTAGCTCTTGGGGGCCTTGACCCAGCCATTTCGGTTGTCCACACGCCACATGTTGAACGGCAGGCCTTCGCCAAGGTGACCGAGAACAATCTTCAAGCCTGGATGACGGTCAAACAAACCACTGGCCATCAAACGCAAGGCGTGGACCGCAGTTTCTTGCGCAAAGGCCCAGGTGGGGCCCATGAGCCAGGGGTGCCCGTTGTAGATCTGAGCCCAGGACTGAATGGGGTTGCGTGGGTGCAGATAGAACGGGGCGTCGAGTTGTTCAGCCTTGGCCCAGAAGTCTTCGTACTGGGGTGCGTCGTAATAGACCACGTTCTCAGGTGTGTCGATTTGTGAAAAACCATTCACCAATGCACCACGAAAGCCATAGTCTTTCATGCAACGCTCAAGCTCTTGGGTGGCTGCGTCTGGGTCTTGCATCGGTAAAGCGGCAAAGCCTTGGAAGCGGTTGGGACGCAAGGCCACTTGTTCCGCCAAAAAGTCGTTGGCTCGCTTGGCCATCTCGATGGCTTTGGCACGGTTGGGGATGGCCTGAATGGCGGGCGCGTTGAGCGACAGGATCATCATCTCCATGCCGTTGTCATCCATTTCACGCAGTCTGCGTTCTTGTATGTCGATCAGTCGGGCGCTGAGTTCGGTCCAGCTTTCATCGGCGAGAAAGCCCGCCGAGTCTTGCAGGGTTTCAGGAATCGCAAAGTGTTCTTCTAGGCCAATTTTTCCTTGCACGTGATGTCTCCTAATGTGATTGAGTGATGCCTGAATTTATAGAGCCCCCTTAGGCGTGGCAAACAAATTTCAGTGATAACCCACATCATTTTGGCGCATGGGCTTGGCGCCAAGTTTCAACTGCGTGTGTTGGCAGCAGCAGTTTCTGCGGAGGCATCGGAGGCACGTTTGGCAAACTCGGCGCGCAAGGCTTTGAGCTTTTCGCGTGGGTCTTCTTTGACGGTGGTTTTATCCAGTCCCATTTCTGCGATGAAGCGGCTGGGTTGTGCCGCAATCATGTCGCGGCCTTTTTTGCGGCGTCGCGTCCAGCTCACTGCCAGGGTGCGCTGGGCCCGTGTGATGCCCACATACATGAGGCGGCGTTCTTCTTGCAGACGCAGCGCGATGTTTTCGTTGGTGTGTTCGGTGCCTGGCTCGTCGTCCAGCCGAAACGGCAACATCCCCTCTGTCACGCCCACCAGCATCACGTGTGGCCACTCCAAGCCTTTGGCTGCATGCAGGGTAGAAAGGGTGACAACGTTTTGGTCTTTTTCCCGTTCGGTCAGTGTGGACAACAGGGCAATGGTTTGGGCCACTTCCAACAGGTTTTTGGTTTCACCGCTGGTGGTGACGCCCGCGGTGTCGTCGATCTCGCCGCCACAGCGTTGCGCCATCCAGTCACAAAACTCCATCACGTTGGTCCAACGTGATGCGGCAACCTGCTCGCTGTCTTCGGCATCGTAGAGGTGTTTTTCGTAGTCGATGTCTTTGAGCCAATCGGTCAAAAAAGTGCGTGCGGCTTCTGCGCCGTTGGTGTGGCGCGCACGAAATTCGAGGTCGTTCACATAGCGGCCAAACTCGTGCAGGCTGCCCAATGCACGTGCATTGAGCACCGACGACAAGCTGCTGCTGAACAAGGCTTCAAACAAGCTGAGCTTGTATTGGCTTGCGAACACGCCCAGGCTTTGCAGGGTTTGGTGGCCAATGCCACGTTTGGGGGTGGTGACCGAGCGCAAGAACGCGGGGTCGTCATCGTTGTTGACCCACAGTCGCAGCCAAGAGCACAGGTCTCGAATTTCAGCACGGTCAAAAAAACTTTGTCCGCCTGACACCTTGTACGGAATTTGCGCTTTGCGCAGGGCTTTCTCAAAGATGCGCGCTTGGTGGTTGGCACGGTAGAGCACGGCGAAGTCTTTGAGTTCTCGGTGCTGCGCGCCCTCGCCTGCCACTTCATGGCCAGCGCGCAGCGACTGGATGCGCGCCACCACGCGCTCGGCTTCGTGCTCTTCGTTGTCGGCATCGACCACACGCACGGGCTCGCCCTCGCCAAGTTCAGAGAACAAGGTTTTGGGAAAGAGCTTTGGGTTGGGTTCGATGACGTTGTTGGCAGCACGCAAGATGGCGCTGGTGGATCGGTAGTTTTGCTCCAGCTTGATGACTTTGAGTGCGGGGAAGTCTTGTGGCAAGCGCTTGAGGTTGTCGAGCGTGGCACCGCGCCAGCCGTAAATGGACTGGTCATCATCACCCACCGCCGTGAAGCGTGCGTTGTTGCCCACCAGGCACTTGAGTACTTCGTATTGGGTGGCGTTGGTGTCTTGGTATTCGTCCACCAGCACATGGCCGAGTTGGGCTTGCCATTTGAGGCGAACTTCTTCGTGGTCTTGCAGCAGTTTCAGGGGCAAGCCAATCAGATCGTCAAAGTCGACGCTTTGGTAAGCAGTGAGGCGCTCTTCATAACGCGCCATGATTTTGGCGATGGTGCGTTCGTTGTCATCTTTGGCGATCGCCTCGGCTTGGGTGGCATTGAGCCCCATGTTTTTCCACAGGCTGATGGTCCATTGCCATTGGCGTGCGGTAGCCGCATCGGTGGTGCCTCCGGCGTCTTTCAAGATACCAGTGACGTCGGCGCTGTCCATGATGCTGAACTGTGGTTTGAGCCCCATGACGCCACCGTCTTGGCGCAGCATGCGCACGCCCAGCGCATGGAATGTGCAGATCACCACATCTTTGGCCGCTTTGCCAATCAAGCCCTTGGCGCGTTCACGCATTTCGGTGGCGGCTTTGTTGGTGAAGGTGATGGCGGCGATGCGCTGTGGTTCAAGTCCGGCTTGAATGAGGCGGCCGATTTTGTGGGTGATCACACGCGTTTTGCCTGAACCTGCGCCTGCCAGCACCAGACAAGGACCGTGCAAGAAATTCACGGCTTCTTGTTGCGCGAGATTGAGACCAGCAGACATGCGTGTGTGTGAGAAGGCAAAGCGGGCAATGATACCGGGGCACTTCGCAGGCAAAATACCTGGGTGCTGAACATTCTTTTTGTGACCTTCCCTTTCTTTGCATTGGTTCTGGCTGGTTTTGTTGCCATCCAGCGTGGCCTGTTGCCCCGCGACGCCATCGGCGGACTGAACGGCTTTGTGTTGTATTTCGCATTGCCTTGCATGCTCTACCGTTTTGGGGCTGGCTCCCCGATTTCACAACTGTTGGACCCCACCTTGTTTTTGGCTTACCTCTTGTGTGCCTTGTTGATGGTGGGTTTCTCTGTGGCAATGAGCTTGAATGCCCGGATTCGTTGGAACGATGCGGCTTTTGGTGCCTTGGTGGCCGCATTTCCAAACACGGGCTTTATGGGTGTCCCTTTGCTGGTGGCCCTCTTGGGTGAGGGCGCTGCTGGTCCTGCCATTGTGACCATCGTGGTGGACTTGGTGATCACCACCTCGTTGTGTGTGGCCCTGTCGCGTCTGGATGGCGCCGATGAGCATGGCGCTGCACGCGCTGCAAAGAATGCGTTGAAGGCCGTGTTGGCCAACCCCATGCCGTGGGCGATCATTCTTGGTGTGCTGTCTTCTGCCATGTCGTATGAGTTGGTGGGGCCTCTTGCTAAGACAGTGGGGTTGCTGGCCGACTCGGCTTCTCCGGTCGCACTATTCACCATTGGGGCTGTGCTGGCGCGTTCTCAGCAGCTAACTCGAGAAAGTGACCACGCCCCCATCATGCTGCGTGACTATTTGCCAATCGCCTGTTTCAAGCTTTTTTTGCACCCTGTGCTGGTGCTTTTGGTGTTGTCGACCGTCATTCAGATGGGTTTTGCGATGGACCGCTTCACCATGGTGGTGGTGGTCTTGGTGGCAGCGTTGCCCAGTGCCAGCAACGTGGCGTTGTTGACGGAGCGATTTGATGCAGACACGGGACGCGTGGCACGAATTATTTTGGTGACCACGGCGGCGGCATTTTTCACCTTCTCTGGTGCGGTGGCCTTGCTACACGCATGAGCGCGCACCGTCGATCCGTGAGTCATGACGTCAGGCGGGCGATCTAGATCGCCAGTGGGTCGACGTCAATGGCCCAACGAATCACTTGTTTGTGATGGCCGCGCAATGTGTGCAACTGCGCTTGCCAATGGCTCAAAAATCCTTGTAGCGCTTTGCGTGAGGTGCATTCAAGCAACATTTGCGCACGCTCGATATTGGCCACCCGCTGAATTGACATGGGGACTGCAGGATAGATGTCTACCAGGGCGTCGTCTGCCCACGCAGTGCCAGCATCGCGCGCTGCGGACAAAAAGTCTTGTGCCGCTTGCTGGCTGCGAGCTTCAGCGCGCACCAGAGCCTGAAAGCTGAAGGGGGGCAAATTGGCTTCTAGTCGTTCTTTGAGTTGTTGGTCCGCAAAGGCCGGGTAGTCGTGTTGTTTGAGGGCTTCAAAAAGTGGGTGCTGTGGGTGAAATGACTGCACCCACATCTCGCAAGCGTGGGCCAAGCTCATGCTGGCGTCACGTCCGGCCCGTCCGGCGGCTTGCATCAGCAAACTGAATAAGCGTTCCGGTGCACGAAAGTCGCTGGAGAACAAGGCACCATCCGGGTTGAGTGCAGCGACCAGGGTGACGCGCCGGAAATCATGACCTTTGGCAATCATCTGTGTACCCACCAGAATGTCGATGGCCCCCGCATGCACCTCTGCGAGTTGACGCTCAAGCTCGCCTTTGAGGCGCGTACTGTCGGCGTCAATACGGGCAATGCGCAGCGCAGTGCCATCGGGGCGACGCACATCGGCCAGCAATTCACCCAGGTGTTCTTCCAGTTGCTCGGTGCCACGACCCAACGGACTGATGTCTTGATTGCCACAGCTAGGGCAGGCACGTGGCACAGCCTGGGTGTAACCGCAGTGGTGACACCGCAAGGTGCGGTCGAGTTTGTGAAATACGCGATAAGCGCTGCAATGTGGGCATTCGCTTTTCCAGCCGCAATCGGTGCAGTGCAGCACAGGCGCATAGCCTCTGCGATTGAGCAAAACCAGGATTTGCTCGTCACGTGCGATGCGCTCACGCATGGCGTCGAGCAGGTGGCTGGAAAACACAGTTTTGTAAGGCTGGCGATTCATGTCCACCCTGCGCACCAGCGGCAGCGCACCCTGCCCCACCCGTGATGGCATGTGCAACCGCAAGTAACGTCCTGCGGGATCTGTGTCAGTCGCAGGGCGGCTGTGGTGCCAGCTTTCCAGCGAGGGTGTGGCCGAGCCCAAAATTACTTTGGCGTGCTCCAGCTGTCCTCGGTAAACCGCCAAGTCACGTGCTGAATAGCGCGCGCCCTCTTGTTGTTTGTAGCTAGGGTCGTGTTCTTCGTCTACCACGATCAATTGCAATTGAGGCATGGACGCAAAAACAGCCATGCGCGTGCCCAACACGATACGTGCTTGGCCGTTGTGTGCGGCCAGCCAGTGGTTCAAGCGTTGCGCTGGGGTGAGGCCACTGTGCATGGTGACCAGGCATTGCTCTCCCCATTGCGGCGCAAAGCGCTCGCGAAAGCGTGCTTCGAGCTGGGGTGTCAGGTTGATCTCGGGCACCATGACCAAAATTTGCGCGCGCGGATCGCCTGTCAACACATCTTGCGCTGCCCGTAAATAGACCTCGGTTTTGCCGCTGCCGGTGTTGCCAAACAGCAGGAATGGGCCTTTGTGTGCTGCGATCTGGTCCAAAACCTGAGCTTGTTCTTGCGTAGCCACTGGAATGTCGGGCGTATGACGTTCGCTAGGGGAGAGCGCCTTCGCTTTTCGCTTGAGACGTCTGTTCCATTGCTCAGCGCTGAGTTCGCGCAGCTGGTTCGGCAAGGCGGCTAGCGCCACTTCACCGATGCTGCGTTGGTAGTAGTGGGCTGCAAACTGCACCAGCTGGCGCCAGTGAGGGCTCAATGGCGCAAGACCTTCCAGCACACAGGCGATAGGACGCAGCACGATGCCTGGTACGTGCTCTTCCTGCGTGGTGTCATCCCACACCACCCCCAACAATTCACGTGAGCCCAGTGGGACGCGCACCAAGGCGCCGGGATCCACTGGGATGTCGCTGCTGTAAGTCAGCGCACCACCCAAACCGCTGTGTGCAGGTGTGTGAACCATGACGGAGATTGGATGCGACATGTCAAGCGCTCAGTTGGGAGGTTTTATTCAGGTGATTTTTGAAAAAGGCGCTTAAGTTGTTGATTTAAATGGTTTTCATGGTTAACTCAACTTTTGTGTGGATAACTTTGTTGATATCTCTGCTTGAGTCTTGCCAAAGGCCCGAAAAACAAGGCTTTGATCAAACTGCACGAAAAAAAAGCAGTCTGTTAAGCCTATACAAATCAATAACTTACAGAAAATGCAGAACTTTTGATCGACCATGTAAGAAAACCGCTTCTTGGTGCAGTGCATTCACTTTTTTGTGCATAAGTCGCAGGCCGAAGTGGTTTTTTTGCATTTGTTGACATGAATCGCTCGCTTTTTGGGTTATGAGTTTCTGAGTTTGCGCGAGTGTTGATGTACAGCATCCACTAAGACGGCGACGCTTTCTGGGGGGGTGTATTGGCTGATACCATGGCCCAAATTAAAGATGTGAGTTGGACCGTTGGTGCTGGTGTCGGTGTGCGGTTGGCCAAACGCATCTAATACCCGACGCGCTTCGGCTGCCAGTTGTTCGGCGGGTGCAAACAGGGCATTGGGGTCCATGTTGCCTTGCAGTGCTTTGCCTGGACCGCCCACGCTACCACCCACTTGTGCGCGGGCATGGCCCAAATTGACCGTCCAGTCCACACCAAGAACTTCGCAGTCGAGTTCTGCCATCTCGGGTAACCACAAGCCGCCGCCTTTGGTGAACACCAAGCGGGGAATGATGGCGCCGTCGTGTGAACGTTTGAGTTGCGAGAGCACGCGTTTGGTGTAGGCCAGGCTGAACTGTTGGAACATGCCATCGGCCAGTACACCGCCCCAGCTGTCGAAAATCATCACGGCTTGGGCGCCGGCTTCGATTTGGGTGTTGAGGTACAAGGCCACAGCGTCGGCGTTGACCGCCAAGATGCGGTGCATCAAGTCAGGACGGCTGTACATCAGGCTTTTGACTTGGCGGTAGTCGTCTGAGCCACCGCCTTCGACCATGTAGCAGGCCAAGGTCCAAGGACTGCCTGAAAAACCAATCAGGGGCACACGCCCATTCAATGCTTTGCGGATGGAGGTGACGGCGTCAAACACATAGCGCAGCTTGTTCATGTCTGGAATCGCCAGCTGAGACACCGCGGCTTCGTCACGGACGTTTTTGGCGAACTTGGGGCCTTCGCCCTGGGCAAAGCTCAAGCCTAAGCCCATGGCGTCTGGCACGGTCAAGATGTCACTGAACAAAATGGCGGCGTCCAGTGGGTAGCGCTCCAGCGGCTGTAAGGTGACTTCGGTGGCGAAGTTGGTGTTGGTGGCCAAGCCCATGAAGCTGCCCGCTTTGGCACGGGTGGCGCAGTACTCAGGTAAGTAACGACCTGCTTGGCGCATCAGCCAGATGGGCGTGTGGTCGGTGGCTTGGCGCAGGCAAGCGCGTAAAAAGGAGTCGTTTTGGAGTGGTGCAAACATGCCCGCATTGTCGCCGAGCCAGTGGAGTCAGCGTCGTGTGCACCGGGCGCTTGCCTGCGGTAGGCGGCTTGACGTTCAGCGGTGTTGCCGTGCCCAGCGTGCGTGCTCCACCATGAGGCAGCGGTCTTGTACCACCCACAGACCTGCCTGCGTTGCCAATGCTGCGGCACCGTCATGGGCAATGCCAATTTGCAGCCACAGGGCTTTGGCGCCCAGGGCGATGGCCTCGTCGGCGATGGGGGGTATGTCTTGTGCGTTGCGAAAGCAGTTCACCATGTCAATGGCGACATGTTGTGCGGCTTCGCTCAAGGAGGCGTAAGCGCGTTCACCCAGCACTTCTTTGGCCAATGGATTGACTGGAATGATGCGGTAGCCCTGCGCTTGCATGTACTGTGATACACGGTAGCTGTCGCGGTGTGGTTTGGGCGAGAGGCCCACTACGGCAATGGTATGGCACTGGGAGAGGCTGCGCTCGATGGCGGTATCTTCGGATGTCATCGGTTGGGCAAGGGTTTAGCTGTGATGGGTGTTTCCTGGGTTGATGGCAGTGCTGCCAGTGCCTCATGAATTTGGCTGGTGCTGAGCAACTCAGACAGTACCAAAGGTGCTCGACCTGGGGCATAGAGCACATAGACGGGTACACCGCTTCGACCCAAGGCGTTGAGTGCTGCGGTGATGGCTGGGTCGCGTCGCGTCCAGTCGGCGCGCAATAGACGGACTTGGTGCGCTTGAAAGTCGCTCAAGACAGCGGGGTTGCCCAGTGTGGTTTTCTTGTTGATTTGGCAAGTCACACACCAGGCGGCGGTGAAGTCCACAAACACCGGTTGGTTCCGTGCCAAAGATTGCGCCACCTCAGCCTCTGACCAGTCTTGCCAAGTGCTGCTGGCGGATGTTGAGCTGTCTGCACGGGTGTTGGGTGCGGAGTCGGGCGCATCGTTGAGCCACGGCAGCCAAGATGCCCCGGCTAAACCCAAGGCCAAGACAAAGATGAGTTGCAATAAGCGGCCACTGTGGGTGCGAAAGCGCGTGCTCCACACCAGCGCGGACAAACCCAGTAGCCAAGCCAGCAGCAAGGTGGAGGCATCGAGGCTGGTTTGTTGCCCAAGTACCCACAGCAGCCACACCACGGTGGCGAGCATGGGGAAAGCCAACAGTTGGCGCAGCATCACCATCCACGGCCCGGGATGAGGCAAGCGGCGTGCCACAGCAGGCCACCAGCTGGCGGCCAAATAGGGCAAGGCCAAGCCCAAGCCCATGCTGGCGAAGATGGCCAGAGCCTGGGGTATGGGCAGGGTCATGGCCAGACCCAAGGATGCGCCCATGAAGGGCGCCGTGCAGGGGGAGGCGACGGCGACGGCAAGTACGCCTGAGAGCAAGGCGTCGCTCACTGGGTGACGCGCTTGAAAGGAAAGCCAGGCGGAGGGCAGCACGTGTCCCAACTCAAACAGCCCCCACAGGTTGAGTGCAATCAGAGTGAACAACACAGCCAAGGCGCTGACCACCATTGGGGACTGCAACTGAAAGCCCCAACCAAGTTGTTCCCCAGCCGCGCGCAGCGCCAGCACGCCTGCACCGAGCAGCAAGAAGCTCAGCACCACACCGGCTGTGTAGGCCAATCCGGCGATACGGTGGGCGCGGTGCTGGCGGCTGTGCTGGGCAAAGCTCAGTACTTTGATGGCCAAAATCGGTAGTACACAGGGCATGAGGTTGAGGATCAGGCCACCGATGAAGGCGCCCGCCAACGCCAACGCAAAACCCCAGAGGCCAACCTCGACGGTCTGGGGGGGTCGGGGTGTATTCGTGGGGGGCGCGATAGGCCCGTCGGGCAGGGGGGGCCAAGCGTGTGTGAGAGGCAGGTCAATGGAGAAGCCTTGCCGTTGCGCGCCTTGACCGTCTACCAGCAACAAGGGAAGTGTGGACGGGCTGGTTTGTCGCAGGCTGCTCAAGGGCAGTTTGGCTGTCCACACAGCGCCTTGCCATGACTGGTTGGCCATGGGGTGTTGTTCTGTGGCGGACTCCAAAATTTCGGGTGTTTCAGGAAATACCGCCAAGCGATGGCCTTGCAGTGCGGCAGGCAAGCTGCTGATGCGTAGTGTGATGAACTGCGTTTGGTCTTTAACGTCAAACTGCGTTTCCGTCTGGGTTGGCGTGACCGTGCGGGGTTGTTGGGCTATGACGGCTTCAAACGTAGGGGTCAGTGGCGCATGGCTGCTGTGGGTGGGAATGCGCAGCTGGAAGTCACCCTCTTGCGGAATGCATTCGAGCCGACAAACCAGCCAGTTGGCGTGTAACCGAATGTCTAAGGTGGGGCTGGCTTTGAACTCACGTGACAGTGTCAAAGGCACCACGAGCAAAACCTGTTGGTCGTAGCCGTAGTTGGTCAGACTGCCCGCGCGTAACTTACTTGGCAGCGGCCACGCGATGGGGCCGGCCTGAACGCCTGCGGGGAGGTTCCATTCCAGTTGTGTGGGCAGGCCCGAGTCGCCGGGGTTGCGCCAGTAGGTGTGCCACTCGGGTTGGTGTTGCAGTTGCAAGCCGACCCAGAGGGCTTGGCCCGCTTGCACGCCGTTGGGCGCGTGTGCCACCAATTCGGCGCGCACTTGCGCTGTGGTGACCACCGCGCTTTGTGACCAGGCTATTGCGCTGGCGCCCAGCCCGCACAGCAGAAGGAGGGTGAGGCGTATCAAACGCCAGAGTTGGCCGAGGGTGCAGAGGTAAAGACCGCGAGAGATGTCGAGCATCTGGGAATGGTAACGAGGCAGCCGATAAGATGCGGGCATGGACGCTACTTCCCCTACTTTTGACTCTGCCGCGATGGCCTCGCACCGCTGGGCTGATCTGACCTCCTCGACATTTGCCAGATTCGATCCTGCGCGTGCGGTGGCGGTGCTCCCGCTGGGTGCGACCGAGCAACATGGTCCTCATTTGCCGTTGTCGGTAGATACGGTGCTGGTGAACGGCGTGGTCAATGCTGCTTTGACCCATTTGTCCGAACAAGATCCGGTCTGGGTGTTGCCCACACAAAGCCTGGGCCTGAGCACCGAACACACGGCTTTTGCGGGCACATTGACCTTGTCACCTCAGACGGTGATTCAGTTGTGGTGTGACATCGGCGCGTCGGTGGCCCGCGCAGGCGTGAAGAAATTGTTGTTGTTCAACGCGCATGGTGGCAATGTGGGGTTGATGGATGTGGTGGCGCGCGAGTTGCGTGGCCAGCATGGTTTGCTGGTGTACAGCAGCAGTTGGTACAACTTGCCTTTGGATGCGGCGGCAATGCAGTCGTTTTCAGCCGATGAGCAGCGTTTTGGGGTGCATGCGGGCGATATGGAGACGTCGATGATGTTGGCGCTGGCACCCGAAACCGTGAACATGGCCTTGGCACAAAACTTTGACTCCACATCTCGTACACGCGCTGCGCAGTGCCCTGTTTTGGGCAATGGCAAAAGTGCCAAGCTGGGTTGGCACATGCAAGACTACAACCCGCAGGGGGCGGCGGGGAACGCGGCGGCCGCGACAGCGGCCAAAGGACAGGCCTTGGTTACGAGCGCCGGTGAGCAACTGGCGCAGTTGCTGCAAGAGTTCATGGCCTTGCCTTTGTCAACTGTGGATGCCTAGCTTCAGGCGTAGGTGATCCAATCTTTGTGGCTGGGTGTTTCCAAATGCGGGATGGTGTTGAATGACACCAGACTGTGGCGCTTGGGGTTGAAGCTGAATTCGCACACCGCGCTGTTACGCAGGCGCAAATTGAGCTCAATGACGCCGTCTACTTCCAGATTCAACACATGACCCACAGCCATGGAGATGGGCCCTCCGCTGGAGACCAGGAGCACGTTGCCATCATGCTGTTGACGGATGTGGTCTAGGGCACTTGTGATGCCTTGTAAAAACTCAGCATGGTCTGGCATGCCTTCGGGACGTGCCTGCCCCGTCATCCACGCTTTCAAGCCTCGGCGCAGCAGGCGAAAGTGCTCGCGATAGCCTTCGGGGCTGCTAGGCTTGTTCAACGGCCCGGCATGCACGCCGCGAATGACGGCTTCACTGTCGTATTCGTTCAAGCCAGGCCACAGGGTCGTGTCCTGTGACAAACCCAGGCCAAGTTGTATGCCTTCCAAGGTTTGTCTGTGGCGTTTGAGGGTGCCAGTGAAGACGGCATCGAATTTCAATCCTTGGGTCTGCCAATGTTCGCCTAAGCGCTGGGCTTGGCGCGCCCCCAATGGACTGAGTTGGTCATAGTCGTCGGCGCCCAAAGAGGCTTGGCCGTGTCGCACGAGGTAGAGCTGTCCCATGGGGGTGTTGAATCAAGTGGGTGAGGAGAGCACTTCCCAGCGTTCCAACGCGTGCATGAGTGCGGTTTCGATTTCTGTATCCCGGGCATGTAACTTGGCCACGTGAGCCGGGTCGTCGGCATACACCTTGGGGTCTGCCAGGGCTGCCCGTGTTTCTTTTTGCTCGGTTTCGAGGGAACTGATCAAATCTGGCAACGCGTCGAGTTCACGTTGTTCTTTGTAACTGAGTTTGCGCGGCTTTGTCGTGGGCGTGGCAGCTGTTTTGGATGCAGTTGCGGTTTGTGCACTTGCGGCTTGCTTCGTTCCGTTGGTGTTGGTTATGTTCAAGCTGCGTGTGCGGGCCGATTGAATCAACCAGTCTTGCACGCTGCCTTCGTATTCGCGCCAAAAGCCGGGATTCTCTGGCGTGCCTTCAAACACTAGTGTGCTGGTGGCGACGTTGTCGAGGAACGAGCGATCGTGGCTGACGATGAACACAGTGCCTTTGTAGGTTTGCAGCAGTTCTTCAAGTAACTCCAGCGTGTCGATGTCCAAGTCGTTGGTGGGTTCGTCCAAGACGAGCACGTTGGCGGGCCTGGCAAAAAGACGTGCCAACAGCAGCCGGTTGCGCTCACCTCCTGACAAGGAGCGCACAGGCGAGGTGGCGCGTGCCGGTGAGAACAAAAAGTCGTCGAGGTAGCTTTTGACGTGTTTTCTCTGGTCTCCGATTTCGATCCATTCGCTACCAGGGCTGATGAAGTCCTCCAGCGTTGCATTCATGTCGAGTGCGTTACGCATTTGGTCGAAATAGGCCACTTGTAAGTTGGCTCCTTGGCGAACTTTCCCGCTGTCCGGTTGGAGTTCGCCCAAGATCATTTTCAGCAACGTGCTTTTGCCAACACCATTGGGTCCAATCAAGCCAATTTTGTCTCCACGCAAGAAGGTGGCAGAAAAGTTCTTGGCAATCACTTTGTCGCCGAACGCTTTGTTGACCTCGGTCAGCTCTGCAACGATCTTGCCGCTTTGTGCGCCACTGGCTAGGTCAAGCTTGACTCTACCTACGGCGTCACGCCTGGCTTCTCGGCTTGCGCGCAATGCCTCTAGACGAGCAATGCGACTTTGGCTGCGGGTGCGGCGTGCCTCCACGCCTTTGCGAATCCAAACCTCTTCGCCTGCCAAGAGCTTGTCTGCCTTGGCGTTGATAACAGCCTCTTGGTTGAGCTGTTCTTCTTTTTGAACTTGGTATTGGGCGAAGTTGCCTGGATAAGACAGCAAGTGGCCACGGTCTAACTCAACAATGCGTGTTGCCACACGATCTAGGAAAGTTCGATCGTGCGTGATGGTGATCACGCTGCCTTTGAAGTCGATCAGCATACCTTCTAGCCACTCAATGCTATCGAGGTCTAGGTGGTTCGTCGGCTCGTCTAGTAGCAATACATCGGGTGCTGTCACGAGTGCCTGAGCCAGTGCCACGCGTTTCGCTGTCCCGCCAGAGAGTGCGCTGATTCGTGCGTGAGGGTCTAGGTGCAAGCGATGTAGGGTCTCATACACACGTTGCTCCCAATTCCAGCCGTCGAAGACTTCAATTTCGTTTTGTATCGCGTTCAGGTCCCCCTCGCCAATGGAGTACTGCTCAATGAGTGCAATCACACGAGCAAGGCCAGAGCTGACGGCGTCAAAGACAGAGTGTTCACCGTCAAGTAACGGCTCTTGGGCCACATAAGTGACGCGTAGCCCTTGCTGAACACGCATGTCGCCATCATCAGGCTTCTCCATGCCTGCGAGTATGCGCAGCAGCGATGACTTTCCTGCGCCGTTACGGCCAATGAGACCAACGCGTTCTAGCGGCTCCAGTGAAAACTCTGCGTGATCAAGCAGTGCGACGTGCCCAAAGGATAGTTGGGCTTGTTGTAAAGTAATTAGAGACATGATTGATTATCGGTGTCGCTTCAAGTGTGGTTTCATTCCCTAGAGTAAGTAACGCGTCCTCAAAATTACTTGGGTGTTCTACGCAAGTTAGAAAATAAATGGATTCCCTTGTGTTGTTTGTAAAAGTGGTGCTATACTGACGGGCTCCGCTGATAACAATGGCAAAGGGTTAACCCGGTAGCCAAGAGTCAGATGGATGTAAAAATTTTCAAAAATTTTTACGCAACGACAAAAAATCGTTGTATACTGCAAGGCTTCGCTGATCGCAGCTAAGTTACTCAAGAAGTTGAGTTAGATCCTTAAAAAAATACAGCCGATAAGCGTGGGCGTTTGATGGCGATTGCCAAGTTCTTCGGAACTAAGTCTTAATTGGCTTACAAACGCTCATGAGAATAGAAGTGAAGTTCACTTCAATTCCGTTTTTATGAGTTGCTCGAAAGAGCGAAAAAAATCAAGATCGAACTATAGAGTTTGATCCTGGCTCAGATTGAACGCTGGCGGAATGCTTTACACATGCAAGTCGAACGGCAGCACGAGGGTAACCTTGGTGGCGAGTGGCGAACGGGTGAGTAATATATCGGAACGTGCCCAGTCGTGGGGGATAACGTAGTGAAAATTACGCTAATACCGCATACGATCTATGGATGAAAGCGGGGGATCGCAAGACCTCGCGCGATTGGAGCGGCCGATATCAGATTAGGTAGTTGGTGGGGTAAAGGCTCACCAAGCCAACGATCTGTAGCTGGTCTGAGAGGACGACCAGCCACACTGGAACTGAGACACGGTCCAGACTCCTACGGGAGGCAGCAGTGGGGAATTTTGGACAATGGACGCAAGTCTGATCCAGCCATTCCGCGTGCAGGACGAAGGCCTTCGGGTTGTAAACTGCTTTTGTACGGAACGAAAAGGTTTCTCTTAATACGAGGGGCTCATGACGGTACCGTAAGAATAAGCACCGGCTAACTACGTGCCAGCAGCCGCGGTAATACGTAGGGTGCAAGCGTTAATCGGAATTACTGGGCGTAAAGCGTGCGCAGGCGGTTATATAAGACAGATGTGAAATCGCCGGGCTCAACCTGGGAACTGCATGTGTGACTGTATAGGTGGAGTACGGCAGAGGGGGATGGAATTCCGCGGGTAGCAGTGAAATGCGTAGATATGCGGGGGAACACCGATGGCGAAGGCAATCCCCTGGGCCTGTACTGACGCTCATGCACGAAAGCGTGGGGAGCAAACAGGATTAGATACCCTGGTAGTCCACGCCCTAAACGATGTCAACTGGTTGTTGGGTCTTCACTGACTCAGTAACGAAGCTAACGCGTGAAGTTGACCGCCTGGGGAGTACGGCCGCAAGGTTGAAACTCAAAGGAATTGACGGGGACCCGCACAAGCGGTGGATGATGTGGTTTAATTCGATGCAACGCGAAAAACCTTACCCACCTTTGACATGTACGGAATCCTTTAGAGATAGAGGAGTGCTCGAAAGAGAGCCGTAACACAGGTGCTGCATGGCTGTCGTCAGCTCGTGTCGTGAGATGTTGGGTTAAGTCCCGCAACGAGCGCAACCCTTGTCATTAGTTGCTACATTTAGTTGGGCACTCTAATGAGACTGCCGGTGACAAACCGGAGGAAGGTGGGGATGACGTCAAGTCCTCATGGCCCTTATAGGTGGGGCTACACACGTCATACAATGGCTGGTACAAAGGGTTGCCAACCCGCGAGGGGGAGCTAATCCCGTAAAACCAGTCGTAGTCCGGATCGCAGTCTGCAACTCGACTGCGTGAAGTCGGAATCGCTAGTAATCGTGGATCAGAATGTCACGGTGAATACGTTCCCGGGTCTTGTACACACCGCCCGTCACACCATGGGAGCGGGTTCTGCCAGAAGTAGTTAGCCTAACCGTAAGGAGGGCGATTACCACGGCAGGGTTCGTGACTGGGGTGAAGTCGTAACAAGGTAGCCGTATCGGAAGGTGCGGCTGGATCACCTCCTTTCTGGAAACTGCAATCTAAATTGAACGTCCACACTTATCGGTTGTTAGAGGGTTGTCGTCGATTGATCTCGGAAATTGCCGGGTAAATCGCGACCGGCTTGGGTCTGTAGCTCAGTTGGTTAGAGCACCGTCTTGATAAGGCGGGGGTCGTTGGTTCGATTCCAACCAGACCCACCATCACTTCTTAGTGAATCAATGGGGGATTAGCTCAGCTGGGAGAGCACCTGCTTTGCAAGCAGGGGGTCGTCGGTTCGATCCCGTCATCCTCCACCATTAAATTCAACAACAAAGTGGCTTCGTTGAGGCTATTTTGTTGTTGATCGGTATTGATCGATTAACTAGGCTGTTCTTTAAAAATTCATAGAGTCGAATTAGCGTTGCTGGCGGAAACTGTACATTCGTAAAGGTTTAGTACAGACCGTGCCGCCAGCGACATTTTTTGATTGCGTCAAAACGAATATTCAATTGTGTTGAAAAACATTTTGAAATTCAGTAATGACGAATTGTTCTCTCGATAGAAATATCGAAGGATTATTCACATTACGGCATAACGCGACAGGTGAGAGACCTGTCAAATCAGTCCTTGAAACAATTTTGATCTCGAAAGAGGTGTCAAAGTTATAGGGTCAAGTGACTAAGAGCATATGGTGGATGCCTTGGCGATGATAGGCGACGAAAGACGTGATAGCCTGCGATAAGCTTCGGGGAGCTGGCAAATTAGCTTTGATCCGGAGATTTCTGAATGGGGAAACCTACCCTGCAGAGGGTATCGCATAGTGAATACATAGCTGTGCGAGGCGAACCGGGTGAACTGAAACATCTCAGTAGCTCGAGGAAAAGACATCAACCGAGATTCCGAAAGTAGTGGCGAGCGAAATCGGAGAAGCCTGTTAGTGATAGCACAAGACTTAACGGAATGACCTGGAAAGGTCAGCTATAGAGGGTGATAGCCCCGTACGTGAAAAGACCTGTGTGGTACTAAGCTAACGACAAGTAGGGCGGGACACGTGTAATCCTGTCTGAATATGGGGGGACCATCCTCCAAGGCTAAATACTCATCATCGACCGATAGTGAACTAGTACCGTGAGGGAAAGGCGAAAAGAACCCCGGGAGGGGAGTGAAATAGATCCTGAAACCGTATGCTTACAAAAAGTAGGAGCCCGCAAGGGTGACTGCGTACCTTTTGTATAATGGGTCAGCGACTTACATTCAGTGGCAAGGTTAACCGAATAGGGAAGCCGTAGAGAAATCGAGTCCGAATAGGGCGAATTAGTCGCTGGGTGTAGACCCGAAACCAAGTGATCTATCCATGGGCAGGATGAAGGTGCCGTAACAGGTACTGGAGGTCCGAACCGACTAATGTTGCAAAATTAGCGGATGACCTGTGGATAGGGGTGAAAGGCTAAACAAACTTGGAAATAGCTGGTTCTCTCCGAAAACTATTTAGGTAGTGCCTCAAGTATTACCTGCGGGGGTAGAGCACTGTTTTGGCTAGGGGGTCATGGCGACTTACCAAACCAAGGCAAACTCCGAATACCGCAGAGTACAGCTTGGGAGACAGAGCACCGGGTGCTAACGTCCGGACTCAAGAGGGAAACAACCCAGACCGCCAGCTAAGGTCCCTAAAATTGGCTAAGTGGGAAACGAAGTGGGAAGGCTAAAACAGTCAGGATGTTGGCTTAGAAGCAGCCATCATTTAAAGAAAGCGTAATAGCTCACTGATCGAGTCGTCCTGCGCGGAAGATGTAACGGGGCTAAGCCAGTTACCGAAGCTGCGGATTTGCAATTTATTGCAAGTGGTAGGAGAGCGTTCTGTAAGCCTGTGAAGGTGCGTTGTAAAGCGTGCTGGAGGTATCAGAAGTGCGAATGCTGACATGAGTAGCGTTAAAGGGGGTGAAAAGCCCCCTCGCCGTAAGCGCAAGGTTTTCTACGCAACGTTCATCGGCGTAGAGTGAGTCGGCCCCTAAGGCGAGGCAGAGATGCGTAGTTGATGGGAAACAGGTCAATATTCCTGTACCGATGTGTAGTGCGATGTGGGGACGGAGAAGGTTAGCTCAGCAGACTGTTGGATATGTCTGTTCAAGCCTGTAGTCGTGCCTGGTAGGTAAATCCGCCGGGCTTAGATGAGGGGTGATAACGAGGAAGCTTGCTTCCGAAGTGAGTGATACCCTGCTTCCAGGAAAAGCCACTAAGCTTCAGCTACACACGACCGTACCGCAAACCGACACTGGTGCGCGAGATGAGTATTCTAAGGCGCTTGAGAGAACTCAGGAGAAGGAACTCGGCAAATTGACACCGTAACTTCGGAAGAAGGTGTGCCTTTAGTATGTGAACCTGTACAAGGGGAGCAGAATGAGGCCTCAGAGAATCGGTGGCTGCGACTGTTTAATAAAAACACAGCACTCTGCAAACACGAAAGTGGACGTATAGGGTGTGACGCCTGCCCGGTGCTGGAAGATTAAATGATGGGGTGCAAGCTCTTGATTGAAGTCCCAGTAAACGGCGGCCGTAACTATAACGGTCCTAAGGTAGCGAAATTCCTTGTCGGGTAAGTTCCGACCTGCACGAATGGCGTAACGATGGCCACACTGTCTCCTCCTGAGACTCAGCGAAGTTGAAATGTTTGTGATGATGCAATCTCCCCGCGGAAAGACGGAAAGACCCCATGAACCTTTACTGTAGCTTTGTATTGGACTTTGAACAGATCTGTGTAGGATAGGTGGGAGGCTTTGAAGCGTGGTCGCTAGACTGCGTGGAGCCAACGTTGAAATACCACCCTGGTGTGTTTGAGGTTCTAACCTAGGTCCCTTATCGGGATCGGGGACAGTGCATGGTAGGCAGTTTGACTGGGGCGGTCTCCTCCCAAAGCGTAACGGAGGAGTTCGAAGGTACGCTAGGTACGGTCGGACATCGTGCTAATAGTGCAATGGCATAAGCGTGCTTAACTGCGAGACTGACAAGTCGAGCAGATACGAAAGTAGGACATAGTGATCCGGTGGTTCTGTATGGAAGGGCCATCGCTCAACGGATAAAAGGTACTCTGGGGATAACAGGCTGATACCGCCCAAGAGTTCATATCGACGGCGGTGTTTGGCACCTCGATGTCGGCTCATCTCATCCTGGGGCTGTAGCCGGTCCCAAGGGTATGGCTGTTCGCCATTTAAAGAGGTACGTGAGCTGGGTTTAAAACGTCGTGAGACAGTTTGGTCCCTATCTTCCGTGGGCGCTGCAGATTTGAGGAAGCCTGCTCCTAGTACGAGAGGACCGGAGTGGACACACCTCTGGTGTATCGGTTGTCACGCCAGTGGCATTGCCGAGTAGCTATGTGTGGAAGAGATAACCGCTGAAAGCATCTAAGCGGGAAACTCGTTTCAAGATGAGATCTGCCGGGGCCTTGAGCCCCCTAAAGAGTCGTTCAAGACCAGGACGTTGATAGGTCAGGTGTGGAAGCGCAGTAATGCGTTAAGCTAACTGATACTAATTGCTCGTGCGACTTGACCCTATAACTTTGATTCAGAAATGATCAAGGAAGTTATGCCAAGTGACGCATTCAAAAATGGTCGAAAGACCACAAGCTAATTCCAAACTCTATGAATTCGTTGCCTTGACCTAGTCAAGGTGACAACAAGTTATGCCTGATGACCATAGCAAGTTGGTACCACTCCTTCCCATCCCGAACAGGACAGTGAAACGACTTAGCGCCGATGATAGTGCGGGTTCCCGTGTGAAAGTAGGACATCGTCAGGCTATTACAGCCCTCAGAACCCCCCACTCAGTGAGTGGGGGGTTTTGTCACCAGTACCCACAATTTGATTGCGGGCGTGTTTGGAAAGTAATTTTTATTTAAGTTAATTTCCCAAACAGTTGTGCAACGACAAAAAATCGTTGTATACTGCAAGGCTTCGCTGATCGCAGCTAAGTTACTCAAGAAGTTGAGTTAGATCCTTAAAAAAATACAGCCGATAAGCGTGGGCGTTTGATGGCGATTGCCAAGTTCTTCGGAACTAAGTCTTAATTGGCTTACAAACGCTCATGAGAATAGAAGTGAAGTTCACTTCAATTCCGTTTTTATGAGTTGCTCGAAAGAGCGAAAAAAATCAAGATCGAACTATAGAGTTTGATCCTGGCTCAGATTGAACGCTGGCGGAATGCTTTACACATGCAAGTCGAACGGCAGCACGAGGGTAACCTTGGTGGCGAGTGGCGAACGGGTGAGTAATATATCGGAACGTGCCCAGTCGTGGGGGATAACGTAGTGAAAATTACGCTAATACCGCATACGATCTATGGATGAAAGCGGGGGATCGCAAGACCTCGCGCGATTGGAGCGGCCGATATCAGATTAGGTAGTTGGTGGGGTAAAGGCTCACCAAGCCAACGATCTGTAGCTGGTCTGAGAGGACGACCAGCCACACTGGAACTGAGACACGGTCCAGACTCCTACGGGAGGCAGCAGTGGGGAATTTTGGACAATGGACGCAAGTCTGATCCAGCCATTCCGCGTGCAGGACGAAGGCCTTCGGGTTGTAAACTGCTTTTGTACGGAACGAAAAGGTTTCTCTTAATACGAGGGGCTCATGACGGTACCGTAAGAATAAGCACCGGCTAACTACGTGCCAGCAGCCGCGGTAATACGTAGGGTGCAAGCGTTAATCGGAATTACTGGGCGTAAAGCGTGCGCAGGCGGTTATATAAGACAGATGTGAAATCCCCGGGCTCAACCTGGGAACTGCATTTGTGACTGTATAGCTGGAGTACGGCAGAGGGGGATGGAATTCCGCGTGTAGCAGTGAAATGCGTAGATATGCGGAGGAACACCGATGGCGAAGGCAATCCCCTGGGCCTGTACTGACGCTCATGCACGAAAGCGTGGGGAGCAAACAGGATTAGATACCCTGGTAGTCCACGCCCTAAACGATGTCAACTGGTTGTTGGGTCTTCACTGACTCAGTAACGAAGCTAACGCGTGAAGTTGACCGCCTGGGGAGTACGGCCGCAAGGTTGAAACTCAAAGGAATTGACGGGGACCCGCACAAGCGGTGGATGATGTGGTTTAATTCGATGCAACGCGAAAAACCTTACCCACCTTTGACATGTACGGAATCCTTTAGAGATAGAGGAGTGCTCGAAAGAGAGCCGTAACACAGGTGCTGCATGGCTGTCGTCAGCTCGTGTCGTGAGATGTTGGGTTAAGTCCCGCAACGAGCGCAACCCTTGTCATTAGTTGCTACATTTAGTTGGGCACTCTAATGAGACTGCCGGTGACAAACCGGAGGAAGGTGGGGATGACGTCAAGTCCTCATGGCCCTTATAGGTGGGGCTACACACGTCATACAATGGCTGGTACAAAGGGTTGCCAACCCGCGAGGGGGAGCTAATCCCGTAAAACCAGTCGTAGTCCGGATCGCAGTCTGCAACTCGACTGCGTGAAGTCGGAATCGCTAGTAATCGTGGATCAGAATGTCACGGTGAATACGTTCCCGGGTCTTGTACACACCGCCCGTCACACCATGGGAGCGGGTTCTGCCAGAAGTAGTTAGCCTAACCGTAAGGAGGGCGATTACCACGGCAGGGTTCGTGACTGGGGTGAAGTCGTAACAAGGTAGCCGTATCGGAAGGTGCGGCTGGATCACCTCCTTTCTGGAAACTGCAATCTAAATTGAACGTCCACACTTATCGGTTGTTAGAGGGTTGTCGTCGATTGATCTCGGAAATTGCCGGGTAAATCGCGACCGGCTTGGGTCTGTAGCTCAGTTGGTTAGAGCACCGTCTTGATAAGGCGGGGGTCGTTGGTTCGATTCCAACCAGACCCACCATCACTTCTTAGTGAATCAATGGGGGATTAGCTCAGCTGGGAGAGCACCTGCTTTGCAAGCAGGGGGTCGTCGGTTCGATCCCGTCATCCTCCACCATTAAATTCAACAACAAAGTGGCTTCGTTGAGGCTATTTTGTTGTTGATCGGTATTGATCGATTAACTAGGCTGTTCTTTAAAAATTCATAGAGTCGAATTAGCGTTGCTGGCGGAAACTGTACATTCGTAAAGGTTTAGTACAGACCGTGCCGCCAGCGACATTTTTTGATTGCGTCAAAACGAATATTCAATTGTGTTGAAAAACATTTTGAAATTCAGTAATGACGAATTGTTCTCTCGATAGAAATATCGAAGGATTATTCACATTACGGCATAACGCGACAGGTGAGAGACCTGTCAAATCAGTCCTTGAAACAATTTTGATCTCGAAAGAGGTGTCAAAGTTATAGGGTCAAGTGACTAAGAGCATATGGTGGATGCCTTGGCGATGATAGGCGACGAAAGACGTGATAGCCTGCGATAAGCTTCGGGGAGCTGGCAAATTAGCTTTGATCCGGAGATTTCTGAATGGGGAAACCTACCCTGCAGAGGGTATCGCATAGTGAATACATAGCTGTGCGAGGCGAACCGGGTGAACTGAAACATCTCAGTAGCTCGAGGAAAAGACATCAACCGAGATTCCGAAAGTAGTGGCGAGCGAAATCGGAGAAGCCTGTTAGTGATAGCACAAGACTTAACGGAATGACCTGGAAAGGTCAGCTATAGAGGGTGATAGCCCCGTACGTGAAAAGACCTGTGTGGTACTAAGCTAACGACAAGTAGGGCGGGACACGTGTAATCCTGTCTGAATATGGGGGGACCATCCTCCAAGGCTAAATACTCATCATCGACCGATAGTGAACTAGTACCGTGAGGGAAAGGCGAAAAGAACCCCGGGAGGGGAGTGAAATAGATCCTGAAACCGTATGCTTACAAAAAGTAGGAGCCCGCAAGGGTGACTGCGTACCTTTTGTATAATGGGTCAGCGACTTACATTCAGTGGCAAGGTTAACCGAATAGGGAAGCCGTAGAGAAATCGAGTCCGAATAGGGCGAATTAGTCGCTGGGTGTAGACCCGAAACCAAGTGATCTATCCATGGGCAGGATGAAGGTGCCGTAACAGGTACTGGAGGTCCGAACCGACTAATGTTGCAAAATTAGCGGATGACCTGTGGATAGGGGTGAAAGGCTAAACAAACTTGGAAATAGCTGGTTCTCTCCGAAAACTATTTAGGTAGTGCCTCAAGTATTACCTGCGGGGGTAGAGCACTGTTTTGGCTAGGGGGTCATGGCGACTTACCAAACCAAGGCAAACTCCGAATACCGCAGAGTACAGCTTGGGAGACAGAGCACCGGGTGCTAACGTCCGGACTCAAGAGGGAAACAACCCAGACCGCCAGCTAAGGTCCCTAAAATTGGCTAAGTGGGAAACGAAGTGGGAAGGCTAAAACAGTCAGGATGTTGGCTTAGAAGCAGCCATCATTTAAAGAAAGCGTAATAGCTCACTGATCGAGTCGTCCTGCGCGGAAGATGTAACGGGGCTAAGCCAGTTACCGAAGCTGCGGATTTGCAATTTATTGCAAGTGGTAGGAGAGCGTTCTGTAAGCCTGTGAAGGTGCGTTGTAAAGCGTGCTGGAGGTATCAGAAGTGCGAATGCTGACATGAGTAGCGTTAAAGGGGGTGAAAAGCCCCCTCGCCGTAAGCGCAAGGTTTTCTACGCAACGTTCATCGGCGTAGAGTGAGTCGGCCCCTAAGGCGAGGCAGAGATGCGTAGTTGATGGGAAACAGGTCAATATTCCTGTACCGATGTGTAGTGCGATGTGGGGACGGAGAAGGTTAGCTCAGCAGACTGTTGGATATGTCTGTTCAAGCCTGTAGTCGTGCCTGGTAGGTAAATCCGCCGGGCTTAGATGAGGGGTGATAACGAGGAAGCTTGCTTCCGAAGTGAGTGATACCCTGCTTCCAGGAAAAGCCACTAAGCTTCAGCTACACACGACCGTACCGCAAACCGACACTGGTGCGCGAGATGAGTATTCTAAGGCGCTTGAGAGAACTCAGGAGAAGGAACTCGGCAAATTGACACCGTAACTTCGGAAGAAGGTGTGCCTTTAGTATGTGAACCTGTACAAGGGGAGCAGAATGAGGCCTCAGAGAATCGGTGGCTGCGACTGTTTAATAAAAACACAGCACTCTGCAAACACGAAAGTGGACGTATAGGGTGTGACGCCTGCCCGGTGCTGGAAGATTAAATGATGGGGTGCAAGCTCTTGATTGAAGTCCCAGTAAACGGCGGCCGTAACTATAACGGTCCTAAGGTAGCGAAATTCCTTGTCGGGTAAGTTCCGACCTGCACGAATGGCGTAACGATGGCCACACTGTCTCCTCCTGAGACTCAGCGAAGTTGAAATGTTTGTGATGATGCAATCTCCCCGCGGAAAGACGGAAAGACCCCATGAACCTTTACTGTAGCTTTGTATTGGACTTTGAACAGATCTGTGTAGGATAGGTGGGAGGCTTTGAAGCGTGGTCGCTAGACTGCGTGGAGCCAACGTTGAAATACCACCCTGGTGTGTTTGAGGTTCTAACCTAGGTCCCTTATCGGGATCGGGGACAGTGCATGGTAGGCAGTTTGACTGGGGCGGTCTCCTCCCAAAGCGTAACGGAGGAGTTCGAAGGTACGCTAGGTACGGTCGGACATCGTGCTAATAGTGCAATGGCATAAGCGTGCTTAACTGCGAGACTGACAAGTCGAGCAGATACGAAAGTAGGACATAGTGATCCGGTGGTTCTGTATGGAAGGGCCATCGCTCAACGGATAAAAGGTACTCTGGGGATAACAGGCTGATACCGCCCAAGAGTTCATATCGACGGCGGTGTTTGGCACCTCGATGTCGGCTCATCTCATCCTGGGGCTGTAGCCGGTCCCAAGGGTATGGCTGTTCGCCATTTAAAGAGGTACGTGAGCTGGGTTTAAAACGTCGTGAGACAGTTTGGTCCCTATCTTCCGTGGGCGCTGCAGATTTGAGGAAGCCTGCTCCTAGTACGAGAGGACCGGAGTGGACACACCTCTGGTGTATCGGTTGTCACGCCAGTGGCATTGCCGAGTAGCTATGTGTGGAAGAGATAACCGCTGAAAGCATCTAAGCGGGAAACTCGTTTCAAGATGAGATCTGCCGGGGCCTTGAGCCCCCTAAAGAGTCGTTCAAGACCAGGACGTTGATAGGTCAGGTGTGGAAGCGCAGTAATGCGTTAAGCTAACTGATACTAATTGCTCGTGCGACTTGACCCTATAACTTTGATTCAGAAATGATCAAGGAAGTTATGCCAAGTGACGCATTCAAAAATGGTCGAAAGACCACAAGCTAATTCCAAACTCTATGAATTCGTTGCCTTGACCTAGTCAAGGTGACAACAAGTTATGCCTGATGACCATAGCAAGTTGGTACCACTCCTTCCCATCCCGAACAGGACAGTGAAACGACTTAGCGCCGATGATAGTGCGGGTTCCCGTGTGAAAGTAGGACATCGTCAGGCTATTACAGCCCTCAGAACCCCCCACTCAGTGAGTGGGGGGTTTTGTTTTTTAGCGGTTAATAAGCTTACCGCTTGCGCAAATCAAAGCGCCGTTTTTTTCGAGACTCAGCAGTAGGCCTCGAAACCAGTTACCAAACGAAAGATTATTTGCATAGCGTTGCTGTAACAGCTTCAAATAATCGCAGTCCATTGCCCACTGCTCAAAATTCGCTTGCTCAACGGTCTGAAGTTCAAGTAGTTTGAATTTAAGCAGTACCTTGGCTGCGTAGTTGGCATGTTTTTCTGGGTCATCGCGAAAGCTGGCCAATCGTTTTCTTGCATTGACCAATGCCAATTGCACGTTTGTAAATGGCTCACCGTGACCGGGCAGCACAACCGTCACTTGAAGTGACGCAATCAAATCCAAAGTCTTCGCGACATCTTCAAAAGCTTCGATGCCTTCTATTTCTGGAAATACCACTCCAAAACCATTTTCCCAGAGCGCGTCAGCCGAGATCAAAACACCAGTTTCTTCGCAAAAAAGAACAATGGAATGCGGATCATGGCCTGGCGCAGCCAATGCCAACCACTCTTGATCCGATACGCTGAAACGCTCACCAGGGCGAATCACGTCTCGGGCTAAAAATTTTGGGCAATGCTGACCAGTGGGCGTATAGGTCAGCGCCGCGGGATCCCAATCAAATACAAAATTGGCGTGACCTGGAGGCACGAATGTTTCTGCCGCAGGATAGGCCTCTTGCAGCGCTGCGTTCCCGCCGCAGTGGTCACTGTGTAAATGTGTGTTGATGATGCGAGTCAGAGGTTGTGTTGCCAGACAACGCTGAACCAAGTCCAGCGTCTGTGCGCTGTGTGTCCAATAGCCTGTGTCGACTAAGACAGCTTGTTCGCTGTCCCTAAGCAGCACATTGTTGGATGACAGCCAGCCTCGTTGAAAAAAATTCAGTCCTGGCGGTAAGGTGAGATTTGATTTATTTATTTGTTCTGAGTTCACGACGCAGTACTTTTCCGACATTTGATTTGGGCAACTCATCGCGAAATTCGATGTGTTTTGGAATTTTGTATCCGGTGAAATTTTGACGACAAAAATCGGCCACATCCTCTTCAGTCAACGTGACATCGCTGCGGACAACGAACACCTTGATGGCTTCACCTTGTTTCTCATCCGGAACGCCAATTGCCGCACACTCCACCACGCCTGGACACAGAGAAATCACGTTCTCTAATTCATTGGGAAACACATTGAAACCGCTGACCAAAATCATGTCCTTTTTGCGATCAACAATGCGTGTGAAGCCTTTCTCATCCATCACGCCGATATCACCCGTTCGCATGAAACCATCCGAGGTAAACGCTCTCGCAGTTTCTTCCTCTTGCTGGTAGTAGCCGGTCATCACATTGGGACCTTTGATGCAAATCTCTCCGGTTGACCCGATGGCCAAACTGGCGCCGTCATCACCTTTGATGGCAATCTCAATGCCCGGCAAAGGCAGTCCGATTGAGCCACTGAAATGCGTTGCTGTGACCGGGTTGTTGGTGCCAATGGCACAGGTCTCGCTCATCCCCCAGCCTTCCACCATCGCGCAGCCCGTCACCTCTTGCCAACGTTTTGCCGTACCCTCTGATGCCGCCATCCCTCCTGCTTGAGACACGCACAAACTTGAAAAATCAAGTGACTGAAAATGCGGATGCAACAGCAACGCGTTGAACAAGGTGTTCACGGCAGGCAGCAAGTGAAATGGGCGTTTTTTAAGCACGTCCACAAACTTGTCGATGTCGCGCGGATTCGGAATCAACGTGATCTGTGCGCCCCAACGAATCGATAGCAAACACAGTGTGAGCGCGAAGATGTGATACAGGGGCAAGGCCGCAATGCAGTTGATATTTCGCACATCGCCTACGCGTGCCGTGGCAGGTGAGAACCAAGCGTCCGCTTGCAAAATAGCTGCCACGATGTTGCGATCAGTCAGCACCGCACCTTTGGACAAGCCCGTAGTCCCGCCTGTGTATTGAAGGAATGCCGTTGAATCCAAATCGCGTCCACTCGCTTTCAGCGTGCGTTGCATTCCTTCACTCAGAGCTTGCTTGAACGACACGATATGCCGTGCATGTCCTTGCTTGTCTTGACGCGGCAATTTGAAGGCGGGCACCATGCGCGCTAAGTGACGCACCGCAAACGTGATCCAGCGACCGAACCAGAAACCCAGCATGTCACCCATCGACGCAATCACCACGTTTTGAATGGGTGTGGCGTCAATCACCTCTTCCAGCGTTCGAGCAAAATTCTCCAAAATCACAATCGTGGTTGCGCCAGAATCGTTCAGCTGGTGGGCGAGTTCACGCGCTGTATACAGCGGGTTCACATTTACACACGTATACCCCGCGCGCAGCACAGCCGCCATTACCACCGCGAATTGGGGAATATTGGGCAACATGATGGCCACCCGTGAGCCGGGATCGAGCGCAAGCCCTTGAAGCCACGCGCCAAAAGCTGCTGACGCATGGTCGAGCTCTGCGTACGTCATCCATTGGTCCATGCAGACAGAAAAACGTGACGAGGCATTTTTCTTGAAAGACTCTTCCAACAAATGCGCCACCGAGTGATACTCCTCTGGTCGCACCGTATGGGGAACCCCTTGTGGGTAGGCCTTGAACCACGGTTTATCCATTGCGCTCTCCTTGATGGCGTATTGTGGATGTCGAAACGGACACACCTTATCGGGAGTGACCCCACAGCGATTACCGTGTCAGATTCATGCAAAGATTAGGGAAAACCCGTACAATTCAGGGATGACTCTTGTACACACATTGGCCCGCACGACCGTAGAAGCGGGTCGCCAACTGATGCGCATAACGGGTGTCCCACAAGGACTCAAGTCGGATACGGAGGGTGTGTTGATACCAATTTGTCCTTTGAACCCAGAGCACTTGCCCAAAATCAAGGCCCATTTATTGGCCTTGTCCGCGCATGATCGTTATTTGCGTTTTGGCTATGCGGCCAACGACGAACACATCACGCGTTACATCGAGGGGCTGAACTTTGACCGAGACGAAATCTACGGCATCTTCAACCGCAACCTCGACATTGTGGCGATGGCTCACTTGGCCCTGATGCAAACGCCTGGTCGTCCCTCCAGTGCCGAATTTGGTGTTTCCGTTCTGGCCTATGCGCGTGGCAGAGGTTATGGTGCGCGTCTCTTTGAGCGTGCCGTCATGCACGCACGCAACGAGAAAGTGTCGCAAATCTACATCCATGCCTTGAGCGAAAACGCGCCCATGATTCGGATCACGCGCAAAAGCGGGGCTACCCTTGAGCGAGACGGGTCTGAGACCGAAGCCTACCTGCGCTTGCCCAAACGCGATCTGGACAGCCGTGTCACCGAACTCGTGGTCGACCAATACGCCAAAGCCAACTACAGCATCAAAGAAGATGCCAAAAGGTTTTGGGACTTCTTGTCCAAAGTGCAAGAAATTCGCCAAGGCGTGCGCGCCGGCCGTCACCAGTCGGCGGAATAACGCCACCCCTCCTTGGGCTATGCTTGAGCCCTACCGACTCTCGCGGCTGTCAGCCGCACCACAGTGACCGATCCGCATTACCGAGACAGTGAGCCAGCCGACAAACGCAGTTACTGGCAGCGACTGATTGAATTCATCCATCCAGGTCCCGATTCGCGCGAAGAGCTGCTCGACGCCCTGTCCGATGCCGAAGACAACCGCGTGATTGGCGCTGAAAGCCGCGCCATGCTCGAAGGCGTGCTGCGCATGGCCGACCTGACCGCTGGTGACGTCATGGTCGCTGCCCCGCGCATGGACCTGATCGACATCGAGGCCTCGCTAGATGACACCTTGCACCAAGTCATCGACACCGGCCACTCACGCTTTCCCGTGTTCGAAAACGAACGCGACAACATGGTGGGCATCTTGCTGGCCAAGGACCTGCTCAAACTCCAGCGCTCCCCGACCTTGAATCTGCGCACCCTGTTGCGCCCCCCCGTCTTTGTGCCAGAGAGCAAAGGCCTCAACGACCTGTTGCGCGAATTCCGCAACACCCGTAACCACATGGCCTTGGTGGTCGATGAATTTGGACGTATCGCAGGCCTCATCACCATCGAAGACGTGTTGGAGCAAATCGTGGGTGACATCGAAGACGAGTTCGACCAGGCCGAAGATGCTGGCGACATCTTTGCCTTGGCAGACCGCACCTACCGCGTCAGCGGTGACACCTCCATCGAACGTGTCACCGAAGCCTTTGACCTAGTGCCCACGCGTCAAGATGAAGACGCTGCCGAGGACAACAAGTTCGATACCATCGGGGGCTTCATCGCCCATGCCATGGGCCATGTGCCACGCCGTGGCGAGCACTTTGACTGGATGCAGTTGCGCTTTGAGGTCTTGCACACCAAAGCCGGCGCCGTGAAGTGGTTCAAGGTCTACCCCGTCGCTCTCAAAGAATCCAAGCCCTGAACCGCATGCACGCCAGCTCGCGCCACACCCCGCAGCGGCTTGGTCGCGTTGTGTTCTTGCTTGTTTTGGGTGTTGCCCAAGCTTTCGCCATGGCATGGCCATTTCCCGGCGCTTGGCAAGGGCACTCCTCAGGCTGGTTGCAACTGCTCAGCCTGAGTGGTTTTGCCATGCTGCTGCAACGTAGCGATACCGCCAAGCAAGCGTTTGGGTGCGGTTGGTGGTTTGCCTGTGCTTGGCTGGGTGGCAGCATTTGGTGGCTTTACATCTCCATGCACGTGTACGGCGGCATGCCTGGCGGCCTGGCGGCGCTGGCCGTTTTCTTGTTGGCGGCTGGCTTGGCGCTCTTTTACGCCGCCGCCAGTTGGGCATACCACCGCCTGTGCGCCGCAGAGGCCGGCGTTATGTCGCGCGCGTTGACATTCTCTGCCTTATGGCTATTGGCCGAACTCACGCGCGGCACCTTGTGGACTGGTTTCCCCTGGGCTGCAGCGGGCTATGCCCACGTGGACAGCGTCTTGCGCGAATGGGCCCCCTGGGTGGGTGTGTATGGCTTGAGTGCCATCAGCGCTTGGTTGGCCATGCTGCTGGCCGCTTCATGGCATGGCCCCCGTGGGGCCCGTCCCACATGGCGCAGCGTCACCTGGTGGCTGACGATAGGTTGCGCGTTGGTGGGGACCTGGGTGGCCTCGCCCTTGCGACATTCCGGCATTGAATCAAACCAACGCAAACCGGCACTCACCATCACCTTGTTGCAGGGCAATGTGCCGCAAGACCTCAAGTTTGGCGAAGGCGTAGGGCTAGCCTTGCACGACTACCGCGAAGCCTTGCTGCACAACACGTCAGACCTCATCGTCACGCCCGAAACAGCCGTGCCCTTGTTGCGCGACTACTTGCCCGATGGGTACTGGCCACTCTTGCAACAGCGCTACGCCCAGGGCCAGCAAGCGGCCTTGATCGGCCTGCCGCTCAGTGCGCCAGACGACACAGGCGTGCACCGCTACACCAACTCAGCGCTGGCCTTGTTACCCGGCGCCGCGGCAGACGCCTACCGCTACGACAAACACCACCTCGTCCCCTTTGGTGAATTCGTACCTCCCATGTTCCGTTGGTTCGTCCAACTCATGCACATTCCGCTGGGCGACTTCTCCCGTGGCCAAGTGGTGCAACTGCCTTTGCTGTGGCATGGCGAGCGCATCGCACCCAACATTTGCTTTGAAGACTTGTTTGGCGAAGAGCTGGCGCAAAACTTTGCCAACCCGGAGACATCCCCCACCCTGCTGCTCAACCTCAGCAACATCGCCTGGTTTGGCGACACCGTGGCCATTGACCAGCACTTGCACATCTCGCGCATGCGCACCCTCGAACTGGGCCGCCCCATGCTGCGCGCCACCAACACCGGCGCCACCGCCATCATCAACGCCCAAGGCGTGGTCACACACCGACTGCCCAGCGGCGTCAAAGGCGCGCTCACGGCACAGGTGCTCGGGGTCGATGGTCCCGCCACCCCCTATGCCCGCTGGGTGTCTGCCTGGGGTCTGTGGCCCTTGGTTGTGTGGGCCGGGTTGGTCTTGTCTGCCGTGGCTTGGCGAGCGCTCCGCAAGTCGCCACGTAAGTAGCAAGCAATAGCCACTGACACAGCCGCAAAAAGCGCCGCTTCGCCCCGTAAAATCAAGGGTTGGCAGGCGTTTTGACCTGCACCCCTAACTTGCCGACCCACGGTCGGCTTTTGTTGCATGCTGACTTTTCAACAGATCATCCTCAAGCTCCAGACCTACTGGGCCGACCAAGGCTGCGCCTTGCTGCAACCCTACGACATGGAAGTCGGTGCCGGCACCTCGCACACCGCCACCTTCTTGCGTGCCCTCGGCCCCGAGCCTTGGAAAGCCGCCTATGTGCAGCCCAGCCGCCGCCCCAAAGATGGTCGCTATGGTGAGAACCCCAACCGCTTGCAGCACTACTACCAATACCAAGTGGTCTTAAAGCCTGCGCCCAGCAACATCTTGGAGCTGTACCTGGGGTCACTCGAAGCCCTCGGCTTTGACTTGAAGAAAAACGACATCCGCTTCGTTGAAGACGATTGGGAAAACCCAACCCTTGGGGCTTGGGGCTTGGGCTGGGAGGTCTGGCTCAATGGCATGGAAGTCACCCAGTTCACCTACTTCCAGCAAGTCGGTGGCATTGACTGCCAACCCATCACCGGCGAAATCACCTACGGCCTGGAACGCCTGGCCATGTACCTGCAAGGCGTAGACAACGTCTATAACCTCACCTGGACCGATGGCTTGAGCTATGGCGACGTTTACAAACAAAACGAAGTTGAGCAGTCCACCTACAACTTCGAACACAGCGACGCCGAGTTCTTGTTCACCGCCTTCGGTGCCCACGAAAAGCAAGCCCAACACCTGATGACTGAACAACTCGCCTTGCCTGCTTACGAGCAAGTCCTCAAAGCCGCCCACACCTTCAACCTGCTTGATGCCCGGGGCGCCATCAGCGTCACCGAGCGTGCGGCCTACATCGGTCGCATCCGCAACCTGGCCCGCGCCGTGGCGCAAAGCTATTACGACAGCCGCGAGCGCCTGGGCTTTCCCATGGCCCCGCGCGAATGGGTGGCCCACATGCCTAAGAAAGCCGCCTGACCATGAGCACCCACAACCTCCTGATCGAACTCTTCGTCGAAGAGCTGCCGCCCAAAGCCTTGCAAAAACTTGGCGATGCGTTTTCAACCGTCTTGCTGGAGCAGCTCAAAGCACAAGGCCTAGCCTCGGCCGAGTCCATCGTTACCCCCTTTGCCTCGCCGCGTCGCTTGGCCGCGCACATCACCCACGTGGTGGCGCAAGCCGCAGACCGTGCCGTGCAACAAAAGCTCATGCCCGTCAGTGTGGGCTTGGACGCGAATGGCAACCCCACCCCCGCTTTGCTTAAAAAATTGCAGGCCATCGGTGCAGGCCCCGAAGCTGTGGCGCAACTCAAGCGTGCGCCTGACGGCAAAGCCGAGGCCCTGTTCTACGACAGCGTGGCCCACGGTGCCAGCCTGGCCCAAGGCTTGCAGAAAGCCCTGGACGAAGCCATCGCCAAACTGCCCATCCCCAAAGTCATGAGCTACCAACTGGAGTCTGACTGTGAACTGCCGGGCTGGAGCAGCGTCAAATTTGTGCGCCCTGCCCACAGCCTGGTGGCCTTGCATGGCAGCACCGTGGTTCCTGTCAAAGCCTTGGGCTTGACGGCTGGCAACACCACCCAGGGTCACCGCTTTGAAGCCCGGGTGTCTCCCGTGGTGTTCCAAGATGCCGACCATTACGCAGCCACCTTGGCGCAAGATGGGGCCGTCATCGCCAGCTTTGTCGAGCGTCGTGCCGACATTGCACGCCAACTCCAAGCCGCAGCGGCCCAAGTGGGCGGTGGCGTGCACGCCATTGAAGACGCAGCCTTGCTGGACGAAGTCACGGCCTTGGTCGAGCGCCCCAACGTGCTCATCTGCGAATTCGAGAAGCAGTTCCTCGACGTGCCGCAAGAGTGCCTCATCTTGACCATGAAGGCCAACCAAAAATACTTTCCGCTGCTCGACGCTTCGGGCAAGTTGACCCACCAGTTTTTGGTGGTCAGCAACATCAGTCCAGATGACGCCAGCGCGGTGATCGGTGGCAACGAACGCGTGGTGCGTCCCCGCTTGGCCGATGCCAAATTCTTCTTTGACCAAGACCGCAAAAAAACACTGGCCTCCCGCGTCGAAGGTTTGGGCAAAGTGGTCTATCACAACAAACTTGGCACCCAAGGCGAGCGCACCGAGCGCGTGCGCGCCATCGCAGGCGGCATTGCGCAATGGCTGACTCAAACCAACGTGGCCTTGGGCGGCGAGGCCTTCATCCAGGCCGTCGATACCGCAGCCCTGTTGGCCAAGACCGACTTACTGACCGACATGGTCGGCGAGTTCCCCGAGTTGCAAGGCATCATGGGTGGCTACTACGCCCGTCACGATGGCTTGGGCGACGATGTGGCCCAAGCCATTGAAGACCACTACAAACCCCGCTTTGCGGGTGACGAGTTGCCACGCAACCGCGTCGGTCTGGTGGTGGCCTTGGCCGACAAACTCGAAACCCTGCTGGGCATGTTTGGCATTGGCAACCTGCCCACGGGTGACAAAGACCCGTTCGCGCTGCGCCGCCATGCTTTGGGCATCGTGCGCATGCTCAGTGACGCCAATGTGTCGTTGGGTCTGCACGATGTCATCGCTCAGGCTGTACCGGCCTTTGGCGCGCACATCACCGATCCCACCGTGGCCTTGACCGCCTTCATTTACGACCGCCTCTCTGGCAGCCTGCGCGAGCAAGGCTACAGCGCGCAAGAAGTGGAAGCCGTGTTGGCCCTGCACCCACAGCGCTTGAGTGACGTCAGCCACCGCCTCACCGCCGTGCGCGCCTTTGCCGCCTTGCCCGAGAGCCAGGCCCTGGCGGCCGCCAACAAACGCATTGGCAACATCTTGAAAAAAGCGCAAGAAGTCGACGGTCATGTCAGCGAAATTTTGTTGCAAGAGCCCGCCGAGAAAGCCCTCTACGCAGTGATGCAACGCATCGCGCCGCTGGCGCAGACCCAGTTCGAAGCCGGGGACTACACCGCCTCGCTCAAAACTCTGGCCGCCTTGCGCGAGCCCGTAGACGCCTTCTTCGATGGCGTCATGGTCAACGCCGAGCAAATGGACTTGCGCCTCAACCGCCAAGGCTTGCTCAAGAGCTTGCACCTGGCCATGAACCGCGTGGCCGATTTGTCGTGCTTGGCCAGCTAACGCACGCAACGTTCCCGCAACCATCGAGCCACCATGCAGACCAAACTCGTCATCTTCGACCGCGACGGCACCATCAACCAAGACCGTGACGACTACGTCAAATCGGCCGACGAGTGGATCCCCATGCCCGGCGTGCTCGACGCCATTGCCCGCCTCAACCACGCCGGCTGGCATGTGGTGGTGGCCACCAACCAATCAGGGTTGGGGCGTGGTCTGTACGACATGGCTGCCCTCAATGCCATGCACGCCAAGATGCACAAGTTGCTGGCGGCTGCCGGTGGCCGCATCGACGCGGTGTTTTACTGCCCGCACAGCCCTGACGACCATTGCAACTGCCGCAAGCCTGCGCCCGGTTTGTTCGAACAAATTGCCGAACGCTATGGCATGGAACTCACCCGCGTGCCCTGCGTGGGCGACACCTTGCGTGACTTGCAAGCCGGTGCTGCGGTGGGCTGCACGCCGCATCTGGTGCTCACGGGCAAAGGCGAAAAGCTCCGCGGCAAACCACTGCCCCAGGACTACCCCGCAGGCACGTTGGTACACAACGATGTGTCCGCTTTTGCCGACTGGTTGTTGCAGCAACCCGAGCCCGCCAGCAAAACCGTGGGCAAAGCCGCGTCAAAGTCGGGGAGCCGCGCATGATGGCCTTCCTGCGCTCGGTCTTGCACATGGCCTTCATGTTTTGCACGGTCATCCCTTACGCCTTGCTCATCGTGGTCGCGTCGGTGTGTGGCGCACGCGGCGACACCTTGTATGTTTGGGCCGCGCGTTGGTTGCGCCTGAGCATTGAGGCCGCCCGCGTCATCATGGGCATTCGCTACCAAATTCAAGGTCAAGAAAATTTGCCTGATGGCGAGACCAGCCCGGCCATCTTGCTGGTCAAACACCAGTCCACCTACGAGACCTTTTTGATGCCGGCCATCATGCCGCATCCCTTGGCCTATGTGTTCAAAAAAGAGCTGCTCTACGTGCCGTTCTTTGGCTGGGCCATTGGCAAGCTCGACATGATTCACATCGACCGCAGCCAGCGCGCCAAAGCCTTCGCCAAAGTGGTGGAGCAGGGCCAAGCCTTGCTGGCCAAAGGCGTGTGGGTCATCATGTTTCCCGAGGGCACGCGCATCCCGCGTGGCCAACGCGGCCAATACAAAAGCGGTGGCACACGCTTGGCCGTGGCCACCGGAGCGCCCGTCATTCCCATTGCCATCACCTCGGCCAAATGCTGGCCGCGTCGCGCCTTCATCAAGCACCCAGGGGTGGTCGATGTCTCGATTGGCAAGCCCATCCCGAGTGTGGGCCGCGAAGCCGATGAGTTGATGCGTGAAGTCGAGCAGTGGATCGAGTCCGAAATGCACCGCCTCGACCCCGAGGCCTACGCCGCCAAATCTTGAGCGCCCACGCATGAGCCGCTTCTTGCAACTCGTGCTCGACTTGTTTGACAGCGCGCCACCTGCCCCCAAGTTACCAACGAACCCGCCGCACGGTCCCGCCCAAGGCAAAGGCGCGCCGTCTGACACCACGGTCCAACAGATCACTGTCCTGGGCGAACCTTTGGCGCAAGTTCTGCCGCATGCGCAATTCACCCATCCGCGTGCCACACGGCGCATCCAACTGGGGCATACCGACGTGGCTTATGCGTTTCGCCGCAGCAAGCGCCGCACCATTGGCATGGCGGTGGGGCCCGATGGCCTCGAAGTCAGTGCGCCACGCTGGGTCACCTTGGGCGAGGTCGAATCGGCGTTACGTGAAAAAGCCGACTGGATTGGTCGCAAGCTGGTCGAGATGGGCGAACGTCAACAACAGCTCGGTGCAGCACGCATCGACTGGCGTGACGGCGTGGTGTTGCCTTACCTGGGCGATCAACTCCAGGTGTTGCTCGACTCCAGCGCCACCCTGAAAAAAAACAGTGCCCAGTTTGAAGAGGGCCGTCCTCTGCACACCCTGCGTCTGGGATTGCCACACCATGCCACGCCAGAACAAATTCGCGACGCGGTGCAGGCCTGGCTCATGCGTCAGGCCAAAGCCTTGTTCACCGAACGGCTCAACCACTTTGCGCCGCAGCTGGGGGTGCAGTGGCAGCGCTTGTCGCTCAGCAGTGCGGCCACCCGCTGGGGCAGTGCCAGTGCCAATGGCGCCATACGACTCAACTGGCGCTTGTTGCACCACAAGCTGGCCGTGATCGATTACGTGGTGGCCCACGAGCTCAGCCACCTGCGCGTGATGGACCACAGCCCGCGCTTTTGGGACACCGTGCACAGCGTCATGCCCGACTACGCGCAACGTCGGCGTGTGCTCAAGGACGAATTGCTGCCCCCCTGGCAATGAATTTTTAGGCCACTGAATTTCCCGTCATAATTGACGTTTACGTAAACGTCAACGGAGCAGTCCAGCCATGGCCACCACCTATTCCATCAGCGACCTGGCGCGTGAGTTCGACCTCACCACGCGCGCCATCCGCTTTTACGAAGACATGGGCCTGCTCCAGCCCGAACGCTCGGGCCCCGGCGGGCGCAACCGCGTGTACAGCCACCGTGACCGCACGCGCTTGAAGCTCACCTTGCGTGCCAAGCGTTTGGGCCTGTCGTTGACGGAAGCCAAAGACCTGATCGACATGTACGACAGCCCGCGCGACACCGGGCCCCAGTTGCAAAAGTTTTTGGTCGTGCTCGCAGAGCATCGGCAACAACTCGAAGCGCAGATGGCTGAGCTGGAGGCCAATCTTGACGAAGTCAAGGTGCATGAAAAAGAAGCTCGTAACCTGTTGGCCAAGCAGGCCGTGGCCCATGTCGCCAAGCCAGTCAAAGCCATCAAGACGCCCAAAGTGAGCAAGGCACGACCATGACGCAACCTCACCCCAGCACCCAGGCCGCGTTGCACCACCGCATTGAATCTAGCTTTGTGCGCCAGGGCCTGATGCAGCACTTGGGCGCACGCATTGTGTCGGTGGCTCCCGGCGAAGTGGAAGTCGCCTTGCCTTACTCCGAGCGCGTGACCCAGCAACAAGGCGGCTACCACGGGGGCGCCATGGGCGCTTTGGCCGACATCGCGGCGGGCTATGCGGGGCTCACCTGCGCGTCCGAGGGCATGGAAGTCGCCACGGTGGAATACAAAATCAACTTCTTGGCCGCCTTCAAAGACGGTGAACTGCGCGCCCGTGGCCATGTGGTGCGGGCGGGCAAGCGGCTCATCATCACCACCGCCGAAGTGGTGCACCTCGATGCCGATGGCTCCGAGTCGCCCTGCGCCTTGATGCAGCAAACCCTCGCGGTGGTTAAACAAACCTATTGATTTCATTGCAGGAGACACCCCATGCACAACTTACCCGGCCTGAACTTTCAACTTGGCGACGACATCGACGCCCTGCGCGACGCGGTGCGCGACTTTGCCCAAGCAGAGATCGCCCCACGCGCGGCCGAGATTGACCGCAACGACCAATTCCCCATGGACCTGTGGCGCAAGATGGGCGATTTGGGCGTGCTGGGCATCACCGTGGGCGAAGAATATGGCGGTGCCAACATGGGCTATCTGGCGCACATGATTGCCATGGAAGAAATCTCGCGTGCTTCCGCCAGCGTGGGCCTGAGCTATGGCGCGCACAGCAACTTGTGTGTCAACCAGATCAAGCGCAACGGCACCGAAGCGCAGCGCCAAAAGTACTTGCCCCAACTCATCAGCGGCGAGCATGTGGGCGCGCTGGCCATGTCCGAGCCGGGCGCGGGCAGTGATGTGATCAGCATGAAGCTCAAAGCCGAGGACAAAGGCGGCTACTACCTGTTGAATGGCAGCAAGATGTGGATCACCAACGGCCCCGACGCCGACACCCTGGTGGTCTACGCCAAGAGTGAACCCGAGTTGGGCGCGCGTGGCGTCACTGCCTTCTTGATTGAGAAAGGTATGACGGGTTTTTCCATCGCGCAAAAACTCGACAAGCTGGGCATGCGTGGCAGCCACACCGGCGAGCTGGTGTTTCACAACGTTGAAGTGCCCGCCGAGAACATCTTGGGGGGCTTGAACAATGGCGCCAAAGTACTCATGAGTGGGCTCGACTACGAGCGCGCCGTGCTCACCGGCGGACCCTTGGGCATCATGCAATCGGTGATGGACAACGTGATTCCCTACATCCACGACCGCAAGCAGTTTGGCCAAAGCATCGGCGAGTTCCAGCTCATCCAAGGCAAAGTGGCCGACATGTACACCGTGCTGCAAGCGGGGCGCTCGTTTGCCTACACGGTCGCCAAAAACCTCGACCTGCTGGGCACGGACCACGTGCGCCAAGTGCGCAAAGACTGCGCCTCGGTCATTTTGTGGTGCGCCGAAAAAGCCACCTGGATGGCCGGTGAGGGCGTGCAGATTTTTGGCGGCAACGGCTACATCAACGACTACCCTTTGGGTCGCTTGTGGCGCGATGCCAAGCTGTACGAAATTGGCGCAGGCACCAGCGAAATTCGCCGCATGCTGATTGGGCGTGAATTGTTTGCCGAGACCTGCTGAGCCTGCTTTCGGGGGGCAAAACAAGACAAGTTAGGCATTTTTATGATCATCAAGTGATGCTAATATGAATGCCTTGAGTTTGAATGCTTGAAGACAGAAAGGACGCAGATGCGCACAACCCTTGCCTTGGACGATGAGCTGCTACAACAAGCGCAAAGCTATCTGTCTGAACTCGACAGAACCGCCTTGTTGAAAGAGGCCTTGCGCGCCCTGGTCGCGCGTGAAAGTGCCAAGCGCTTGGCGCTGCTGGGCGGCAGCGAGCCGAATCTGGATGCGGCACCCAGGCGCAGAGAAAAGACCGCATGATGTGGTTGGTGGACACCTCGGTCTGGATCGATCATTTGCGCGATGACGACGCTTTGCTGCGACAAGCTTTGCAGGCCACCCAAGTGTTGGCCCACCCTTGGGTCGTTGGCGAAATTGCTTTGGGCAGTTTGAAGAATAGAGCGCAAGTTTTGCAGGCCTTGCAAGGTTTGCCGCAGGCTGTGGTGGCGTCGCCGCATGAGGTGATGACCTTGGTAGAGGCTGAAAAATTGTTTGCCAAAGGCTTGGGTTATGTCGATGTGGCCTTGCTGGCCTCCACCCGCTTGACGCCGCATGCACGGCTTTGGACGCGAGACAAGCGTTTGCACCATGTGGCGCAGACCATGGGCTTGACCGCCAACAAGGCGCATTGAGTCGCTTTTAAATAGACCAACTCTCCAAGATGACATCTTCACTCCAACACCTTTTTGACAACAACCGCGCCTGGGCGCACAGCATGGTCCAGCAGGACCCGGCGTATTTCAGTCGCCTGGCCAACCAGCAAAACCCCAAGTACCTGTGGATTGGCTGCTCCGACAGCCGTGTGCCCGCCAACCAGATCACGGGCTTAGATCCTGGTGAGGTGTTTGTCCACCGCAACGTGGCCAATGTGGTGGTGCACTCCGACTTGAATGCCTTGTCGGTGATTCAGTACGCGGTGGACGCGCTCAAGGTCGAGCACATCATGGTGGTGGGCCACTACGGCTGCGGCGGCGTGTTGGCTGCAACCCGAGGCACCCGTGTGGGCTTGGCCGACAACTGGTTGCGCCATGTGCAAGACGTGCGCTTGCGCCATCGCCAGCGCCTCAACCACTTGCCGCAAGACGAGCTAGAGCGCGTCATGTGCGAGATGAATGTGATCGAACAAGTGGGCAATGTGGCGCTCTCCAACGTCATGCAAGACGCCTGGAGCCGTGGCCAACACATCACCGTGCACGGCTGGATTTACGGTTTGGACAACGGCTTGGTCAAAGACCTGGGAGTCAGCATGACCGGCGCGCACGAAGTGGTGAACGTGTTTCGCAACGCCTTCAAACGCTACCCACGGGGCGGTGTGGTGGGCTGACCCAGGCGTTGGCATCCAACTTTTTTGAACTTTGAACTTTGAACTTCTAGGAGATTTTTGTATGTCAGACCCCATCGTCATCGTCGGTGCAGCGCGCACCCCCATGGGCAGTTTTCAAAGCGACTTCGCGTCGCTGGCCGCACACGACTTGGGCGGTGTCGCCATTGCCGCTGCCGTCGCCCGTGCAGGCATCTCTCCCGAGTTGGTGACCGAGGTGTTGTTTGGCAACTGCTTGATGGCCGGTCAAGGCCAGGCCCCGGCACGTCAAGCGGCATTCAAAGGTGGCTTGCCCAAAAGTGCAGGTGCGGTCACGCTGTCCAAGATGTGCGGCTCTGGCATGCGCGCGGCCATGTTTGCGCACGACATGCTGGTGGCAGGTTCGCACGACGTGCTGGTGGCCGGGGGCATGGAGAGCATGACCAATGCGCCTTACCTGCTACCCAAGGCGCGCGGTGGTTATCGCATTGGCCACGACCGTATCTTTGACCACATGATGCTCGACGGCTTGGAAGACGCGTATGAGCCTGGCCGCAGCATGGGCACCTTTGGCGAAGACTGCGCCGCCAAATACAGCTTCACCCGCGCCCAGCAAGACGCCTTTGCCACCGCCAGCGTGGAGCGTGCCAAAGCCGCCACCGCCTCGGGCGCGTTTGCTGCCGAAATTGCACCCGTCACCGTCAAGGGCCGCACGGGCGAAACCGTCATCTCAATCGACGAAGGCCCCGGCAAAGTCAAGCTCGACAAAATTGCCAGCCTCAAACCCGCTTTCAAAAAAGACGGCACCATCACGGCCGCTTCGAGCTCATCCATCAACGACGGCGCGGCTGCGCTGGTGATGATGCGCGAGAGCACCGCGAAGAAATTGCGCTGCACGCCATTGGCACGCATTGTCAGCCATGCCACCCACGCGCAAGAGCCCGAGTGGTTTGCCACAGCACCCGTGGGCGCCACCCAAAAGGCCTTGGCCAAAGCCGGTTGGTCGGTGGGCGATGTGGACCTGTGGGAAGTCAACGAGGCCTTTGCCGTGGTGCCCATGGCCTTGATGGCGGATCTGCACGTGCCGCACGACAAGGTCAACGTCAACGGCGGCGCCTGTGCCTTGGGGCACCCCATTGGCGCGTCGGGCGCGCGCATCATGGTCACGCTGATTCACGCGCTCAAAGCGCGTGGCTTGCGCAAAGGCTTGGCCACCTTGTGCATCGGGGGTGGCGAAGCCACCGCCGTGGCGCTGGAAGTGCTGTAAGCGCTGCCACCTATGCAAAAAACAGCTTTGATTCTTGGCGCGTCACGCGGCATTGGCCTCACGTTGGCCCAGCAGTATGTGGCTGACGGCTGGCGTGTCATTGGCACCGCGCGTGACGACGCGGGGCGCGACCGCCTGTTGGCTGCCGGGGCCACCTGCTGGCGCGTCGACGTGGCCAACCCGGCCAGTGTGTCGTCCTTGGCTTGGCAGCTCGATGGCGAGTCCATCGATGTGGCCCTCTATGTGGCCGGCGTGATGGACCGCACCCGTGCCAGCACCCCGCCCACCCAAGACGCGTTTGACCGCGTGATGCACGCCAACGTCATGGGCGCCATGATGAGCGTGCCGCAAGTCGCCCCTGCGGTAGAAGCCGCGGGAGGCGTGCTGGCTTTCATCAGCAGCCAAATGGGCAGCTTGCAAAACACCCAATCGGGGGATGCGGCGCTCTACCGCATCAGCAAGGCGGCGCTCAACATGGTCATGCGCACCGCCCAGCCCGAGTACCCGCGCGCCCACATGGTGGCGCTGCATCCGGGTTGGGTGCAAACCGAAATGGGCGGCAGCCAAGCCCCTCTGAGCGCGAGCGACAGCGCACGCCACCTGCGCCACACCCTGGCGCACCTCAGCCCCGCACAACGCGGGCAATTTTTGTCTTACGACGGTCACCTGCTTCCCTGGTGAGTGCGAAGGTTGGACAATTAATTTAATTTTTAATTAAATATTATAATATTTATGTTTAGCATCATTCGCCGTAACAGATAAATTTTCATAAGTAATTGCTATATGTTCACCCCTAAACCGATCGCGTTTGTATTGGCGGCCACCCACTATGGAAGCATGATTGTGAATCGACATGACTATCGAATAGTCGATGAAAACCAAGCTTATGGCGTTGGGCATCAATTGCTCAACACATCCCAGTTCGATTCACAAGAAATTGCTTTTTCATCGAATCTATTGACCCTGTGTCGACGTTACGGCGGCGATGGTGTTGTTGTTCTAGATGGCGGCGCTAACATCGGCGCGCATACCTTGGCTTGGGCGCGCCACATGCAAGGTTGGGGTTGTGTGAGGGCCTATGAAGCCCAAGAGCGTGTTTATTACGCTTTGGCGGGCAATATTGCATTGAATAACTGTATGAATGCGCGAGTTCATTTGGCTGCCTTGGGCCGTCAAGTTGGGACACTAGAAATACCCCAGCCAGATTATCACCAGCCGGCAAGCTTTGGCAGTTTAGAGTTGCGACAAGCGTCAAGCAATGAATATGTTGGGCAGGCTATCTCTTACAAAAAAGAAGATATGGTTGAAGTGCCTATGACCACGGTGGATGCGCTCTCACTGACTCGCCTGGATTTTTTCAAGCTTGACATTGAAGGCATGGAGATTGAGGCTCTGGAGGGGGCTCGTCAAACAATTGAACGATGCCTCCCAATCTTGCACATCGAGCAAATTAAGTGCGACCAAGTTGCATTGCTGGCTTTGCTAAGCGACTTGGGGTACCAAACCTTTAATTTGGGCATGAATATGTTGGCGGTGCATAAAACCTCTCCTCTCTTGGCCCATTTCACGCAAACAGATACGAGGCTTGAGTTCCGCCTTTAATGGTTTCATTTTTATTTTTGTATCCATCATGATCCTCAACTCCGATCAACTCATGATCCGTGACGCCGTGCGTGACTTTGCCCAACAAGAGCTGTGTCCCAACGCTGCGCGCTGGGACAAAGAGCACCACTTTCCCGTGGGTGTGCACCAGGGCTTGGCGGCGCTTGGCGCCTATGGCATTTGCGTGCCCGAAGACTTGGGTGGTGCGGGACTGGACTACCTGAGTCTGGCCGTGGTGCTGGAAGAAATTGCGGCAGGCGACGGCGGCACCAGCACCGCCATCAGCGTCACCAACTGCCCGGTCAATGCCATCCTCATGCGCTATGGCAACGCTGTGCAAAAGAAACAATGGCTGACGCCGCTGGCGCAAGGCCAAATGCTGGGTGCGTTTTGTTTGACCGAGCCGCATGTGGGCTCGGATGCCTCGGCGCTCAGAACCACCGCCACCAAAGAGGGGGACGCCTATGTGATCAACGGCGTCAAGCAGTTCATCACCAGTGGCAAGAACGGCCATGTGGCCATCGTCATTGCCGTCACCGACAAGGGGGCGGGCAAAAAAGGCATGAGCGCGTTCATCGTGCCCACCCACACGTCGGGCTACCACGTGGCGCGCTTGGAAGACAAACTGGGCCAGCACAGCAGCGACACCGCGCAAATCAACTTTGACAACTGCCGCATTCCGGCCGAGAACTTGATTGGTGCCGAAGGCGAGGGCTACAAGATTGCCCTCTCGGCCCTGGAAGGCGGACGCATTGGCATTGCGGCGCAAAGCATTGGCATGGCGCGCAGCGCCTTCGAGGTGGCCTTGCAGTACAGCAAAGACCGCGAGAGTTTTGGCACCGCCATCTTCAACCACCAGGCGGTGGGCTTTCGCTTGGCCGATTGCGCCACGCAACTCGAAGCGGCGCGTCAACTCATGTACCACGCGGCCAGTTTGCGCGACGCGGGCTTGCCGTGTTTGAAAGAGGCCGCCATGGCCAAGTTGTTTGCCAGCGAAACCGCCGAACGCGTGTGCAGTGCCGCCATTCAAACCTTGGGTGGCTATGGCGTGGTGGGCGACTTCCCCGTCGAGCGCATTTACCGCGACGTGCGCGTGTGCCAAATCTACGAAGGCACCAGCGACGTGCAAAAAATCATCATCCAACGCGCACTCGCGTGATGCGGACACACGCTTTGCCCACCGGCGCAGCCTGCCCGTGTGGCCAGCGCGACGCCAAGCAACGCGTGCTGGGCTATCCCCTGTGTTGCGGGCGTTTCATCACCGCTTTTGACACCACGCCCGCGCCCACCGCCGAGGCCTTGATGCGCTCGCGCTACAGCGCGTTTGTGTTGCAAGACGCGGCCTACTTGCTCGCCACCTGGCACGCCAGCACGCGTCCTGCGTCACTCGACTTTGAACCGTCTGCCAAATGGTTGGGCCTCGACGTGCGCGCGCACCAAGCCAAGGGTGCCGACACGGCAGAGGTCGAGTTTGTGGCGCGTTACCGCGTGGAGGGCCGCGCGGTGCGTTTGCACGAGCGCAGCCGCTTTGTGCGCGAAGACGGGCGCTGGTATTACGTGGACGGTGACCAGCGTTAGCGACCGACGGGCATCGATAATCGCACCATGAAATTCGATGCTGTGTTGTTTGATTGCGATGGCGTGCTGGTAGACAGCGAAGCCATCACCTGCGGTGTGTTGCGCGATATGTTTGAAGAGTTGGGCTGGCAGCTCACGCTGCAAGAGTGCATGGCCCACTTTGTGGGGCACACCGTGCGCACCCGCAAAGACCTGATCGAGGCCCACACCGGCCAGCCCTTCACCGAAGACTGGTTGCAAACCTTTTACCAGCGCCGCAATGTGCGGCTGGAAAACGAAATCACCGCCATCCCCCATGTGCACCAAGCAGTGCAGCATCTGCATGCCGTGCACCACGGCCAAATTGCCTGCGCGTCTGGCGCAGACCGCTTCAAGATCAACCTCATGCTGGCGCAAGTGGGCTTGTTCGATTTTTTTGACGGGCGCATTTTCAGCGGTCATGAAGTGCCACGCAGCAAGCCTTTCCCCGATGTGTACTTGGCTGCGGCTGCGCACTTGGGCCAAGACCCCGCGCGTTGCCTGGCGATCGAAGACACGCCTATTGGCGTAGCAGCAGGCGTTGCCGCCGGTGCCACCGTGTGGGGCTATGCCGTGCATGGACAAGCGGACGCATTGCGTCAAGCGGGCGCGGCGCATGTGTTTGACGACATGCGTGAGCTGCTGCTCACGGCGTAATATTCGCGTATGCGTATCACCTCACAACAAATCTCAGCCATTCGTGCGAGCGCATCTCTGCTGGCGGGTGACGCTGCGCGTGTCTGGCTTTTCGGCTCACGCCTGCGTGACGATGCGCGAGGTGGGGATGTGGACTTGCTACTGGAGTTGGATGACGCTGTGGCTGAACCCGCGCAGCTATCAGCGCGACTCGCGGCACAAGTGTCACGTGTCATGGATGGCCGAAAGGTCGATGTGTTGATCAAAGCGCCCAATTTGAAACTTTTACCGATTCACACCATCGCCCTGTCAGAAGGAGTTCGCTTATGAAAACTCCTTCGTCGCAAGCCGTACGTCTCGAATTTCTGGTGCGCGTCACCGAAAAAGAGTGTCGGCATTTGTTGGAGACAGATGGTCGTTTGTTTGGCAATTTGTTCACCATTGAAGATGCACAACGAATCGAAGCTGACCCGGTTTTGGCCGAGCGCTTAGACGCGTTTGTGTCGCGCTTTGCAAGGCTCCAAGACACGGTAGGCGATAAGTTGCTGCCAGCGTTGCTGACTTTGTTGGCAGAAAAGACGGGGGCTGCTATTGACAACTTAGACAAGGCCGAGAAATTAGGCCTGATTGTGTCTGCCGATGTTTGGGTGGAAATGCGCCAACTGAGAAATCAGATGGTGCATGAATACATTGAGGACTTGGCTGTGCTGACAAGCGCCTTGCGAGCCGGGCATGCGTTTGTGCCAGTGCTCGTTGCTGCCGCGAGGCGGTGTGTGGCAGAAACTCAGCAGCGCCTGAACGCATCCGGCGTCTGACCCGTCCAGCCCTTGAAGGCTCGGATGAAACTCTTTTCGTTCTGAAACCCCGCTGCTTGGGCAATCTGCTTGAGCGGACGTTGGCTGCGGTGGAGCAGGTCGATGGCCAAGTCGCGCCGCACCGCGTCTTTGAGCTGTTGCAAGGACGCACCTTCTTCTTTGAGCTGGCGGTGCAGCGTGCGGGTGGACAGGTTGAGCCAGGTGGCCAAGTCGTCGGCGTTGCGGCTGTGTTCGGGGTGTTGGGCCAAGGTGTGGCGCACCTTTTCCACCAACAAACGGTCGCGTCGGTAGGGGCGTACGGTGAGCAACAAGGCGCGTTGCAACATGCGCTGCAAGGCGGCTTCGTCGCGGCGCACAGGCAGGCTCAAATACCCGGCGTCAAACTGCAAGCTGTGGATGGGTGCGTCAAACGCGGTGGGCCCGTCAAACAGCACGCGGTAGCTGGCGCGGTGTGCAGGCGCTGCAAATTGCAAGGTGGTCCGCAGCAAAGGAATGCGCGAATCGGTCAACCAGCACGCCACGCCCAGGGCATTGCGCAGCACCGACACCACACAGAACTCGCGGTAGCCGCCCAGGTCTCGCGCTTCATGCAATTGCAGCTGCGCCACGCCGTCTTGCACGCTCACTTGCACCGCAATGTCGTCGGTCAATAAGTGGTGGTGACGGCACCAGCGTTTCAGCGCCACACCCAGGTTGGGTGCTGTGATTGAGGCCCTCACCAGCATGCCGTAGCTGCCCCAGGGCAAGCGACGGCTGAACCAGCCCAGGCCCTCGTCGTCGAGTTCTTGCATGGCTGCGCCTGACACCACCTCCATTTGTGTGGCGGTGATGCGTGCATGGGGTTTGCGTAAAAGTTTTGGCTCGATTTGTGCTGCCAGCAGGGCTGCTGCTGGGTCCATGCCGCGTGCTGCGTAAGCCGCTGCAATGGCTTGCACAAAGGCAATGGGCGTCTCGGCGCGGCCGCGTGTGGCCGTCTGCGCGGGCGTTGTTTTGGGGCGCGGTTCGGCTGGCATAGATTGCATTTATTGTGGCAGGATTTGCAACCATCCTGGCGCATCCCGTACGCTCCTTGCGCCTACCCTGTGGGTTGATTTGAAAGAAGGTCGTCGCCCATGTCGCAGTTACACACCCAACTCAACCCACGCGCTGCGGACTTTGCTGCCAACGCGCAAGCCATGCGCGCCTTGGTCGATGACCTGAACCTTCAGGTGCAGCAGGCCCAGCAAGGGGGCGGCGAGGCGGCGCGCGCCAAACACGTGGCGCGGGGCAAGCTGTTGCCGCGGGACCGGGTGCAGACGCTGCTCGACCCTGGCACGCCGTTTTTGGAATTGGCTCCTCTGGCTGCGCTCAACATGTACAGCAACGATGCCCCGAGCGCTGGTTTGATTGCGGGCGTTGGCCGCGTCAGCGGTGTCGACTGCATGATCGTGTGCAACGACGCCACCGTCAAAGGCGGCACCTACTACCCGCTCACCGTGAAAAAGCATTTGCGTGCCCAAGAGGTGGCGCAGCAAAACCGCCTGCCTTGTATTTACTTGGTCGATTCAGGTGGCGCCAATTTGCCCAACCAGGACGAGGTGTTCCCAGACCGTGACCACTTTGGCCGCATCTTCTTCAACCAAGCCAATATGAGCGCGCAAGGCATTGCGCAAATTGCTGTCGTCATGGGCAGCTGCACGGCAGGCGGCGCTTATGTGCCCGCCATGAGTGACGAGACCATCATCGTCAACAACCAGGGCACCATCTTCTTGGGCGGCCCGCCCTTGGTCAAAGCGGCCACCGGTGAAGTGGTCAGCGCCGAGGACTTGGGCGGTGGCGATGTGCACACCCGCCTCTCCGGCGTGGCGGACCACTTGGCACACAACGATGTGCATGCACTGGCGCTGGCACGCCAAGCCGTGAAAAACCTCAATGCGCGCAAACAACCCAACATCGCCACCCACGCCCCTGTGCCGCCCAAGTACGACGCGCAAGAGCTGTACGGCGTCATTCCCACCGACACCCGCAAACCGTTTGATGTGCGCGAGATCATTGCCCGCATCGTCGATGGCAGCGAATTCGACGAATTCAAGGCCCGCTTTGGCACCACCTTGGTCTGCGGCTTTGCGCGCATCGAGGGCATGCCGGTGGGCATCATTGCCAACAACGGCATTTTGTTTTCTGAGTCGGCGCTCAAAGGGGCGCATTTCATCGAACTGTGTTGCCAGCGCAAAACCCCTTTGGTGTTTTTGCAGAACATCACCGGTTTCATGGTGGGCCGCAAGTACGAGAACGAAGGCATTGCCCGCAACGGTGCCAAGATGGTCACGGCGGTGGCTACAGCCGCTGTCCCGAAGTTCACCGTCATCATTGGCGGCAGTTTTGGCGCGGGCAACTACGGCATGTGTGGCCGCGCGTTTGCGCCCCGCTTTTTGTGGATGTGGCCCAACGCCCGCATCTCGGTGATGGGCGGCGAGCAAGCGGCCAGCGTGCTGGCCACGGTCAAGCGCGATGGCATTGAAGGCAAAGGCGGGCAGTGGAGCATGGAGGAGGAGGAAGCCTTCAAAGCCCCCATCAAAAGCCAATACGAAACCCAGGGCCACCCCTACTTCGCCACCGCGCGTTTGTGGGACGACGGCGTGATCGACCCGGCCGATACGCGGCGCGTGTTGGCGCTGGGTTTGAGCGCTTCGCTCAATGCGCCGATTGCCGACACCACCTTTGGACTTTTTCGCATGTAATGTGTATGATTTTTAAATTTCATACACATCAAAGAGGTTTCATGTGCGTACCAACATAGATATCGACGACGACTTGATGGCCGCTGCTATGAAGGCGGGCGACTTCAAGACCAAGCGTGAGGCCGTAGAAGAGGGCTTGCGCTTGCTTCAACGCAAAAAGGCCTATGCAGCGTTGCTGGCCGCGCGCGGCACCTTGTTTTGGGATGATTCTGACGAGGCCTGGGCCAAAGCAAGACAGGAGCGCGAACGACTTGAGGCCGTTGTCCAGGAACCAACCATCGGTTATGCCGTCAAGCCGGCGTCTAAGGGCCGAAAGTCTAAGGTCGCTGAACCGAGCACGAAGTCTGGGGCGCGGAGCAAGTCCAAATGATTTTGGTAGACGCCAGTGTTTTGATCGATCACTTTCGGGGCACCAGCAATGCTCAGACCGAGCAGCTCAGGCGATGGCTGTCGGGCCAAGACGGACCGCCTGATATCGGCGTGGCCGACTTGGTGGTGTTCGAGGTGATGCGCGGCTTCTCTACGACCCAGGCGCAGGCCAGAGCACGCGATCTTTTGTTGGCGCTGCAGGTGGTGGAAATCGGTGGACTCGACAACGCCCTGATGGCCGCCAGCCTGTACCGCCGTCTGCGTGAGCAAGGTCGCACCGTGCACAGCCCGGTGGACATGCTGCTGGCAAGCTTCTGCATGACGCACGGTCATGTGCTGCTGCACCGTGACGCAGACTTTGAATCGCTCAAAACACTGGGGGGCTTAGACACATGGCCGCATTGAACATCGTCACGCAACACGGTGTGCGCACCATCACCCTGTCGCGCCCCGAGGTACGCAACGCCTTCAACGACGAGGTGATTGCCGAACTCAAGGCCGCCTTTGAAGCCGCAGGCCAAGCGCCCGGTGTGCGCTGCGTGGTGCTGGCGGCAGAGGGCCCGGCGTTTTGCGCAGGGGCAGATCTGAACTGGATGCGCCGCATGGCCGACTACACGCGTGACCAAAACCTGGCCGATGCGGCGCAGTTGGCCGCCATGCTGCGCGCCATCTACACCTGTGCCAAGCCTACGCTGGCGCGGGTGCAGGGCGATGTGTACGCCGGTGGCTTGGGGCTGGTGGCCGCGTGCGACATGGCGGTCAGCGTGGACACCGCGCATTACTGTTTGAGCGAAGTCAAGATTGGCCTCATCCCCGCCACCATCAGCCCGTATGTCATCCGTGCCATGGGCGCACGGGCAGCGCACCGTTACTTTTTAACGGCCGAGCGTTTCAGTGCCGCCGAGGCACACCGCGTGGGCCTGGTGCATGCGGTGGTCAGCGCTGACGCGCTGGACGCACAGGTGAGCGTGCTCACCCAAACCTTGGTAGCGGCCAGCCCCGACGCGCTCAAGGCATGCAAACACCTGTTGCACGACGTGGCAGGGCGGGACATCGACGATGCCTTGGTGGACCGCACCGTAGAGGGCATTGCCGACATCCGCGCCAGTGCCCAAGGCAAAGAAGGCGTGCAGTCGTTTCTGCAAAAACGCAAACCCAATTGGCTGGTGTGAACACGGCATCGCTTGAACTGAAAGATCCTCATGTTTCAAAAAATTCTCATCGCCAACCGTGGCGAAATTGCTTGCCGTGTGGCGGCCACTGCACGCCGCTTGGGTGTCAAAACCGTGGCGGTGTATTCCGACGCCGACGCGAACGCCAAGCACGTGCTGGCCTGTGACGAGGCGGTGCACATCGGCGGCAGCGCACCCCAAGACAGCTACCTGCGCTGGGAGCGCATCTTGCAAGCCGCACAAGACACGGGTGCACAAGCCGTGCACCCGGGCTATGGCTTTTTGAGCGAGAACGAAGACTTTGCCAAAGCCTGTGCGGCGGCGGGGCTGGTGTTCATTGGGCCATCGCCTTCGGCCATCCAAGCCATGGGCTTGAAAGCCGAATCCAAGCAGCTGATGGAAAAAGCTGGCGTGCCCTTGGTGCCTGGCTACCATGGGGCCGATCAAGATCCGGCCTTGTTGCAACGCGAGGCCGATCGCATTGGCTACCCCGTGTTGATCAAGGCCAGCGCAGGCGGCGGCGGCAAGGGCATGCGTGCGGTGGATAAGGCAGCAGATTTCGCCGAGGCCTTGGCCAGTTGCCAACGCGAGGCCATGCACAGCTTTGGCAGCGACGCCGTGTTGATTGAAAAATATGTGCAGCGCCCGCGCCACATCGAGATTCAGGTGTTTGGCGATACGCACGGCAACTGCGTCTACTTGTTCGAGCGCGATTGCTCGGTGCAGCGCCGTCACCAAAAAGTACTGGAAGAAGCGCCGGCCCCCGGCATGACCGAGGCCTTGCGCGCGCAAATGGGCGCAGCGGCAGTGGCGGCGGCCCAGGCGGTGAACTATGTGGGCGCGGGCACGGTGGAGTTCATCGTTGAGCAAGCAAGTTACGACCAGCCCGAGGCCATGAAGTTTTTTTTCATGGAGATGAACACCCGCTTGCAGGTAGAGCACCCGGTGACCGAAGCCATCACCGGGCTCGACTTGGTGGAGTGGCAGCTGCGTGTGGCCAGTGGCGAGCCTTTGCCTCTGCGTCAAGACCAGTTGCGCATTCAGGGGCATGCCATTGAAGCGCGCATTTGTGCCGAGAACCCCGACAACAACTTTCTGCCCGCCACCGGCACCTTGCAGGTGTACCGCAAGCCCGTGTGCACCAGCTTTGCGGTGGCTGCCGGTGCGGTGCGCGTGGACGACGGCGTGCGCGAGGGCGACACCATCAGCCCGTATTACGACTCCATGGTGGCCAAACTCATCGTGCACGGCGACACCCGCGCTCAAGCCTTGGCGCGTTTGGATGCCGCTTTGGCACAGACCCACATCGTGGGGCTGGCCACCAACGTGCAGTTCTTGCGCCAGGTGGTGCGCAGCCCATCGTTTGCCAAGGCGCAACTCGACACGGCCCTCATCCCGCGTGAAGCGGCGGTGTTGTTCCACCAAGAGCCAGTGGGTGCGGTGCGCGCCGTGGCGGCGGTGGTGGCGCACACCTTGCATGCCGAGCGTCGCTTGGCAGGCACAGACCCGTTCAGCCAGCGTGATGGGTGGCAGGCCTATGGCGTGCGCACCCGTGCGTTCACCTGTGTGTTGGGGGACGACACGCTGCATGCGCAGCTGAGTTACTTACACGATGGCGGTTTGCATTTGCGGGTGTCGCCTGCGGGTGCGTTGCCAGTGACGAATCTGTCCCTTGATGCGGATGCGTCTGGCCTGTTGCAGTTCAGTGCACAGGTCGAGGCAGAGCAAGCCACAGAGGCGGGCCTGTGGGTCAGCTTCAATGGCCAACGCACCCACAGCGTGTTGCACTGGCAAGGTGAGGTGGCCCACGTGTTCACGCCCGAAGGCGCCACCCGCATCACCTGGAGCGACCCCTTGGCCCATGCGGGCGAGGTGGAAGTCAAGGGCGGCCGTTTGACCGCCCCCATGCCCGGTAAGGTGGTGTCGTTTGCCGTCAAGGTGGGCGATGTGGTGAAGGCCGGCCAAACCCTGGCCATCATGGAGGCCATGAAGATGGAGCACACCATTGCCGCCCCCAAAGACGGCACGGTGCAAGAGCTGCTGTATGCCGCAGGCGACCAAGTGGCCGAAGGGGCAGAATTGCTCAAACTCGACTGAACACCGCGCACACAGAAAGCCGCAGATGAACCTTCCCTCACGCGTCCACCTCATCGACGTGGGCCCCCGCGATGGCCTGCAAAACGAAAAGCAACCGGTGCCCGCTGCCATCAAGATTGAACTGGTCCAGCGCCTGCAAGCAGCGGGTTTGAAAGAGATTGAGGTCACCAGTTTTGTCTCGCCCAAATGGGTGCCGCAAATGGCTGACAACGCCGAGGTGATGGCCGGCATCACCCGTTTGCCCGGCGTGCGTTACTCGGTGCTCACACCCAATCTGCAAGGCTTTGAGGTTGCATTGAAAAGCCAGCCTGATGAGATGGTGGTGTTTGGTGCGGCCAGCGAAGCCTTCAGCCAAAAGAACATCAACTGCTCCATCGCCCAGAGCATCGAGCGCTTTGCGCCCGTGGTGCAAGCGGCACGCGCGGCGGGCATCGCGGTGCGTGGTGCCATGAGCTGCACCGTGGGTTGTCCGTACGAGGGCGACATTGCGCCTGAGCGCGTCGCCTATTTGGCGGGCTTGATGAAAGACATTGGCGTGCAGCGCGTGGACGTGGCCGACACCATCGGCGTGGGCACGCCGCGCAAGGTGCAAGCAGCCCTAGAGGCCACGCTCCAGCATTTCGCGCTGGCTGAGGTGTCGGGCCATTTCCACGACACCTATGGCCAAGCCTTGGCCAACACCTTGGCAGCTTTGCAGATGGGCGTGTGGAACTTCCAGTCGTCGGTGGCGGGCTTGGGCGGTTGCCCGTATGCCAAAGGTGCCACGGGCAATGTGGCCACCGAAGACCTGGTGTACCTGCTGCACGGTCTGGGCATTGAGACGGGCATTCACTTGGACCGCTTGGTGGATGCGGGGGCGTTCATCAGCCAAGCCTTGGGCCGTCCACCCAATTCACGTGTCGCCACGGCGGTTTTGAACAAACGCACTGCCTGAAGACGCGCTCTAGCCGACAATGCCAGCCATGTGTGGAAGCGAACTCAAACCCAAACCAACCGGCCTGTCTGCGTCGGCCTTGTTGCTGCTCAAGCAGGCGCAGCGCGTGGCCTTGGGTGCGCAGCAAGCGTCGCCCAGTGCCACGGTGCCATCGCCTTGTATCTCTGTGTGCCACATGTCCACTGACACGGGTTGGTGCGAAGGCTGCTGGCGCAGCCTGGACGAGATTGGCGGCTGGGGCCAAACCAGCAATGAGAGCAAGCGCTTGGTGTGGTCGCGCATTGCACAACGCATCACCGCCCACACCAGCTGAGGACGTGCCTGATGAAAACCATCACCTGTTACCTGGACTTCATTTCGCCTTACGCGTATTTGGCCTTTGAGGCCTTGCCGCAAGCGCTGATGGGCACCAGTTACCAGGTGGTGTACCGGCCCATTTTGTTTGCCGCCTTGCTCAAGCACCACGGTCAGTTGGGCCCGGCAGAAATTGCGGGCAAGCGCGAGTGGACGTATCGCCAGGTGTTGTGGCAAGCGCGTCAACTGGGCGTGCCCTTGCAGATGCCCGCCAGCCACCCATTCAACCCCTTGCCTTTGTTGCGTTTGGCTGTGGCGTGTGACCGCCACGGTGAGCCCAATCGTTATGTGTGTGACACCGTGTTTCGCCATGTCTGGTGCTGCGATGGCGCTGCCGCTGACGATGCGGCGCGTTTGAGCGCGCTCACCACCCAGTTGTCACCAGCCCGCGCGCCCGATGCCGCCGAGGTGAAGGACCAACTCAAAGCCCACACCGAAGCGGCTATTCGACATGGCGTGTTTGGCGTGCCGACCTTTGAGGTGGATGGCTATGTGTTTTGGGGGCTCGATGCCTTGCCCATGCTGCGCGCTTACCTCGATGGCGACGCTTGGTTTGAGGGGCCGTGGGTCAGCGCCGCAAGCGTGGCGCAAGGCGTGAAGCGTTGAATCAGGGTCCACACTTGGCCCTGACCCATGCCCAACGCATTTAATTTTTCAGCCTCTCCCTTTGACTGCCTGACGCTCCAAGAGCAACGCCTGGTGCGCGACAGCGTGGACGTGGCGTATTACCCCGAAGGCCAGACCATTCTGGAGGTGGGCGCGGCGCCCACCCACTTGTTTGTCATCATCAAGGGCTATGTCACCCAGTACGAGGGTGACGAAGTCATCACCACTTACGGCCCTGATGACACCTTCGATGGCCGAGGCTTGGTGGCGGGCAAAACCAGCAGCCGTTTTGTGGCGGTGGAAGAGGTGGTGGCTTACCAGCTGGCGCGCCAGACCGTGACCGACTTGATTGCCGACAACGCCACTTTTGGGGCCTTGCTGTTCTCTGACCTGAGCAACAAACTCAGCGCGTTGTCACAGCGTCAAAGCCAGAACGAGTTGCAGTCGCTCACCTTGTCTCGGGTGGACGAGGCTTTTGTGCGACCTGCCCACACGGTAGATGCCGACACCGACTTGCTGACCGTGGTGCGCATGTTTCAAGAACACCGCACCTCCAATGTGTTGGTGCGCGACACGCACAGCGTGCCGCCGCGCTTGGGCATCTTCACGGCCACGGGTTTACAGCGAGCCATCTTGTCGGGTACACCTTTGACGCAACAAGCCGTGGGCACCTTGGCCCGCTATTCACTCATCACGGTGCGCCCCTCCGACCAGGTGGGCGATGCCTTAGCCATGATGCTCAAACACCGGGTGCACCGTGTCGTGGTGGCCGAAGGTGACCACATCATTGGCGTGCTCGAAGCGCTGGACGTGTTCAGCTTTTTGTCCAACCACTCACACCTGATCACGGTGCAGGTGGAGGCCGCGACCGACATCGAGTCGCTGGCGCAGGCTGCCGCACAAATCACCCGCATGGTCACCACGCTGTACCGCAGCGGCACGCGCGTGAGTTTGATTGCACGCTTGGTGCAAGACCTCAATGCGCGTTTGTTTGAGCGCGCTTGGCAACTCATTGCGCCCCCCGACTTGTGGGCCAACAGTTGTCTGTTTGTGATGGGCAGTGAAGGCCGTGGCGAGCAACTGCTCAAGACCGACCAGGACAACGGCTTGATCTTGCGCGATGGCTACACCCCGCCTGACGACCTGGATGCCATTTGTCACACCTTCTCGCAAGCGTTGGGGACATTTGGTTACCCCGAGTGTCCCGGGCACATCATGGTGAGCAACCCGATGTGGCGCAAAAGCGCAACCGAGTTTGCGCAGATGGTGCAGCAGTGGCTGCTGATGCCAGACCCCGACAGCTTGATGAACCTGGCCATCTTTTTAGACGCCCATGCGGTGTGCGGCGATGTGGGGCTGCTCGACCACGCCCGCCAAGCCCTGATGCGTTTGGCCACCGACAACGACGCCATGCTGGCGCGCTTTGCGGCTGCCATCGATGCGTTTGGCAACAGCCAGGGTTGGTGGAACCGTTTGTTGGGCTTGGAAGAAAACACGGGCTTGCATGTCAAAAAAGAAGGCTTGTTCCCCTTGGTGCATGGCGTGCGCAGCTTGGCTTTGGCCGAGCACCTGAGCGAAACCAGCACGGTGGCACGTGTGGAGGCCTTGGTGGTGCGTGGCGTGTTGTCGCCTGCCTTGGCTGCCGACCTCACGCAGAGCTTGCAGTTTTTGATGGGCCTCAAATTGAAAGCCGGCTTGATGGACCTTGAAACGCAACGCCCCGTCTCTGGGGTGGTGGACGTGGCCAAGCTCTCTAGCCTTGAGCGTGATTTGCTGAAAGACGCACTCGGTGCGGTCAAGCAATTCAAGGCCTTGATGCGTTACCGCTTCAAACTCGACACCTTGTGATGACCTCTGTCTTCAATCCCCGCCGTTGGTGGCAAGCGCTCAAGCGCGAATGGTTGATTTACCACTTGGGGCTGCCCGAGTTTCGCTTCATGTTTGAGTCGCCGCCGCCCCACGAATGGGTGGCGCTCGATTGCGAGACCACCGGCTTGAACGTGGGCAGCGACGAAATCATCTCCATCGGTGCGGTGCGCATTGTGGGCAACCGCATCATGACCAGCGAGCGGTTGGAGCTGCTGGTACGTCCTGAGCGAGGGGTGTCGCCTGAGAGTGTGCGCATCCACCGTTTGCGAGAGCAGGATGTGGCGCAGGGGCTACCCATTGACGAGGCCATGAAGCAATTGATGCGTTTCATCGGCGCACGTCCTTTGGTGGGCTATTACCTGGAGTTCGATGTGGCCATGCTCAACCGTGCCATCTGGCCGTTGTTGGGGCAGGGCCTGCCGCAAGAAAAAATCGAAGTGTCGGCCATGTATTACGAGCATAAGTTTCGACACATGTTGCCTTACGAGCAGCAGACCAATCCGAACATTGATTTGCGTTTTGTCACCTTGATGGCCGATTTGGATTTGCCGGTGCGTGAGGCACACGACGCGCTCAATGACGCGGTGATGGCGGCGCTGGCCTTCATCAAGCTGCGGCAATTGCGAGGCGACGCGCCATAAAAAAACCGGACAAGCCGTGAAGCTTGCCCGGTGTGTGCAGAGCGCGCGAAGCGCTCTGGCATGAGGTCGATCAGTGACCCGAAGCGCCCGAGGCACCGAAGCCAGTTTCTGAGCGCACTTGCTGCGCAGCAAACGCAGCGCGTTCGTTCTTCGCATCGTCGCTGTTGTCCAGGATAGAGAACAACCAGATGCCCACGAAGCCAATGGTCATCGAGAACAAGGCAGGGGAGGCATAGGGGAACAAGGCCGAACCTTTGGCATTGCCCAACGTGGCTTCCCACACTGAGGGCGACACCACGGTCAAGGCGACCGACGAGATCAGGCCCAAGAAGCCACCAATCACAGCGCCCTTGGTGGTGCAGTCTTTCCACAACACCGACATGAACAGCACGGGGAAGTTGGCCGATGCAGCAATCGCGAAGGCCAGGGCCACCATGAAGGCGATATTTTGCTTCTCAAACGCGATGCCCAAGACCACGGCAATCACGCCCAGTGCCACCGTGGTGATGCGTGACACGCGCAATTCAGCGGCGCTGTCGGCATTGCCTTTCTTGAACACCGTGGCGTACAAGTCGTGCGACACCGCAGAGGCACCAGACAGCGTCAAGCCAGCCACCACCGCCAAGATGGTGGCGAAGGCCACGGCAGAGATGAAGCCGTAGAACACGTCGCCACCCACCGTTTTAGCCACCAGCACAGCGGCCATGTTGGCCGTGCCTGCACCGCCTTTGATGATGCCTTTGGCAACGTCTGACATCTCAGGGTTGGTGAGCACCAAAGTGATGGCGCCGAAACCGATGATGAAAATCAGCACATAGAAGTAGCCAATCCAGGTGGTGGCCCACAGCACCGATTTGCGGGCTTCTTTGGCGTCAGGCACCGTGAAGAAGCGCATCAGGATGTGTGGCAAACCAGCGGTTCCGAACATCAAGGCCATGCCGAAGCTGATGGCAGAAATGGGGTCTTTGATGAAGCCGCCTGGGCCCATGATGGACAAGCCAGCTTTGTCTGGGTCAAGCGCGGTGGCTGTTGCCAACGCTGCGGAAGCTGCGGCTTGGGCTTCAGGCGTGGTCGCCATGGCAGCCGACGCCGTGGCCGCGGCCATGGCTGCTTCCTTGGCGTTGGCGGCGATCATGGATTTCACCAGCACACCTTTGGCAAACAAGGCCTCAGGGCTGAAGCCAAACTGTGCCAGCACCATCACGGCCATGAAGGTCACGCCAGCGAGCAGCATGCACGCCTTGATGATTTGCACCCAGGTGGTGGCGGTCATGCCGCCGAACAACACATAAACCATCATCAGCGCACCGACGATGACCACGGCCATCCAGTACTCCAGGCCAAACAGCAGCTTGATCAACTGGCCAGCGCCCACCATCTGCGCAATCAGATAGAACGCCACCACCACCAAAGTGCCCGAAGCTGCAAAAGCGCGAATCGGTGTCTGCTTGAAGCGGTAACCTGCCACGTCGGCAAAGGTGAACTTGCCCAGGTTGCGCAGACGCTCAGCCATCAAGAAGGTGATGACGGGCCAGCCGACCAGAAAGCCGATGGAGTAAATCAGGCCGTCATAGCCACTGGCCATCACCGCAGCAGAAATGCCGAGGAACGATGCGGCAGACATGTAGTCGCCCGCAATCGCCAAGCCGTTTTGAAAGCCCGTGATGCCGCCACCGGCGGTGTAGAAGTCAGCCGCTGAGCGCGTTTTAGAGGCGGCCCATTTGGTGATCCACAAAGTACCAGCCACGAAGGCGGCGAACATGCCAATGGCGGTCCAGTTGGTGCTTTGTTTGGCGGTTTCGCCCACATCGCCACCGGCGGCTATGGCAGCACCGCAGGCCAGCAGGCCCAGCAGCGCGGTTAGAAGAGTCGAAAACTTTTTCATTTGGTGGCGTCCTTCAAGATTTCTTTGGTCAGCGTGTCGTACTCGCTGTTGGCGCGACGCACATAAATGCCCGTGATCACGATGGTGAACACGATCACACCCATGCCAATGGGAATGCCCAAGGTCGTGACGCCTGCACCAATGGGCTGGGCCAAGAAGGGCTTGTTGAATGCAATCAAGGCGATGTAGCCGTAGTACACGACCAACATCAGCAGGGTTAGAAACCAGCCGAACCCATTGCGCTTGGCGCGCAACTCTTGGTATTTCGGGTGCTTCTGGATCTTGTCGACCACTGGATCACTCATTTGAATTTCCTTTTTAGAGAGGTGAGCAGACAGGCCAACGACGTGGCCTTTCTCTGGCTGCGCGATTCTCAAGAGAGGGACTGACCAAGTCCTTACGCTTTTTGGGGTCTCTGTAGAGCGAGAGCGTGGCACACATATAGATGCATCTTTTTTACCCTAGTGAAAACCCTGGTGCTATTCCTTGCTCACTTTTTATTTTGATGGGCTAATGAGTTGAATATTTCGTATGTAAAAAAATACACACAGGGTTAGTACGCGGTTTGTTGTTTGAAGGGGTTATGCCCCGAATGAGGCGAGTGAGCGGCGTCAGAATCCGGTCAGTGAAGGCTCAGATAGTTGCGCGGCACAGCGCCCGGATCGGGGGCTGGACCTATAAGTCTGAGGAGACACAACACATGGCAACACTAGACGTCGATCGTCCCATGACAGCCGAAGAGAAGAAGGTGATCTTCGCCTCTTCGTTGGGCACTGTTTTCGAGTGGTACGACTTTTATTTGTACGGTTCGTTGGCGGCCATCATCGCCAAACAATTCTTCAGCGGCCTAGACGCTGGTTCTGCATTCATCTTTGCGCTGCTGGCGTTTGCTGCTGGCTTCATCGTGCGTCCGTTTGGTGCCATCTTCTTTGGCCGCTTGGGCGACATGATTGGACGCAAGTACACCTTCTTGGTGACCATTCTGATCATGGGCTTGTCCACCTTCATCGTGGGCATCTTGCCGAACTACGCCAGCATTGGTGTGGCGGCTCCCGTCATCCTGATTTGCTTGCGTTTGCTGCAAGGCTTGGCCTTGGGCGGCGAGTACGGTGGCGCGGCCACGTATGTGGCTGAGCATGCACCACACGACAAGCGTGGCGCCTACACCTCATGGATCCAAACCACCGCCACCTTGGGCTTGTTCTTGTCCCTGATGGTGATTTTGGGCACCCGCACGATTGTGGGTGAGGCTGCGTTTGCCGAATGGGGTTGGCGTGTGCCGTTCATCGTGTCAATCGCTTTGTTGGCCGTGTCGGTCTACATCCGTTTGTCGATGAACGAATCGCCTGCATTCCAGAAAATGAAGGCAGAAGGCAAGACCTCCAAGGCACCGTTGACCGAGTCGTTTGGGCAATGGAAAAACCTCAAGATCGTGATTCTGGCCTTGATCGGTTTGACTGCAGGTCAAGCCGTGGTTTGGTATTCGGGTCAGTTCTACGCCTTGTTCTTCTTGACCCAGGCGCTCAAGGTGGACGGTGCAACGGCCAACATCTTTGTGGCTGTGTCGCTGTTGATCGGTACCCCGTTCTTCATCATCTTCGGCTCTTTGTCGGACAAGATCGGTCGCAAGCCCATCATCATGTTGGGTTGCTTGTTGGCCGTGTTGACTTACTTCCCCGTGTTTGAAGCCCTCACCAAGGCTGCCAACCCAGCGTTGTACGAGGCCCAGCAGAAGAACCGCGTGTTGGTCACGGCAGACCCTGCCGAGTGCTCGTTCCAGTTCAACCCCACAGGCACGGTGAAGTTCACCAGCTCGTGCGACATCGCCAAACAAGTGTTGGCCGCTGCTTCGGTGAGCTATGAAAACGCCGTGGGTGCACCAGGCTCTGTGGCCTCCATCAAAATTGGTGAAACCGAGATCCCGAGCTACAGCTCCAAGGGCTTGCCTGCGGATGAAGCCAAGGCCAAAGATGCTGAGTTCAAGAAGGCAGTGGCCGATGACCTCAAAGCCGCTGGCTACCCCACCAAGGCAGACCCCGCTCGCGTGGACAGCGTGAAAGTGACCATCATCCTCACCTACTTGGTGATCTTGGTGACCATGGTGTACGGTCCGATTGCCGCCATGTTGGTCGAGATGTTCCCCACCCGCATTCGCTACACCTCGATGTCTTTGCCCTACCACATCGGCAACGGTTGGTTTGGCGGCTTGTTGCCCACCACGGCGTTTGCCATCGTGGCGCAGACCGGCAACATGTACAACGGCCTGTGGTATCCGATCATCGTGGCCGGTATGACCTTTGTCATCGGCATGCTGTTTGTGAAAGAAACCAAAGACGTGGACATTTACGAGCACGATTGATCGGACTTTTGTCAGCACACCGGGGTGACCCGGCTGCTACATTCGAGCCCTCCCTGGTGGAGGGCTTTTTACTGATTTCGGAGATTGACTATGTTGAAAATTCTCATTGGCTTCATCATCTTTGCGGCGCTGGCCATTTTTGTCATCATGAAAGGTGGCAACAGTTTGGACATGGGCGGCGAAAAGCATGGTGAAGATGCTGTGCATGCGCCTGCTGAGGCCGCGTCTGGTGCGGCGTCTGCCCCGGTGGCCGAGGCCTCTGCTGCCAAGTAACGCAGGGCCTGATGCTTTGTGCAAACGCCGTAGCTTTGCTGCGGCGTTTTTTATGGGGCAAAGCAATGCCCTGGGTGCGCGCTGGGTGAGGTGGGGCTACCTAGAATGCTTGGGCACATTAGAAAGACCCCGCCCCATGTCAGGCTCCATTCGCATCCGTGGCGCACGCCAGCACAACCTTAAAAATCTTGACCTCGATATCCGCACCGGCGAGCTGACGGTGGTTACCGGCCCCAGCGGGTCGGGCAAATCGAGTCTGGTCTTTGACACCCTGTATGCCGAAGGCCAGCGCCGCTATGTGGAGACGTTCAGCGCCTACGCACGACAGTTTTTAGACCGCATGGACCGCCCAGCTGTCGACAAGGTCGACGGTGTGCCGCCCGCGATCGCGATTGACCAAACCAACCCCGTGCGCAGCTCTCGCTCTACGGTGGGCACCATGACCGAGCTGAACGACCACCTGAAGTTGTTCATCGCCCGCGCCGGTCAGTTGTTTGACCGCCAAACCGCGCAGCCCGTTCAGCACGACACGCCACAAACCATTTACGCCGAACTGCAACGGCGCTGCGCGGCGCTCCCGCAAGACCCGCGCTTGATCTTGACCTTTCCGGTCGAGTTGCCGGCCAACACCACCGCCGACGAGGTGACGCAGTGGCTCAGCGCCAGTGGCTTCACGCGCGTGCATGCCGAGCGCGAAGTGGCCACGCCCACCGGCCCACGCAAGCTGCTGGATGTGGTGGCTGACCGCTTCCGGCTCGGCAACACCGAGCAGGCCCGGGTGGTGGAGGCCATTGAGCTGGCCATCAAACGCGGCAGTGGGCGACTGAATGTGTATTGGGGGGAGGGCACCGATGTCTCTTTGTGGCGCTTCTCCACCGGCTTGCATTGCCCAGACAGCGATGTGCGGTACAGCGATCCGATCCCGTCGATGTTTTCGTTCAACTCGGCGGTCGGTGCCTGTGAAACCTGCCGTGGCTTTGGTCGTGTGATTGGGGTCGACTACGGCTTGGTCATTCCCAACGACAAGCTCACCTTGCGCTCTGGTGCCATCAAAACCATTCAGACGCCCGCCTGGAAAGAATGCCAGGACGACCTGATGCGTCACGCCGAGGCCGAAGGCATTCCGCGTGACACGCCCTGGTCCAAGCTGAGTGAGGCCCAAAAGAACTGGGTGATTCAAGGCTCGCCCTTGTGGAAGGGCAAGTGGAACCACCAGTGGTACGGCATCAAGCGCTTCTTTGAATACCTGGAGAGCAAGTCGTACAAGATGCACATCCGTGTGTTGCTCTCCAAATACCGCAGCTACACCCCATGCGGCGTGTGCGGTGGCGCGCGCCTGAAAACCGACAGCCTGTTGTGGCGCATTGGCAGCAAAGACAACGCCGATGCGGTGATGAAACCCGACAAACGCTTCATGCCCCAGGGCGTGACCTGGACGCGCGAGCAACTCGAAGCCATGCCGGGACTGTGTTTGCACGACCTGATGTTGATGCCCATCGACAAACTGCACCAGTTCTTCCATGCCGTGCAGGTGGACGCGGCAGGCACCGATGCGCAAGCGCTGCATTTGCTGGTGGAAGAAATCCGCACCCGTTTGAAATACCTCAGCGAGGTAGGCATTGGCTACCTCACGCTGGACCGACAAAGCCGCACCCTGAGTGGCGGTGAGGTACAGCGCATCAATCTGACCACGGCCTTGGGCACCTCCTTGGTCAACACCTTGTTTGTGCTCGACGAGCCCAGCATTGGCTTGCACCCGCGCGACATGCACCGCATCAACCTAGCCATGCTGCGCTTGCGCGATGCAGGCAACACCTTGGTGGTGGTGGAGCACGACCCGGCGGTGATGCTGTGCGCCGACCGCATCTTGGACATGGGCCCCGGCCCCGGTGTGCGCGGCGGCAGCATTGTGTTCGATGGCACGCCCGAAGCCTTGAAGGCGGCCGACACCTTGACCGGCGCTTACCTGGGTGCGCGCAAAACCATTGGCCTAGGGCTCAAGCGCTTGGTCACCGACAGCACCCCGCGTTTGATTTTGGAGGGCGCGCGCGAGCACAACCTGCAAAACTTGGCCATTGAGTTCCCGCTGCAACGCCTGGTCTGTGTGACGGGCGTGAGTGGCTCCGGCAAATCCACCCTGATTCAAGACGTGCTGACGCCGGCCTTGATGCGCCACTTTGGCCGCGCCACCGAAACCCCAGGCGCACACGACCGCTTGTTGGGCGCCGACCACCTCAGCGATGTGGTGTTTGTGGACCAGTCCCCCATTGGCAAAACCGCACGCTCCAACCCCGCCAGCTACGTGGGCGCGTGGGACGCGGTGCGTGAGTTGTTTGCGGTGCTGCCCATGTCCAAGCAGCGCGGCTACACCGCGTCCAAGTTCAGCTTCAACAGCGGCGATGGCCGTTGCCCCACCTGCGGTGGCTCGGGCTTTGAGCATGTGGAAATGCAGTTCTTGAGCGACGTGTATTTGCGCTGCCAAGATTGCAACGGCAAACGCTACCGACCCGAAATTCTAGAAATCACCCTCGAGCGCGAACTTCGTGGCGGGGCTGTGGGCGTGCCGACGCAGCGACATTCTGAGCGAAGCGAAGAGGAGCAAGACGGTGCGCCCGCAGTCACGACGCGAAGATCACTGAACGTGGCCGATGTGTTGGACCTCACCGTCGGCGAAGCCCTAGAGCTGTTTGCCAACGACCGTGACGTCGTGCGTGCCCTGCAACCCATCGTCGATGTGGGCTTGGACTACGTCAAACTGGGCCAACCCGTGCCCACCCTCAGCGGCGGTGAAGCCCAACGCCTCAAGCTGGCCGGCTTCTTGGCCGAGGCCGCCAAAAGCAAAACAGCAAGTCGCCAAGCCACCGCCAAAAAAGGCGTGCTGTTCTTGTTTGACGAACCCACCACCGGCCTGCACTTTGACGACATTGCCAAACTGATGCGCGCCATGCGCCGCCTGTTGGAAGACGGTAACTCGTTGATCGTGATTGAGCACAACCTCGACGTGATTCGCGCCAGTGACTGGCTGATTGACCTGGGGCCTGAAGGTGGCGAGGCCGGTGGCTTGTTGGTAGCCGAGGGCACGCCAGAGGAAGTGCGTTTGCACCCCACCTCGCACACCGGCAAGGCCTTGCGTGACTATGCCCAAACCATGGGTGTGGTGTACGAAGTGGCCAAGCCCTCTGCTGGCTTGCTGGCCGCCGAAGGCGCGCTTCGCTTCGCTGCTGCCGCAGCAGCCGGTATGCCGGGCGCCTCCTACGCACGCTCAAAATCGTTGCCCGGCACACCGACGACTTCGGCAGCGGGTGTGGGCGGATCCTCTTCTGATGAGGGCAGCATTCAAATCATCAACGCCAAAGAACACAACCTCAAGAGCTTGAGCGTCAACATCCCGCGCGGCAAGTTCAACGTCATCACGGGTGTGTCGGGTTCGGGCAAGTCCACGCTGGCGTTTGACATCTTGTTCAACGAAGGCCAGCGGCGCTATTTGGAAAGCCTCAACGCCTATGCGCGCAGCATTGTGCAGCCCGCAGGGCGCCCCGAGGTGGACGCGGTGTATGGCATTCCGCCCACGGTGGCGATTGAGCAGCGGCTGTCTCGCGGCGGGCGCAAATCCACCGTGGGCACCACCACCGAGGTGTGGCACTTTTTGCGCTTGCTGTTTGTCAAACTCGGCACCCAGCATTGCACGCATGATGGCGCGGCGGTGCAGCCGCAAACGCCTGACCGCATTGCGGCGCAGCTGATGCGTGAGTTCAAAGGCCAGCACATCGGCTTGCTCAGTCCCTTGGTGATGAACCGCAAAGGCGTCTACACCGAACTGGCCGACTGGGCCCGCCCGCGTGGCTACACCCACCTGCGGGTGGACGGGCACTTTTTGCCGACCACGGGCTTTCCGCGCATTGACCGCTTCAAAGAGCACACCATTGAACTGCCCGTGGCAAGCCTGGTGGTGTCGGCCCAAAACGAAGCGCAGTTACGCCAGGCCTTGGCCACGGCCTTGGAGCACGGCAAAGGCGTGGTGCACGTGCTGAGCCAGTTGGACGGTTTGCGCGAAGCCATGCTGGCGGGTGCCGAGACCAACAGCATTGGCCGCTTGGACGCGTACTCCACCAAACGCGCTTGCCCGGTGTGTGACACCTCGTATGCCGAGTTGGATCCGCGCTTGTTCTCTTACAACAGCAAGCACGGCTGGTGTACCGACTGCGTGGGCACGGGGGTCAAGCTCAACAAAGACCAGCGCAAGGTGCTGGACGACTCGGTGCGCGACGACAAAGACAAAGGCCGTGAGCAAACCTTTGCCGAGCCCGATGTGGACGACTTGGTCGACACCGCCTGCCCCACCTGTGAAGGCACGCGCCTGAACGCCACCGCACGTGCGGTGAAGTTTGCAGGGGTGGGCATCACCGAGATCGCCCGCTTGAGCGTGACCGACGTGCGTCGCTGGGCCGAGACGGTGGGCTTGCACGGACGCGACGCTGACATTGCGCGCGACCTGTTGCCCGAGATCAAAAGCCGCTTGGAGTTTTTGGAGCAAGTGGGCTTGGGCTACCTCACTCTGGACCGTGGTGCACCCACCTTGAGTGGCGGCGAAGCGCAGCGCATTCGACTGGCCGCGCAGCTGGGCAGCAACTTGCAAGGCGTGTGCTACGTGCTGGACGAACCCACCATTGGCCTGCATGCCCGCGACAACCAAATCTTGTTGAACGCGCTGCACGTGCTCAGCGACAAGGGCAACACCTTGGTGGTGGTGGAGCACGACGAAGACACGATTCGCCGCGCCGACCACATCATCGACATTGGTCCAAGCGCGGGCAAACGGGGCGGGCGTTTGATGGCCGAAGGTTCGGTGAAAAACATCACCGACCAAGCCGATTCACAAACCGGGCGCTACTTGCTGAACGCCATGCGCCACCCCCTGCAAGCGCGACGGGCCATGGATGCCGAGGCATTGACGTTTTTGAGCCTGGAAGGCGCATCCTTGCACAACCTGAGCGAGGTGAGTGTGGACATTCCACTCAAACGCTTGGTGGCCGTCACAGGCGTGTCGGGCTCGGGCAAGTCCACCTTGGCCCGCGATGTGTTGTTGCACAACGTGGCCGCTGCGGTGGCGCAGCGCACCACCCAAGCGGGTCGCAAAGCCGACGACGAGGGCAAGCACCCCGCCTGGGTGGGCTGCACCGACGTGTCGGGCTACTCGGGCATTGACCGTGTGCTGGAAGTCGATCAAACCCCCATTGGCAAAACACCGCGCAGTTGCCCTGCCACCTATATTGGGTTTTGGGACACCATCCGCAAGTTGTTTGCTGAAACGCTGGAAGCCAAAGCGCGTGGCTATGGCCCCGGGCGCTTCAGCTTCAACACGGGCGAGGGGCGTTGCCACACCTGTGAGGGACAAGGCTTGCGCACTATCGAGATGAGCTTTTTGCCCGACGTGAAAGTGCCGTGTGAGACCTGCCACGGCGCACGCTTCAACCCCGAGACCTTGGCGGTGAGCTGGCGCGGCAAAAGCATTGGCGAGGTGCTGCAAATGGAGGTGGACGAGGCGGTGGACTTCTTTGCCACCATGCCCAACATCAGCCATCCGCTGCAATTGCTCAAAGACGTGGGCCTGGGCTACCTGACCTTGGGCCAGCCCTCACCCACCTTGAGTGGCGGTGAGGCGCAGCGCATCAAGCTGGTGACCGAGTTGAGCAAGGTACGCGACGACGTGACCCGGCGCGGCAACAAAGCCCCGCACACGCTGTACGTGTTGGACGAGCCCACCGTGGGCCTGCACATGGCCGATGTGGACAAGCTGATTCGCGTGTTGCACCGTTTGGTGGATGGCGGTCACAGCGTGGTGGTGATTGAGCACGACCTGGATGTGATTGCCGAGGCCGACTGGATCATCGACTTGGGGCCAGAAGGAGGCGACGGCGGCGGTTTGATCGTGGCAGCGGATACGCCCGAGGCCGTGGTGAAGCTGGGCACGCACACGGGGGTGGCGTTGAGGCCGGTGTTGGCGCGCTAGGCCTTACAGCGAATCGTGGCTCTGGCTCTCTGCTTCCGGCCACAGTTTGGGAAAGTAAAACCGCAGTGCATGCTGCGGCACGCCAAAACGGACTTTGCCGTAGGGTGTGTCGCTTTGTAACAAGCCTCGTTTGATCAGCGCTGAAATTTGTGCGGTGGCCAAACGTTCGCCTAAACCCAGCATGGCTTTGAAGTCGGCGCGATCCAGTTCGGCCTGCGTGGCAAACAAGTAATGCAAAGCGCGCAAGGCTTCAGTGCGCACGCCTTGGCGCACCACGTGTTCTTCGTACGTCAAGCATGCAGTGATGCGGTTTTTCATGTCGTGTAGCGATAGCAGACGACTCATGAACTCCACCTGATCGATACAAATTTCGATGACGTAGTCGATCCAACTGAGCAATGCGTTTTCGCTCAGGCTGCCGCGCCCGTCGAGATCGCCTGCGCGGGGCTCATCGGCAGCAGCCAGGTGGGCGTAATAGGCGTCTTGTGTGCGAGCAAAACCACGCAGCGGCGACCACAGGCCATTGGTCAAGCCCATGTGACCCAGCACCAGATGGCTGTGTAGCCGAGCCACACGTCCGTTGCCGTCTAGAAAGGGGTGAATCCAGGCCAGACGGTGATGGGCAGCAGCCATGGCCATCAACTGCATTTCGCCACGGCGGGTGTGGCTGTACACCTGAGACCAACGCGCCAAGAATGCAGGCAGTTGGGTTGCGTCGGGTGCAGCATGTTTGCCGACACTGACCTGTTGTGTGCGCAGCCCACCAGGAACAAGCACCTGCCCTTGCGCGTTTTGCTTGCGGTCGTCATCTGGCAAGCGTGCAAACAAATCTTGGTGAATGTCTTGCACGGTTTGTGGGGACCATACCTGCGCGCCTGACCACTGTGGCCAGAGGGTTTCGAGTTGGGCTTCGGTGGCCATATGTGCCAAGGCCAAGCGCTGGCGGCGTGCCTTGTCGAGGTCTTGCGCGTAATCGTTGCGCAGTGCCTGTTCGATCTCCATCGGTAGCGTGTGCTGACCTTCGATGCGGTTGGAGTAATACGAGTTCATCGACCTCAGTAGCTGGCGCAAGCCTGGCAATGCCCCTGAGGGATACCAGCCACTCAAACGCTCTGCTTTGCGTATGAGGTCATGCGCGCGCTCTAGCGACGGGCCAAGGCGGTGCTCGCCGGGCAGCATAGGCTCCATCTGCGATGGATCGTCATAGAGCTGAAATGTTTGCGACTTTTTCATTTCCTTTAAGTATATGTATTTAAAGGAAAAATTTAAATTTATGAAGATATTTTTGCGACTTTTATTGCTGCTTGTATACGTGAGGTATTAACCAATCGACTCAATATCCTAGTTAAGAGTGGCTCAGGGGCGTTGCCCGTAGCGACATTCTGAGCGCAGCGAAGAGGAGCCTAGGGCAATGCCCCTGAGCCTATCTTCGCGACACGCCAAAGAAGTAAATATCAACCCGCCGAAGACAACGCCAACCCCGCATGCTCACGCAGCGGGTGGAAGTGAATCTTTGGAAAACGTTCTTGTGCCAAGCGCACGTCGTACGGGGACGTGCACAAATAGGCCAAGGTGTTGGCCGCGTCCAAGGCCATGCGCTGTGGGTAAGCGTGGGTGAATTCGCGCAACTCGGCGGGGGTGTCGGCGGTGATCCACCGAGCACCGGTGTAGCTGCTGTTTTCCAAGCGCACATCGCAGTCGTACTCGGTTTTGAGTCGGTGTTGCACCACTTCGAATTGCAATTGACCAATGGCCCCGAGCAACATGGCGCCGCCCACTTCGGGCTTGAAGACCTGAATGGCGCCTTCTTCGCCCAACTGTTCCAAGCCGGTTTGCAGTTGTTTGGTGCGCAGCGGGTTTTTCAGAATCACCGTCATGAACAACTCGGGCGCAAAGAAGGGCAGGCCGGTGAACTGCAAGGCGGCGCCATCGGTGATGGTGTCGCCCAACTGCACGCCGCCGTGGGTGGTGAAGCCGATGATGTCGCCTGCAAAGGCTTCGTCCACCGCTTCACGGCGTTGGCTCAGAAATGTCACCACCGAGGTGGGGCGCAGTTCTTTGGCGGTGCGTTGCACCTTGAGTTTCATGCCTGGCTTGTATTGGCCCGAGGCCACGCGAACAAAGGCAATGCGGTCGCGGTGGTTGGCATCCATGTTGGCTTGCACTTTGAACACCACGCCAGAAAAACCTGCGTCTTCAGGCTGGATGGTTTTGTCCACCGTTTGTTTGTTGACCACCAGGTGGCTCATGCGGGGGCGTGGAGAGGGGGCCAGGTCGACCAGGGCGTCGAGCACTTCCATCACACCAAAGTTGTTCACGCCGGAGCCAAAGAAGACCGGGGTTTGTTTGCCGGCCAAGAAAGCTTCTTTGTCAAAACTCGGTGAAGCCCCTGTGGCCAGTTCCATGCTTTCCATGGCCGCAGCCCAGTCGCTGCCAAAGCGTTGGGCCAGTTGGTCTTGTTGCGACAGCGGGTGTGTTTCAAAGTCTTGCGGCAAGCGTTCGCTGCCGGAGTCAAACACGGTCATGGCTTGCGTGCGCAAGTTGATGATGCCGCCAAATGATTTGCCTTGGCCGACGGGCCAGGTCATGGGTACGCAGGGCATGCCGAGTTCGCGTTCCACTTCGTCCAGGATGTCGAGCGGGTCGCGCACCTCACGGTCCATCTTGTTGACGAAGGTGATGATGGGGGTATCGCGTTGACGGCACACCTCGATCAAACGACGGGTTTGGGCTTCCACACCGTTGGCCGCGTCGATGACCATCAACGCCGAGTCCACGGCGGTGAGCACGCGGTAGGTGTCTTCGCTGAAGTCTTTGTGGCCGGGGGTGTCGAGCAGGTTGATGACGTGGTCACGGTAGAGCATTTGCATGACCGATGACGCCACCGAGATGCCGCGTTGCTTTTCAATTTCCATCCAGTCGCTGGTGGCGTGGCGGCTGGCTTTGCGGGCCTTGACCGAGCCCGCGATTTGAATCGCGCCCGAGAACAGCAACAGTTTCTCTGTCAGCGTGGTTTTGCCCGCGTCGGGGTGGGAAATGATGGCAAAGGTGCGCCGGCGGCGCACTTCATTCAAGTAAGTGGTCATGGGGTGGGAGCAGCAATCAACCCAGGATCATAGACGCCCGAGTTGTTGTGTGCCTCTGCTCAGAGGCGCGACACGCTCATGCCGTGACCTCTGAGCCGCTTGGCGTGCAGTAGTGCAATACGCGGTTGACCAAGGTGTGTCGGTCAAAGGGTTTGGGCATGACTTCGTCCATACCCACGTCTTTGCAGGCCTTGAGCGCGTCGTCTGCCACGTTGGCCGTCAACGCAATGACGTGCACATCTTTGAAGGGCGATGGGAGGGTGTTGCGCACACGGCGCATGACCTCGATGCCGTCCAAATCTGGCATCACCAAGTCCAGTAGCACCAAGTCATACCGATTGGCGCTCATCATGGACAGACCGATGGTGCCGTTTTCAGCCTCTTCGATTTGTGCGTTGGGCAAGGCGCGTTGTATGGTGGCTTTGGCGACCAAGCGGTTGACCGCGTGGTCGTCCACGATCAATAGCTTGAGGGGCGTGGTGTCGATGCGCTCTAAGACAGGGGCTGCTTTTTGAGGCGCGGGCGCCAAGAGCACGGGAATGTGAAAAGCAAATGTCGATCCTTGGCCCACCTCACTGCGCAGTGTGAGTTCGCCACCGTGACTTTTGATCAGGGTATCGCTGATGCTCAAACCTAGTCCGTTGCCGCGCAGTGCGTCGCGCCGAGACGCAGAAATATGTGTTCGTGTCAGTTGAACAAATGGTTCGAAGATGCGTGCTTGTGCTTCGGGCGCGATGCCGGGCCCCGTGTCTTCCACCTCGACCGACAGTTCGCCGCTTTGCGATGTGCTGTTTGACGGTGTGAATGACACTCGCATATGGACATGGCCGGTGTCGGTAAATTTCAGCGCATTGCCGAGCAGGTTGATCAGCACTTGGGTCAGACGGTGTTGGTCTGCACTGATCCACTCAGGGACGTTCGGCGCGATGTGTAAGCGGTAGTCCAGCCCAAGATCAATGGCCCTTGGGCTCAGTGTGCTGTGGGTGGTGCGCAACATGGTGTGCAGGTTGAACACCTGCGGGTTCATGGTGATCTTGCCGTTTTGAATTTGAGAGTAATCGAGCAAGTCGTTGATCACAGTCAGCAGGTGTGCCGCAGAGTTTTGAGCGCCGGTGACGAACTCTTTGGATTCGCGGTTCATGCGTTCGTCGGTACTCATCAAGCTCAAGTAGCCCATCACAGCGTTCAAGGGCGTGCGCATTTCGTGGCTGACGATGGCCAGAAACTGGTCTTTGTGCGCGTTGGCTTGTCGCAAATCTTGCGACAGCCGTTTCAGGCTTTCGTTGGCGCGTGTGGTGTGTCGCAAGGAGGTGGCATTCATGGAGTCGACCGCATCAATCAAGCTCCACTGCGCGTAAAGCAAAAGGGAGTACATCAAGGCATCTTTGATCATCAGCCCCCAGCTCTGTGGACCGATTAATTGGATCGTGCCGGTGAGTTGCAAAACCAAAATGGTGACCACGCAGCCGAAAGATACAGACAACCAAAAGCTCACCACTTTGCGTGAGTTGGATGAAAACAAGGGCAAGATGGGCACGATCACCAGCCACACCATGGCAGCAGAGCGCATACCGCCGTCTGTGCAAGCAACGTAAAAAATCATCCCCATCATGGTGGCCTGATCGATCGATTGCGCCCAAAAGCGGGGCAATCCTTTGAGCCACAAAGCAAAGCTCGCGGCGATACAACCCAACCCAATCATGCTGACGATGGCGATGCCGGTCTCGCCGAGGCTGTAAAACAAGGGACCAAATATCAGCAACGCAATTTGTGCGGACAGAGAGAAGAAAACGTAATAAATGTCTAGCGTGCTGCGTCGTTTATGAGGCAGCACGCGCTTGATGGCGACGAGTAGAGGGCGTGTGATCATTGGTTTTTGAGGCAGTAGTGCAAGACACGGTTGACCAATGTGTGTCGGTCAAATGGTTTTGACATGACTTCATCCATTCCGACTTCTTTGCAGGCAATGAGCGCTTCGTTGGCCACGTTGGCTGTGAGTGCAATTACATGGACTGTGTTGAGTGGCGATGGCAAAGTGTTGCGCACACGACGCATCACTTCAATGCCGTCGATGTCTGGCATCACCAAGTCCAGCAGCACAACGTCGTACTGGGTGTCGCACATCTTGGCAAAGCCTGTGAGGCCGTTTTCGGCTTCTTCAATGTGCGCGTTTGGCATGGCGCGTTGCAGTGTGGCTTTGGCGACCAAGCGATTGACGGCATGGTCATCCACGATGAGCAGTTTGAAGGCGCTGGTGTCCACACGGTCAAGGGTTGGCAATGGCTTGTGCGGGGCAGGCGCGATGTGAACGGGGATACGAAATGAGAACGTCGAACCTTGGCCGACGGCGCTGCGCACGGTGAGTTGTCCGCCGTGGCTTTTGACCAGCGTGTCGGTGATGCTCAAACCCAACCCGTTGCCGCGCAGGGCGTCTCGTGCGTTGGCGCGTGTGTCGATGCGTGTGAGTTGAACGAAGGGTTCGAAGATGCGGGCTTGTTCAGCCAGTGCAATGCCAGGCCCGCTGTCTGTGACATCAACGCACAGGGTCCCGCTTTGCGGCGTTTTTTCGGATGGCTCGAAATACACCTGGGTGTTGACATGGCCCTTGTCGGTGAACTTCAGGGCATTGCCAAGAAGATTGATCAGGACTTGGGTCAAGCGGTGCTGGTCTGCCTTGATCCATTCGGGGACCTGAGGATCGATGTAGAGGTTATAGGAAAGCCCGAAGTCAATTGCCCGTGGCATCAACGACCCATGCGTGTTGTGCAGCATGGTGTGCAGGTTGAAGGTCTGTGGGTTGAGTGTGATTTTGCCGTTTTGAATTTGCGAGTAATCCAACAAGTCATTGATCACCGTGAGTAGGTGTGCCGCAGCGTTTTGTGCGCCTATGACGAATTCTTTGGCTTGATGGTTGATGCGTTCGTCGGTGTCCATGAGGTTCAAAAAGCCCATGACGGCGTTCAAAGGTGTGCGCATTTCGTGGCTCACAATGGCTAAGAACTGGTCTTTGTGTGAGTTGGCGCGCTGCAAGTCGTGTGACAAGCGCTGTAGGCGTTGGTTCGACCGATTGATTTTCCGCAGTGTGAAGGTGTTGGTGGACTCCACGGCATCTATCAAACTCCATTGCGTATAGGCCAAAAAGGCATACATCGTGGCGCTGAACACCAGGTCTTGCCAAGTTTGATCCGCGCGCATGGGGATGAGGTGGTTGAGTTGTAGGGTGAGAGTCAGCAGCATGCCCACGAGCGACACGAACAGCCAAAAGAAGACAAAACGGCGCGAGCTAGAGAAAAACAAGGGAAGAACGGGGACTGTGCCTAAAAAAATCATGCTCGGCGATGTGACGCCGCCCGTGTGCCATGAGTTGTAAATCACCAACCACATGAGCGTGCTCTCAAAAATGGTCTGAGCCCAAAAATCGGACAGGCCCTGGGTCCACCAAACCAGGGTTCCAATCAGCACCAGTGTTCCGATCCAGGCCGAAGTGGCAATACGCGATTGTTCAAGCCAGAGCATCACGAGCGCCATCAACGTGGTCCCCACGGCGGCGGTGAACGAAAAAAACACGTAATAGACGTCAAAGCTGTTGCGCCGTTCCCGAGGGAGCTGACGTTTTATAAACAAAAGTAACGGCCGATTGATCATTTGATAATTTTAATATTACTTTTGAATTTTTTGTTAAAACAAAAATGCAACCAGTATTTGCGGTTTTGGTATTGCCAGACTGCACTAAAATATTTGCACCGAGGAGCGCTGCAGCTGAGTCGATCTAGATTCAGTGAGGCTCGGACCCTAATTCCCAACCGCGCTCACCCACTGACAACGTGAGGTGAGCACCTCGGACAAATCCCTTGTGCTTAGTTTGTACGCGTCAGTGGCCCTGAACCTTTTGGAGCCTGACCATGAACGCTGTTCTCAAACCCACCCAAGCCACCGACTACGTCGTGGCCGATATGTCCTTGGCCGCCTGGGGCCGCAAAGAAATCAAGATTGCCGAAACCGAAATGCCCGGTTTGATGGCCATTCGTCAAGAGTTCGCCAAAGCGCAACCGCTCAAAGGCGCACGCATCACGGGCAGCTTGCACATGACCATTCAAACGGCCGTGCTGGTGGAAACCTTGCAAGCCTTGGGTGCCCAAGTGCGCTGGGCTTCGTGCAATATCTTCTCGACACAAGACCATGCGGCTGCCGCTTTGGTGGCCGAAGGCACCCCTGTGTTTGCCACCAAGGGCGAGACATTGACCGAGTACTGGGACTACACCCACCGTATCTTTGACTTTGGCGCCGCCAACACGGCTGGCGAAGGCCCCAACATGATCTTGGACGACGGTGGCGATGCCACCTTGCTCATGCACCTGGGCAAGCGCGCCGAGCGCGATGCGTCGTTGTTGAACAACCCCAGCAGCGAAGAAGAAACCTGTTTGTTTGCCGCCATCAAGGCCAAGCTGGCTCAGGACCCCACTTGGTACAGCCGCAAGAGCGCCGAGATTTTGGGCGTGACCGAAGAGACCACCACAGGCGTGCACCGCCTGAAAGAAATGTCGGCCAAGGGCACGCTGATGTTCCGCGCCATCAACGTCAACGACTCGGTGACCAAGAGCAAGTTCGACAACCTCTATGGCTGCCGCGAATCCTTGGTGGACTCCATCAAGCGCGCGACCGATGTGATGATTGCGGGCAAAGTGGCCGTGGTCGCTGGTTATGGCGACGTTGGCAAGGGCAGTGCTCAGGCTTTGCGTGCTTTGAGCGCCCAAGTGTGGGTGACAGAGATTGACCCGATCAACGCATTGCAAGCCGCGATGGAAGGCTACAAAGTGGTCACCATGGAATACGCGGCAGACAAGGCCGACATTTTTGTGTCGGCCACCGGCAACAAAAACGTGATCCGTTACGAGCACATGGCCGCCATGAAAGACGAAGCCATCGTCTGCAACATCGGTCACTTTGACAACGAGATCGATGTGGCGTCTCTGGAGAAGTTGACCTGGGACGAGATCAAGCCCCAAGTCGATCACGTGGTGTTCCCCGACGGCAAAAAGATCATCTTGCTGGCCAAAGGCCGCTTGGTGAACCTGGGTTGTGCCACCGGCCACCCCAGCTTTGTGATGAGCAGCTCGTTTGCCAACCAAACCATTGCGCAGATTGAGCTGTTCTGCCATCCCGAAGGTTACGACGTGGGCAAGGTCTATGTGTTGCCCAAGCACTTGGACGAGAAGGTCGCTCGCTTGCACCTGAAGAAAGTCGGCGCCATGCTGACCGAACTCAGCGATGAGCAGGCCGAATACATCGGCGTGCCCAAGCAAGGCCCTTACAAGCCTGACGCCTACCGCTATTGATCTGCGGTGCGCGCTGACCAGTTATTGGTAGACCGGGGCTTGGCCGCGTCGCGCTCTCAGGCGCAGCGGTTGATTACCTCGGGCGTTCAATGGCGCGTGGGCGCGACAGCCTGGCAACGCGTGGCCAAAAATGGCGATGTGTTGCCGCCAGGGTGCGAGGTGCAGTTGCTGGATAACGCGGAGTCGCGTTATGTCTCGCGCGGTGGCTTGAAGCTCGAAGGCGCTTTGCGTGACAGCGGCTTGTCTGTCAGCGGCATGCGTTGCCTGGATGTGGGACAAAGCACCGGAGGTTTCACGGATTGCTTGCTGCAACATGAAGCGGCGCAAGTTGTCGGGCTAGACGTTGGTCACGGCCAATTGCACCCGAGTTTGCGCAGCGACCCCCGTGTGGTGTGTGTTGAGCGCATCAATGCGCGCGAGTTAGCGTTTCCTGACGAGCGAATCCCCGAGGCAGTGCAAGGCTTTGATCTGATTGTGGGCGACTTGTCGTTCATCTCGCTGACCTTGGTGCTGCCAGCCCTGTTGCCTATGCTCCAGCCTGCGGGGTATGTGCTGATGTTGGTCAAGCCGCAGTTTGAATTGCAGCCTGGTGATATCGGCAAAGGCGGTTTGGTCAAAGACCCTGCCAGTTACCCCAAGGTGGAAGCGCGCTTGCGCAAGGCGTGCGCAGACCTTGGATTGAACGTGTTGGGCTACTGGCCCAGCGCCATTGCCGGAGGCGATGGCAACAAAGAATTTTGGATAGGAGCGCGTCGTGACGAACAACAGTCTGAGCATTGAGTTTTTTCCACCCAAGACGGCTGAGGGTGCCGAGAAGTTGCGTGCTGTGCGCCAAGCCTTGTATGTCTTGAAGCCCCAGTTTTGCTCGGTCACCTATGGCGCCGGTGGTTCGACCCAGGCGGGTACGTTGTCGACCTTGAATGAAATCTTGGCTGAGGGCGTGCCTGCTGCGTCGCACTTTTCATGCATCGGCGCCACGCGTGACAGCGTGCGTCAACAACTGGCCGATTTCAAGGCCATGGGCATTCGCCGCTTGGTGGCCTTGCGTGGTGATTTACCCAGTGGCTATGGCGGCAGCGGCGAGTTTCAGTACGCCAGCGATTTGGTGGCATTCATTCGTGCGGAAACCGGGCAGGACTTTGCCATTGAAGTGGCGGCGTACCCTGAGATTCACCCGCAAGCTAAGTCGGCTGAGGCCGACTTGCAAGCTTTTGCCACCAAGGTCAAAGCAGGCGCGGACTCGGCCATCACCCAATATTTTTACAACAGTGATGCGTATTTCCGTTTTGTCGAAGACGTGCAAAAACTCGGCGTGGATGTGCCCATCGTGCCCGGCATCATGCCCATCACCAGTTCTTCGCAATTGCTGCGTTTCTCGGATGCCTGTGGGGCCGAAATTCCGCGCTGGATTCGTTTGCGCTTGCAGGGCTTTGGGGATGATTTGGCCTCGATCAAGGCATTTGGCTTGGATGTTGTGACTGATTTGTGCGATCAATTACGCAGCGCGGGGGCGCCTGGACTGCACTTTTACAGCATGAACCAGAGCGCTGCGACCTTGGCCATTTGTCGCAATTTAGGTCTGGTAGTTTGAGCGCATATCCGATGTTCATAAGACGCCATTAATCAACAAATAATGATAAAAATACAACTAAAGAAATATTAATATAGAATTTAACAATTCTTACAATTAATATAACTGGAGTTATATGCTTAAAGTTTTTGTTGCTTTAGTGATCTTTTCGGCATCTTTTGTTACCGCTTGGGCCCAAAACAGCCCTTGGGTGCTGCGTGTGCGCGCAGTGCAACCTAAGTTGAGCTATGTGCCCAATGACATCCAAATGTCGGTGGATCAAAAAGCTATGCCTGAGGTGGATGTCAGCTATTTCTTTACGCCGCGCGTGGCGCTGGAGGTTGGCTACACGGCGCTGAAAAATCAGTCGGTGTATGCGAATGGGACATCTGTTGGAACCTTTCAAAAGTTACCTCCGACATTGATGCTCCAGTACCACGCTGACAGTTGGTCGATTTTCAAGCCCTATGTCGGCGCAGGGATCACCTACACCAAGAGCTCCACCTTGACGTTCACGGCACCGGGCTATCAAGATATTTTGATGAACAACCACACTTGGGGACCTGCTGTGCAAGTTGGGTTGGATGTGCCGCTCGATGACCGCTTTTCTTTGAACTTGGATGTGAAGCGATCTAACTTTCGGTCCGATATTTCTGCGTTTGGGCAAACGGTGGACACCAAAATCAATTCACGTGTTGTGAGTCTGGGTTTGGGCTATCGCTTCTGACGCGCTTGAGCGATTTCCGTGTGGGCTTGCAGTACGTCCCGCTTTGATTCGCAAAACTTGTTTTCTTGATCTAAGTCATCTTTTCGCCGCGTCGGGTTTGATGCGCATCAAGTTGCGCACACAACCATTGCGGTGCAATAGACACCACGGGAATAGCCCCGAGTAGAGCTCAAGGAAACATCATGAAAAAAATTCTCATCGCAGCAGCAGTTGGTATGTTGGTTGTCGGTCATGTGGCCGCGCAAGAAAGCCCTTGGTTGGTTCGTGCCCGTGCGGTCAATCTTCAGATGGCCAATGACAATTCCGCAAGTCTGACCAATGCTGGTTTCGGTTTGGCTGTTGACAACAAAACAATTCCAGAAGTGGACATTTCTTATTTCTTCAACAAGAACGTTGCTGCTGAATTGATTTTGACTGTTCCCCAGTCACAGACCGTCACAAACAATGGCGCTTATTTGGGGACGTTTAAGCATCTACCCCCCACATTGACACTGCAATACCACTTCACTGATTTGGGCGGATACAAGCCTTATATCGGTGCCGGTATCAACTACACCAAAATTTCAAGCGTTAGCTTGCAGGGTTATCAACTGGACAACCACAGCTTCGGCACTGCTTTTCAGGTGGGTGTAGATGTGCCACTCGACAAAAAATGGTCTGTGAACTTGGATGTCAAGAAGGTGAACTTAAAGACGGATGTTTACAGTTCTGCCGGTGCAAACGCAGGCACTTTGAAGCTTGATCCTTTATTGGTCGGCGTTGGCGTCGGCTACCGCTTCTGATCGCCTCGTTCACCATGAAAAAGCCGCGCTTGGTGCGCGGCTTTTTTGTACCTGCTCAGACGTGCGTTTTAACGCTCATCGAAGCTCACCACCAACGTCTCACTGGTGGGGCAAGCCTGGCAACTGAGCACAAAGCCTTGTTGCATTTCCCAGGGCTCCAGGGTGAAGTTCTTGCTCATGCGCACACTGCCCTCCATGACTTTGGCGCGGCAGGTGCAGCACACCCCCCCTTTGCAGGAGTAAGGCAAATCGAGTCCCGCATTCAAGGCTACGTCCAGCACATGTTCATGGGGCTGCATGCTCAGCTCATGGGGTTTGCCGTCGAGCACGATACGAAGCTGTATGGCGTGCTTGGGATTGGTGTCGGTGGTGTGTGTGCTGACACGTGGGGCTGCGGGCGTGCTGGCGGTGAAGCGTTCGGTGTGTACCTGTTTGGCCGGTACGCCCGCTTGCAACAACGCCGCTTCGGTGGCATCAATCATGGCCTCGGGGCCGCACACAAACACCTCGTCCATACTTTTCACGGGCAAGAAGGCTTGGATGATGGCGTGCACTTTGTCGCCATCGATGCGGCCCTCCAGCAGGGGCACCTCTTGCGCCTGACGAGACAGGATGTGGATCAGGGTCAGTCGGCTGGGGTAGCGGTCTTTGAGGTCTTGCAGCGCTTCGTTGAACATGACACTGTCCATGCGTCGGTTGCCGTAGACCAAGGTGAATTTGGATTCGGGTTGCGCCTCCATGCTGCTGGCCATGATCGACAAAATGGGTGTGATGCCAGAGCCCGCTGCAAAGCCCACGCGGTGCAAGGCCCGTGGACGGTGAACGGTGAAGCGTCCCTCGGGTGGCATGACGCTCAGGGTCGCGCCGACTGCGAGTTGGGTGGTGGCCCAGGTGGAGAACACGCCGCCATCCACCGCGCGAATACCCACCTGCAATTGTCCGTGTTGTGTCAACACGCTGGGCGTGGAGCAAATCGAGTAGCTGCGGCGCACATCGGCCCCGTTGATCGTGGCACGCAAGGTCAGGAACTGACCGGGTTGGAAGGCAAAGCGCTCGCGCAATGCCGGGGGGACGTCGAGCGTGATGGCCACCGCTCGGGCGGCTTCGGGGTCGATGCGAGACACCGTGAGTTCATGAAAGCGAGAGGTTGCCGACATGGTGTGTTGCCTGTGAATCAATAGGGTTTGAAATAGTCAAACGGTTCCATGCAGTGCAGGCATTTGTAGAGTGCTTTGCAGGCGGTGGAGCCAAAGTGTGAGGTTTCGGTGGTGTCGTGCGAGCCGCAACGTGGGCAGGGCACCACATCAGGCGCAGCGCGATGGCGGGCAAACTGAACCACCTGTGTGGGCTGACCACAGGCGGATGGAGGAGCGATGCCGTAGTCACGCAATTTTTGGCGTGCCACCTCACTCATCCAGTCGGTGGTCCACGCGGGGGCCAGTTGGCTGATCACGCGAGCCTGAAGGCCCAGTGCAGTCACGCTGGCACGCACATCGTCTTCAATTTGTTCCATCGCCGGGCAGCCACTGTAGGTGGGCGTGATGACCACCTCGACCGTGTGTCCGTCTGCCCCCAGGCGCACGTCGCGCAAGATGCCCATCTCGCGCAAGGTCACCACTGGAATTTCCGGGTCGGTGAGGGCGTCAAGTGCCGCCCACACCTGGTCCAGCGTGGGGGCTGTCGTCGCTGTGTTCACCAGACGCCCTGTGGGTGCGCGCGTGCCAAGCTTTGCATCTCGGCCAGCAAGAAGCTCAGATGTTCAGAGTGCACGCCTTGTTTCCCGGTGGTCACAAAGCCTGCGTCACTGGGTAGATCGAGGCAGGCCTCTGTGGTGGCCTCTTGAAGCAAGGTCATCCAGTTTTGTTGCAGGGCTGTCATGTCGACGCCGCAGCTGTTTTGGACGGCTTGTGTTTCAAAGTCAGAGGCCCGCCAAAACTCCTGGGTGTAAGGCATCAAGTGGTCTAGGGCGTCTTGAGCTTTGCGTTGCGATAAATCCGTGCCGTCGCCCATGCGGATCAGCCAATCGCGTGCGTGGCGCAAGTGGTAGCGCACTTCTTTGAGTGACTTGCTGGCAATGGCCGCCAATTGCGTGTCGTGGGCGTGTTGCAACTGCTCCCACACCAAAGCCATCAAAGCGCTGTACAAAAAGTTACGCACGATGGTGGTGGCGTAGTCGCGGTTGTCGATCGCGTAGCCCACCAACGGTCCGTGGTGGGGCAACTCCACCAGGGTGTAGTTGCGAAATTCAGCCGCATCGCGGAAGTAGGCCAAACGGTCTTCGGTGCTACCGTCGTTTTTGAGCGTCGCCACGTGCTGGTAAAGCAGTCGCGCCTGACCAATCAGGTCCAGGCTGATGTTGGACATGGCAATGTCTTCTTCCAGGATGGGGCCATGCCCACACCATTCGGCATTGCGCTGGCCCAGCACCAAGGCGTTGTCTGCCAAATGCAAGAGGTAGTCGGTGGAGGCCGTAACCTGCATCACATGTGCCCCACTTCGTCGGGAATCTCATAGAACGTGGGGTGGCGGTAGATCTTGTCACCGGCGGGGTCGAACAGCTCGGCTTTGTCATCGGGTGCGCTGGCGGTGATGGTGTTGGAGGGCACCACCCAAATGCTCACCCCTTCTTGGCGGCGGGTGTACACGTCGCGTGCCATTTGCAGGGCGTGCTCTGCATCACTGGCATGCAGGCTGCCGCAGTGTTTGTGCTCCAGGCCTTGTTTGCTGCGAATGAAAACTTCCCACAGCGGCCACTCGCTCAGGGCCTTGGTGTTTGGGGTGGTGGTCATGCCGCCTCCTTCATCTGTTTGGCTTGTTGTTTTCGGGCGTGGGCCAGGGCTGCATCGCGTACCCATTGGCCTTCGTGCCATGCTTTCACACGGGTGCCCAAGCGCTCTTTATTGCAAGGGCCGTCGCCATTGACGGTGGCCCAAAACTCGTCCCAATCGATGGCACCGTAGTCGTGGTGCTGGCGTTCTTCGTTCCACTTCAAATCAGGGTCAGGCAATGTGACGCCCAAGACCTTGGCCTGGGGCACGGTGGCGTCGACGAACTTTTGACGCAAGTCGTCGTTGCTGATGCGCTTGATGCCCCAGCGCATGCCTTGTGCGCTGTTGGGGCTGTCGGCATCGGGCGGGCCAAACATGGCCAAGCATTTCCACCACCAGCGGTTCACCGCGTCTTGCACCATGGCCTTTTGTTCGGGTGTGCCCGTCATCATCACCAGCAAAGCCTCGTAGCCTTGACGCTGGTGGAACGACTCCTCTTTGCACACGCGCACCATGGCACGGGCATAAGGCCCGTAGGAGCAACGGCAGAGTGGGATTTGGTTCATGATCGCCGCACCGTCAACCAGCCAACCGATCACGCCCACATCGGCCCAAGTGAGCGTGGGGTAGTTGAAGATGGAGCTGTACTTGGCGCGTCCACTGTGCAGGGCATCGAGCATTTGGTCGCGGCTGGTGCCCAAGGTTTCGGCTGCGCTGTAGAGATAGAGGCCATGTCCGCCCTCGTCTTGCACCTTGGCAATCAGAATTGCTTTGCGCTTCAAGCTGGGCGCGCGGCTGATCCAATTGCCCTCGGGCAGCATGCCCACAATTTCGCTGTGCGCGTGCTGGCTGATTTGCCGCACCAAGGTTTTGCGATAGGCCTCGGGCATCCAGTCTTGTGGCTCGATGCGACCATCAGCATCTATGCGTGCATCGAATGCCGCTTGCAATGCGGCGTCGTTGGTGTGCAAAGGTGTGGCCACCGCTTTGAGTGCGGCGCCAGGGGTTTCGTCCGTCTTGTCCGGAACGTTGAATGATTGGGTGTACATGAACCACTCCTGCGCCGGTCAAATGGGGCGCCGGAGGGCAGTATAAGAAATTAACCGACCGATTGGTCGGTTAATTGGGCGCAATGCCTAGTGGTTTTCCTGAGGGGGTTAGCCGCCCGACTCGACGCTCCAGCCCTGTCCTGGGCCGCGACCCAGGGCTTTCTCCACAACGGGCAAGGCCTCGTTGAGCTGGGGTTTGAGGGTGTAGGGCGGGTTGATCAAAAACATACCGCTCGCGCTCAAACCTGTGTCGTCTCCGCCGGTGGCGCGTCCAATGGCCAGGGTGGCATGCAGCCAGGGCTTTTTCAATTGGCTGCACATGGTTTTGAGTTTGCGCGGTAAATCGTGCGCTTCAGGGCGAGGAATGATGGGATACCACACCAAATACGTGCCGGTGGCAAAGCGCTTCAGGCAATCCTGGATGCATTCCAACACGCGGTAGTAGTCGGTTTTGAGTTCGTAGCTGGGGTCGATCAGCACCATGGAGCGGCGTGAACCGCTGGATGACACCGGGGGAGGGAGCAAGGCTTTCAGAGCCTCAAACCCGTCTTGTCGTGCCACACTGATGGTGCGGCCGGCCTCGAGTTGTTGGATATTGCCAGTCAGCGATTTGTGGTCGGTGGGGTGGAGTTCAAACAGCTTGAGCCGATCGCGTGCTTCATGGCGCATCAAGCGCTGGATGATGAAGGGCGATCCAGGGTAGACCCGCGAGCTGCCCTTGTCGTTGAAACTGGCCACGATGCTGAGGTAGTCTTTCAAGGCCTCGACCTGTTCATCTGCGGGCAAGCCCTTGAGCTTGAGTACCCCATCGGCGGCCTCGCCACTTTTTTCCGCGTAGTCGCCATCTAGGCGATACAGACCTGCGCCCGCGTGGGTGTCGACCAATTGAATGCCTGCGTCCTTGTGCATCAAGTGGCGCAAGGTGGCAATCAGGGTCAGGTGTTTGAGAACGTCGGCGTGGTTTCCGGCGTGAAAAGCGTGGCGGTAACTGAACATAGGCAGGGATGGTAACCCGCCGTTTCTGCTCTTGGAGTGATTGACTTGCGCCAAGTCCTTGATTTTGCGTATAATTTCTGGCTCTGCAGCGAACGAGTGGTCCCGCGGCAGAGGCTTTGAAAAAAGCACATCCCACCTAAGAGGTTCTCATCAGAAGAACGCCGACCGTGGAAAAGGGCCCTGCAAACCAACTCTCCTTTTAGGATTTAACTATGTCTACATTCAGCGCAAAACCCGCTGACGTGGTGCATGAGTGGTTTGTGATTGACGCCACCGATAAGGTGCTCGGACGGGTAGCCAGCGAAGTTGCCCTCCGTTTGCGCGGCAAACACAAAGCCATTTATACGCCTCACGTCGATACCGGTGACTTCATCGTCATCATCAACGCATCCAAGATCAAGGTCACGGGCACCAAATCTTTGGACAAGGTGTACTACCGTCACTCCGGTTACCCCGGTGGTATCACAGCCACCAACTTCCGCGACATGCAAGCCAAGCACCCTGGCCGCGCCATCGAGAAGGCCGTCAAGGGCATGTTGCCTAAAGGCCCACTCGGTTACGCCATGATCAAAAAGCTCAAGGTGTACGGCGGTGCTGAGCATCCCCACACCGCGCAACAGCCTAAAGTGCTGGACATCTAAGGAGCTGACATGATTGGTGAATGGAACAACGGCACTGGCCGTCGCAAATCGAGCGTCGCTCGTGTGTTTCTGAAAAAAGGCTCTGGCAAGATCACGATCAATGGCAAAGACATCGCCGCATATTTCGGCCGTCAAACCTCGATCATGATTTCCAAGCAACCCCTGATGTTGACCAACAACGGCGAAGCATTTGACATTCAAGTCAACGTGCACGGCGGTGGTGAGTCGGGTCAAGCAGGTGCAGTGCGTCACGGTATCACCCGCGCCCTGATCGACTATGACGCAGCCTTGAAGCCTGTGTTGTCAGCCGCAGGCTATGTGACCCGCGATGCCCGCGAAGTGGAACGTAAAAAGGTCGGCTTGCACTCTGCTCGTCGTCGCAAGCAGTTCAGCAAGCGTTAATCCGCTTTCTGTTGTGCCCAAAAGCCGCACCGGTTCGCCGCTGCGGCTTTTTTGTTGGCAAGGCATGACGCACCGAAAGCCCCCATCAAGTACCGAGTTACTTCAGAATGTGATCGGTATTCCCGACTAAAGCGCTATACTTTAAACCTTGAATTTGGAGAGTCCCCATGAGCGCAGTTGCTGAAAACATTCAAACCGAAATGCCCACCCCGATCGTCTTCACGGACAGCGCTGCTGCCAAAGTGGCAGATTTGATTGCGGAAGAGGGCAATCCTGATCTCAAGCTGCGCGTATTTGTGCAGGGTGGCGGATGCTCAGGTTTTCAGTACGGTTTCACCTTCGATGAAGTGGTCAACGAAGACGACACCACCATGACCAAAAACAATGTGTCTTTGTTGATCGATGCCATGAGTTACCAGTACCTGTTGGGTGCTGAGATTGACTACAAAGAAGACTTGCAGGGCGCTCAGTTCGTCATCAAGAACCCCAACGCCACAACCACCTGTGGTTGCGGTTCTTCGTTCTCGGTTTAACACGCCGTCCCTCACGGACGAATCGTTTCCAGACCTCTAGGCCGGAAACACACCACCCAAGATACGGGCGCCTTGTGCGCCCGTTACTTTTGGGGAGTTGCCCGGCAGGCGCAACATGGTTTGGCGGGCGAGCCATGCAAAGGCCGTGGCTTCAACTTGCAAAGGCGGCAACCCGCGCTCAGCGGTGGACACGACTTTGAGTTGCGGCAACCCGCTTTGCAAACGTGTCATCAGCCAACCATTTAAAGCACCGCCACCGCACACCATCAACTCGGTGGCTTGGGGTGCATAACGCAGGACATCGTTCACACAGGCCCGTGCAGTGAATTCTGTCAGCGTGGCTTGCACATCGGCGGGCGTTGCCAACGCCAAGCCTTCAAGCTGTTGCGCTAGCCAGATTGGGTTGAACAAGTCACGGCCCGTGCTCTTGGGCGGTGCTTGATGCAAAAACGGTTCATTCAACAAAGCTTGCAACAAGGGCGCAATCACCTGACCTGTGCGCGCCCAAGCACCGTCGTCGTCAAAGGGCTGACCGGTGTGTTGTTGGCACCAATGATCGAGCAAGGCGTTGCCAGGGCCGCAATCAAAGCCTTGCACATCACCTGAGGGGGACAGCACGCTGAGGTTGGCAATCCCGCCTAAGTTGAGGACGCCCACGGTGTGCCTATCGTGCGCAAACATGTGGTGGTGAAACAGTGGCACCAAGGGGGCACCTTGCCCTCCCGCAGCAACATCCCGGCTGCGAAAGTCTGCCACGACATCTATCCCGGTGAGTTCTGCCAGCAGAGATGGGTTGTTGAGTTGCAGGGTGTAGCCCGTGCCATCAAATGCACCCGGCTGGTGGCGTACGGTTTGACCGTGGGCGCCAATGGCTTGTATGTCATGGGCCGAGTGTCCGCTGGCTTGCTGCAAGGCGTGTACGGTTTGGGCATACACGCGTACCAACTGATTGGCGGCCAACGCCGCGTGGTGCAGTTCGTTGTCGGCGGGTGTGTTGAGGGCCAACAAGCTGTGTTTGAGCGACGCATCAAATGGCAGGGTTTGGTGACTCAGAACCTCGGGGCGCTGCGTCTCAAAGTTCACCAGAACGCCGTCGACGCCATCTAGCGAAGTGCCCGACATCAAGCCGATGTAGAGCGATGGCATTTATTCAGCGCGGCTTTGTTGCACGCTGGCGGCGGCGGTCAATTCGAGCTTGGCGTTGGTCACTTGGCGTTTGAAGGCGTCACGTGCAGCGGCAGAAATTTCTGTGGCCACACTTTGGCGTGCCATCGTGATGGGATCTTGGTGCTGACCGTTGACGCGAAATTCAAAGTGCAAGTGAGGGCCTGTGGCCCATCCGGTGGCACCCACTTCGCCCAGTGTTTGCCCTTGGGCGACGCTTTGGCCGCGTTTGACCATGATGCGGCTCAAGTGGGCATACACCGTGGTGTGGCCATTGGCATGTTTGACAAACACCACGTTACCAAAGCCGCCTTGTGTGCCTGCAAAGTCAACAATGCCCTGGCCGACGCTGTGTACGTCGGTTCCGGTGGCTGCTGCATAGTCCACGCCCAAATGGGCGCGCCAGGTTTGCAAGATGGGGTGAAAGCGCATCTTGAAGCCACTGGTCACGCGTGAAAACGTCAACGGCGAAGCCAAGTAGGCGCGGCGCAGGCTCACACCTTCGGGGGAGAAGTAGCCGCCCTCCGCAGTCTGGGGTTCTTTGAACCAAATGGCTTGGTGTGTTTTGCCATTGTTGACAAACTCGGCTGACAACACACGGCCTGCGCGCATGGTTTCACCATCGGCTTCGAGCGACTCATAGACGACCGAAAAGCGATCTCCTTTGCGCAGTGAGCGATGAAAGTCGATGTCACCCGAGAAAATATTGGCCAATTGGTTGGCCACGCTGTCGGGAATATTGGCGTCGTCGGTGGCGGCAAACAGCGAGCTTTGGATCACGCCACTGGCCATGCGCGTGCTCACGCTCAAGGGGGCATTTTCCAGCCGCTGCGTCAGGCCGTCGGCCTTGCGCTCCACCACCCAACGGGTGAATTGGTCTGATTTGTCCGTGCTCCAGCGCGCGGTCAAGCGTGTTAAGCGGCGTGCTTCATCGCCTTCGACACTGACCCAGCGCCCGGCACGTCCCAGCAGTTGCTGGCGCGCCAATGGGGCGTTGCGTAAAAAGCTGGCGGCTTCTTCGTCGCTCACACCCAAACGACTCAGCAGGCTGTCGGCGGTGTCGTTGGAGCGGGTGACATCGGAGCGAAACAACACCATGGGGGCGCTGTTGGTGCTGGAGATGGGAAGGGCTGCGCTCACGTTCTCCACCACTTCACGCAATGGCAATTGGCTGGCGTCTGGGCCCAAATTGGCCACGGCGAACGCGCCGCCACCCATCACCGACAAGCCCACGGCTACGCCAGCCATGATGCGGCGGGGGTGGGTGGTCCACAGGGTTTGTAGGCGCAAGGCCAACGCGTCGAGGTGTTGCTGCAAGGGGGCTCTCCGGCAGAAGGTGTGGGCAGGGCTTGGCTCCCTCACATCCCAGCGTGCTGGGGCCAACTAAAATTGGCCCATCACACAAAAGGTGGAGTATAGCCGAGCCACCGAAAAATCCTTATGAATCAAGCATCTTTACCTATTCACCCCATCACCGATCGCGTGCGCGAAGCGTTGGCTGTTTCTAAGCGCGGCTGCGAAGAGCTGATTCCAGAGGATGAGTGGGTCAAAAAACTGGCCCGATCTGAGGCGACGGGGCAACCTTTGCGCATCAAGCTGGGCCTGGATCCGACCGCACCAGACATCCACATTGGGCACACCGTGGTGCTCAACAAAATGCGTCAGTTGCAAAACCTGGGGCACCAAGTCATCTTTCTGATTGGTGACTTCACCAGCCTGATCGGTGACCCATCCGGGCGCAACAACACCCGCCCCCCTTTGACGCCAGAACAAATCAAGTCCAACGCCGAGACCTATTACAAGCAAGCTTCCTTGGTGCTCGATCCCGAAAAAACCGAGATCCGCTACAACAGCGAGTGGTGTCTGCCGCTGGGCTCGATGGGCATGATTCAACTGGCCGCCAAGTACACCGTGGCGCGCATGATGGAGCGTAACGATTTTCACGACCGGTTCAAGGCCGGCACGCCCATCAGCGTGCACGAGTTCTTGTACCCACTCATGCAGGGCTACGACTCGGTGGCCTTGAAGTCGGACTTGGAGTTGGGGGGTACCGACCAAAAATTCAACTTGCTCATGGGGCGTCATCTCCAAGTCGAATACGGTCAAGAAGCGCAGTGCATCTTGACCATGCCATTGCTCGAAGGTTTGGACGGTGTGGAAAAGATGTCCAAGTCCAAGAACAACTACATCGGCATCAGTGAAGAACCCAACACCATGTTTGCCAAGGTACTGTCGATCTCAGACACCTTGATGTGGCGTTGGTACACCTTGCTGTCTTTCCAGTCAGAAGCTCAGATTGAGTTGCTCAAGCAAGAAGTTGCCAACGGTCGTAACCCGAAAGACGCCAAAGTCGCCTTGGCCAAAGAAATCACGGCTCGTTTTCACGGTGCGTCGGCTGCAGATGCTGCTGAGCAAGACTTCATCAACCGCAGCAAAGGTGGCGTGCCGGATGACATTCCGGATGTTGCGCTGCTCGGTGCGCCTATGGGCATCGGGGCGTTGCTCAAATCGGCGGGCTTGGCACCCTCCTCCAGTGAGGCCAACCGTTTGATTGATGGTGGTGGCGTGCGCGTGGATTCGGTGGTCATCAGTGACAAAGGCCTCAAGCTGGATGCTGGCAGCTACGTGGTGCAAGTGGGCAAGCGCAAGTTCGCGCGCGTCACCTTGGCTTAATGTTGAAAGAAACGACGTCGCGCATGAACAAAGCCACCGTGGCCAAATGGCTCTCTCCCCAAGGCTTGCTGTTGACTTCTGTGGCCGTGGCCGTGGTCACCATCGCCTTGAAAACCCTCGCTTGGTGGCTCACCGATTCGGTGGGCTTGCTGTCTGACGCCATGGAGTCGCTGGTCAACTTGGCCAGCGCCATCTTCGGGCTCATGATGGTCACCGTGGCGGCGCGACCGGCTGACGACGACCATCCGTATGGCCACCATAAAGCCGAGTATTTCTCAAGCGGCTTCGAGGGCATCTTGATCGTGGTGGCGGCTTTGGGCATTGTGTGGGCGGCCAGCCATCGCATTTTCGATCCGCAACCGATTGAGCAAGTTGGCATTGGCCTGGCTTTGTCCGTGGTCAGTTCTGCACTCAATGGCTTGTTGGCCTGGGTGATGTTTCGTGCCGCCAAAACACACCGATCCATTGCCCTGGAGGCCGATGCCCGTCACTTGGTGACCGATGTCTGGACGTCGGTGGGCGTGGTCTTTGGCATTGGCTTGGTCGGTGTCACAGGCTGGTTGTGGCTGGATGCTGTGGTGGCCATTGGCGTGGCCTTGAACATTTTGAAAGAAGGCTTTCATTTGGTGTGGCGCGCTTCGCAAGGCTTGATGGACGAAGCCGTTGAGCCCGAGGTGATGGCGCAAATTCAAACCACCCTGGCAGGTTTCGAGCATCAGCGCGGCGAGCACCACATCATTCGGTTTGACCATGTCACCAGCCGCAAGGCGGGTCAGCGGCGCTTTGTCGATTTGCACATGCACATGCCTGCGGCATGGTCGCTCGGGCGTGCAGCAGCCCTGCGTACCACGGTGGAGCAAGCGCTGATGAGCGATGTGCCCGGCTTGCGCGCCACCATCCAACTCCTGCCCAGCGATGTGGAAGCGCACATCGACGACGGTCGAGACATCTTGTGAAAGCCGTTTTGCAGCGGGTCAGTGAAGCCCGTGTGATGGTCGACGGTGAGACCGTGGGGGAAATTGCCCAAGGCTTGTTGGTGCTTTTGTGCGCCGAGCGTGGCGATACCGAGGCCGTGGGGCAAAAAATGCTCGACAAAATTTTGAAGCTGCGCGTGTTCTACGACGATGCGGGCAAGATGAACCACAGCGTGCAAGACGTGGCGGGTGGGTTGTTGGTGGTGAGCCAATTCACACTGGCCGCCGACACCCGCAGTGGCACCCGTCCCAGCTTCACCAGCGCGGCACCCGCCGATGAAGGCCGTCGCTTGTACGAGCACTTTGTGGTGCAAGCACGCGAGCGCCATGCGCTGGTGCAAACGGGTGTGTTTGGTGCGGACATGAAAGTTCATTTGGTCAACGACGGCCCCGTCACCATCCCGCTCACGATAATCGGTGCATGACTGCACCTACCTCCACTTTTGACACCCTGCCTTTGTCGGCAGCCACGCTGAGCAACTTGACCCAGTTGGGTTACACGGCCATGACGCCGATTCAGGCGGCCAGCCTGCCGCTCACCCTGGCGGGACGCGACCTGCTGGCGCAGGCCAGCACGGGCAGCGGCAAGACCGCAGCCTTTGGACTGCCCTTGGTGGAGAAACTCGATCCCGCGCAATTCGACGCCCAAGCCTTGGTGCTGTGCCCTACGCGTGAATTGGCTGACCAAGTGACGCAAGAAATTCGTCGCCTCGCGCGTGCGGTGGGCAACATCAAAGTCGTCACCCTGTGCGGTGGCGTGGCGCTGCGTGGTCAGACGGTGAGCCTGGAGCATGGCGCCCACGTGGTGGTCGGAACCCCCGGCCGCATCTTGGATCATCTGGAGCGTGGTTCCTTGCGTTTGCAAGGCGTGCGCATGCTGGTGTTGGACGAAGCCGACCGCATGCTCGACATGGGCTTTTTTGATGACATTGCCAAGGTGGCGCGTCAGTGCCCGGCGCAGCGCCAAACCCTGCTGTTCTCGGCCACCTATCCCGAGGGCATCGACAAACTGGCCGCTCAGTTCATGCGCGAGCCGCAAAGCGTCAAAGTGCAAGCCCAGCATGACGCGCAAAAAATCAAGCAAATTTGCTACGAAGTGAATGATCATGAGCGCTTGCACGCCGTGTCTTTGCTGCTCAACCACTTCCGCCCCGAGTCCAGTTTGGCGTTTTGCAACACCAAGCAGCAATGTCGCGACTTGGTGGCGGTGTTGCAGGCCCAAGGGTTCAGCGCGCTGGCCCTATATGGCGAGCTGGAACAACGCGAGCGTGACCAAGTGTTGGTGCAGTTTGCCAACCGCAGTTGCTCGGTGCTGGTGGCCACCGATGTGGCAGCGCGTGGCTTGGATGTGGCGCAGTTGGAAGCCGTGATCAATGTGGATGTGACGCCCGATCCTGAGGTGCACATCCACCGCATTGGGCGCACGGGGCGAGGGGATGCCGAAGGCCTGGCCCTCACTTTGGCGAGCATGGACGAGATGGGTTCTGTGGGCAAGATCGAACAACTGCAAGGTCGCGAATCGGTGTGGCAGCCCTTGAGCAGCTTGACCCCCGCCGCAGGCGGCCTATTGCAACCCCCCATGGCCACCTTGCAAATTGTGGGCGGGCGCAAAGAAAAAATCCGCGCTGGTGACGTGTTGGGCGCGCTCACCGGTGAGGCGGGGTTTTCCAAAGACCAGGTGGGCAAGATCAACGTCAACGAGTTCTCCACCTATGTGGCGGTCTCGCGTGACATCGCGCGTGAGGCCGTTCAACGCTTGAGCGCGGGTCGCGTCAAAGGCAAAACCGTGAAAGTGCGTTTGCTGGAAGACACGGCAGGTCGCTGAAACAGCCATGCGCCATGCGCCATGCGCGCAGGCAAGCACACCAATTCCCAAGAGCCTTCAGTAAGGGTTGGGCAGCCCCAGCTCCGCCAAGATGTCGATCTCGTAGGCCTCCATCTCTTGGGCATCTTGGGTGCTGGTTTCATGGTCCCAGCCTTGTGCATGTAAGGTGCCATGCACCAACAGGTGGGCATAGTGCGCTTCTAAGGTTTTGCCTTGTTCTTTCGCCTCGCGTGCCACCACTGGCGCACACAGCACCAAGTCGGCCACCACCACGGGCGCTTGTGTGTAATCAAAGGTCAGCACGTTGGTGGCGTAGTCTTTTTTGCGGTAGCTCAGATTGAGCGCACGGCCCTCGCCTTCACCCACGATGCGCACCGTGATCTCTGCGTCCAGGGCCAGCGCGTGACGAATCCAGCGTGCCACTTTGTGGCGCGGCAGCGCAGCGCGGTGGCGCGCGGCATACGGCACCTCACCAAATTGCAGAGAAAGTTGGAGCTTTTGAAGGGGCATGGCGTGACAGGGTTCGGTTTACGTGCGTTTGCGTGACACGGCCGGTGTGTCGCTGCTGCGCTTGGCGTCGTACGCATCCACGATGCGCGCCACCAAGGGATGGCGCACCACATCGGCGCTGGTGAAATGGCAAATCGCAATCCCCTTGACACGGCGCAGTACACGTTCGGCATCGATCAAGCCGCTCAACTGGCCTTTGGGCAAATCGATTTGGCTCACGTCGCCTGTGACCACCGCTTTGGCGCCAAAGCCAATGCGGGTCAAAAACATTTTCATTTGCTCGGGCGTGGTGTTTTGTGCTTCATCCAAGATGACGAAGGCGTTGTTCAAGGTACGCCCGCGCATGAACGCCAGTGGTGCAATTTCAATCGCATTGCGCTCAAACGCTTTTTGCACCCGGTCAAAGCCCATCAGGTCATACAGCGCGTCGTACAGCGGGCGCAAATACGGGTCGACCTTTTGGCCCAAATCGCCGGGCAAGAAGCCTAGTTTTTCGCCCGCTTCTACTGCTGGGCGGGTCAACACAATGCGTTGTACCGCGCTGCGCTCGAGCGCGTCCACGGCACAGGCCACGGCCAAATAGGTTTTGCCCGTGCCTGCTGGGCCAATGCCAAACGTGATGTCGTGGTTGGCAATGTTCTCTAGGTACACACTTTGGTTGGGCGTGCGCGCGCGCAGGTCGGTGCGGCGCGTGTGCAAGCTCATGCTGCCGTCTTCGGCTTCGCTCACGCCTGTATCGCCGGCCAACATCAGTTGCACCTGTTCGGCAGGAATCGTGCGTGCGGCGCGTTCGTACAGCGCTTGCAGAACCTCCAGTGCACGCGTGGCTTTGGCTTTGTGGCCGTCTACCTTGAACTGTTCATGGCGGTGCGCGATCTTGACGTTCAGCGCCATCTCAATGGTGCGCAAATGCTCGTCGAGTGGCCCACACAGATGTGACAGGCGCGTGTTGTTCAGTGGGGAGAAGGTGTGTCGCAGAATCAAGTCGATAATCTCGCAAAAGGTTACCCAATGATAGGCAAGATGTGATTGGCAGATTAAGCGGCATCCTCAGCGAGAAAAATCCTCCCCAAGTGTTGGTGGACTGCAATGGCGTGGGCTATGAAGTGGACGTGCCCATGAGCACCTTCTACAACCTGCCCGCCACGGGTGAGCGCGTGACCTTGCTGACACATTTTGTAGTGCGTGAAGACGCACAAATCTTGTATGGCTTTGGTACCGCCAGCGAGCGCGCCACCTTTCGCTTGCTGATCAAAATTTCTGGCGTGGGCCCGCGCACCGCACTGGGCGTGCTCAGTGGCATGAGTGCTGATGAATTGGCCCGTGCCGTGGCTGAGCAAGAAGCGGGTCGTCTGACCAAGGTGCCTGGCATTGGCAAGAAAACCGCAGAACGTTTGTTGCTTGAACTCAAAGGCAAGCTCGGCGCCGATCTGGCCCCCAGCACAGCGGGGCACAGCGACCACCACAGCGACATCTTGCAAGCCTTGCTGGCCCTGGGGTACAGCGACAAAGAAGCAGCCCTGTCACTCAAAGCCTTGCCTGCGGATGTCGGCGTGAGCGAGGGCATCAAGCTGGCCTTGAAGGCTTTGGCCAAGTAAGGCAGCGCATCCATGAGCATTCAAACGGACAGTTTTGGCGAGGGCTTTGTGCCCACCCCGCGTGTGGTGTCTGCTGCCCCCGTGTCGCCTCACGAAGAAGCCATTGAACGTGCGTTGCGCCCCAAGCTCTTGCAAGAGTACGTGGGCCAGGTCAAGGTACGTGAGCAACTTGAAATCTTCATCGGTGCGGCCAAAAAGCGCGGCGAGGCACTTGACCACGTGCTGTTGTTTGGACCACCGGGCCTGGGCAAAACCACCCTGAGCCACATCATTGCCCAAGAGCTGGGCGTGAACCTGCGTCAAACCAGCGGGCCGGTGCTGGAAAAGCCCAAAGACCTGGCCGCATTGCTCACGGGCTTAGAGAAAAACGATGTGCTGTTCATCGACGAAATCCACCGTCTCTCGCCTGTGGTCGAAGAGATTTTGTACCCCGCGCTGGAGGACTACCAAATCGACATCATGATTGGCGAAGGCCCTGCTGCGCGCAGCATCAAGCTCGACTTGCAGCCTTTCACCCTGGTGGGCGCCACCACCCGCGCGGGCATGTTGACCAACCCGCTGCGCGATCGCTTTGGCATTGTGTCGCGCCTGGAGTTCTACACCGCCGATGAGTTGCAACGCATCGTCATGCGCAGTGCCGGCTTGCTCAACACGCCCACCGATGTGGAAGGTGGCTTTGAAATTGCGCGTCGTTCACGCGGCACACCACGCATTGCCAACCGCTTGTTACGCCGGGTGCGTGACTACGCTGAAGTCAAAGGCTCGGGGCGCATCACACAAGAGATGGCGCACAAGGCCTTGGCCATGCTGGACGTGGACCCGCAAGGCTTTGACTTGATGGACCGCAAACTGCTAGAGGCGGTGATCCACCGCTTTGATGGCGGCCCTGTGGGCTTGGACAACATCGCCGCCAGCATTGGCGAAGAGCGCGACACCATCGAAGACGTGATCGAGCCCTATCTGATCCAGCAAGGCTATTTGCAGCGCACGCCCCGTGGGCGCATTGCCACCTTGGCGGCCTACCGCCACTTGGGGGTGACGCCACCCAGCGCCAACGGCGACTTGTTGTCAGACGCTTGATTCGTCGCGTGATGTGCGCTCGAAGTGCGACACATCACCCCAGCCCACCAAACTCAAGCCTTGAGGCGTCCACAACAAGCGGTTGATGGCGGCGTTGCCCAGATGCCAAGTGCGCGGGGCCTGGATGTCTTGCTGCGTGGCTAGGCGATACAGCACATCCATCACCCCCCCGTGGGCCACCAACACAATTTGTTCGCCCAAGTGTTGACTGGCCAACGCGTCCACGCAGCGTGCAATGCGTTCGCGCAACACCAGCAACGACTCACCCCCCAGCGGGGACCAATGTGGGTCGCGTGTGCGCCACAGTTTGGCGTCGGCGGGCCAGTCGGCTTCAATGGCGGCCCAGGTGTGGCCTTGCAAATGGCCAAAGTGGCGTTCGCGTAAAGCTGCGGTGGGTATCAGGGGCACAGGCTGCGTGCGTGTGTCGGCTTGCGCAATGGCATGCGCGGTCTGAAAGGCACGCCCCAAGTCGCTGCTGTAAATGGCGTGAATGTCTTCGTCACGTAAGGCCTGACCCACGCGTTGTGCTTGCCACACCCCCGTGTCATTGAGCCCAATGTCGAGCTGTCCTTGGATGCGGGTGTCCACATTCCATGCGGTTTCACCATGACGGATGGCCAAAATTCGTGTTGCTTGCATGGGGACAGAGTTTAGAAGTGGAATAAGCCCTCGGCGTTTTCATGCAAAATAGCACGATCGTTCTTTTTAGGTGGTTCATGACCGGTTCCCAAAAATCGCCCGCATCCGAAAGCCGTGCCGCTCACAAAGGGCAGCAAACCAAAGCGGCCATCGTGGATGCAGCCCTGGGCTTGGCCACGCAAATTGGCTTGGAGGGTTTGAGTATTGGCGCATTGGCCGAGGTGGCGCGCATGAGCAAGTCGGGCGTGTTTGCCCACTTCGGTTCGCGTGAAGAGTTGCAGCTGTCGGTGGTGCGTGAGTACCACGAGCGCTTTGAGGCTGAGGTGTTCTACCCCGCCTTGCAGGCCGAGCGAGGTTTGCCCAGATTGCGTCAGCTGTTTGCCAACTGGACCCAACGCACCTCTGCTGAGATTGACTCAGGTTGTCTGTACATCAGCGGTGCGGCTGAGTTCGATGACCGCCCCGGCCCCGTGCGTGACGCCTTGGCCAGCTCGGTCAAAACCTGGTTGGCTGCCGTTCATCGCTCGGTGGTGCAGGCCCGCGATGAAGGGCATTTGTCTGCCGACATGGATGCTGAACAAATGGTGTTCGAGATTCACGGTCTGATCTTGGCGCTGCAATACGAAGCCCGTTTTCTGCGCTCGGCCAAATCGTTGCAGCACACTGCTGTGGGGTTTGAAAACATTCTGGCGCGCTATGGCGCGGCCGTGCCGTCGGTGCCAACCCCGCGTTCGACGATAAAAAAATCTGTCAAAAAGTAAGGAGCTTCTGATGCCCAGCTATACCCCCCCGTTGCGCGACATGCAGTTTTTATTGCATGAAGTTTTGCATGTCACCGAGGCATTGCACGCCATGCCACCCCATGCAGAGATGGATGCAGACACCTTGACCGCTGTGCTGGAGGAGGGGGGCAAATTTGCCTCTGAGGTGATCTTTCCCCTCAACCAAGTCGGCGATGAACAAGGTTGCCAGCTGGATACACGCACGCACGAAGTCAAAACCCCCGATGGTTTCAAAGCCGCCTATGCGCAGTACGTGCAAGGGGGGTGGCCATCGCTGAGTTGTGACCCAGCCTATGGCGGACAAGGCTTGCCCATTGTGGTGAATCAGTGCTTGTACGAAATGCTCAACAGCGCCAACCAGGCGTGGACCATGTACCCCGGTCTCACGCACGGCGCTTACGAAGCGTTACATGCCCATGGCACCGAAGCACAAAAGCAGTGCTATCTGCCCAAACTCACCAGCGGTGAATGGACCGGCACCATGTGTCTGACCGAGCCCCATTGCGGCACCGACCTTGGGTTGCTGCGCACCAAGGCCGAGCCGCAAGCTGATGGAACTTATCGCATCACAGGCAACAAAATTTTCATCAGTGCGGGTGAGCACGACATGGTCAGCAACATCGTGCATTTGGTGTTGGCCCGTTTGCCCGACGCGCCTGCGGGCAGCAAAGGCATCAGCCTGTTTGCCGTGCCGAAGTTTTTGGTGCTTGATGATGGCAGCTTGGGCGAACGTAACGGGATCTACTGTGGTGGCCTGGAACACAAGATGGGCATCCACGGCAACGCCACCTGCCAGATGGTGCTCGATGGTGCCTTGGGTACCTTGGTCGGTCAGCCCCACAAAGGCTTGGCGGCCATGTTTGTCATGATGAACGTGGCGCGCATCGGTGTGGGCATGCAATCTTTGGGTTTGACCGAAGTGGCCTACCAAAATGCATTGGCTTACGCCAAAGAGCGCATCCAGTCGCGCAGTTTGACCGGTGTGAAGTCACCCAATCAGCCCGCCGACAGCATCTTGGTGCATCCCGATGTGCGCAAGATGCTGCTCACCGCCAAAGCCTATGCCGAGGGTGGTCGCGCCCTGAGCTTGCACTGCGCCTTGTTGGTGGACCAAGAATTGAGCCATCCTGACCCTGCCGTGCGTGCCGAGGCCGCCGAACAAGTGGCCTTGCTCACCCCCATCGTCAAAGCCTTCATCACAGACAACGCTTGGATCGCCACTTCGGCCTGTATGCAGGTGCTGGGCGGACACGGCTTCATCCGTGAATGGGGCATGGAGCAGTACGTACGCGATGCCCGCATCAACATGATTTATGAAGGTACCAACACCATCCAAAGCTTGGACTTGCTGGGGCGCAAGGTCTTGGGCAATCAAGGTGCTTCGCTCAAAAAGTTTGGCGCACAGATTACCGCCTTGGTGATGGCTGAGCAGGGTAACGAGGACATGGCTGAGTTCATCCAACCTTTGGCCAAGTTGGGCCAGCAAATGACCCAGTTCACGGGAGAGATCGGCTACAAAGCTCTGCAAAACGCCGACGAGGTGGGCGCCGCGGCGGTGGACTATCTGCGCGTGGCCGGGCACTTGGTATTCGGCTATTTTTGGGCTCGTATGGCGCAAGTCGCCTTGCAGCGCATCGCTGCGGGTGACCGTGATCCGTTCTACCAAGCCAAGCTACAAACCGCCCGCTTTTACTTTGCCAAGTTGTTCCCTGAAACGGCTTCTCTGATGCAAACCGCACGCGCGGGGTCTGCGGTGCTGATGGACACCGATGCGGTGTTTGCCTGAGGTTGACCAGCGACAATACTGAGCAATTTCAAGGAGTGGCTATGTTGAGTTGGCGTGCTTTTTTTGTGGCAAGCGTGATGTCTGGCGCAGTGCTCGCCGCACACGCGCAGATGACGCCTGTGGGCCTGTGGCGCACCATCGATGACGACACCGGCGAGGCCCGTGCCGAGATTGACATCGTTGAGCGCCAAGGGGTGTTGTTTGGCCGTGTGGCTAAGTCGCTGGACCCAGACCCCAAGGCCGTCAAAACCTGTGATGACTGCAAAGACGACCGCAAGGGCCAAGCCATTGTGGGCATGGAGATCATCCGTGGCGTGCGCTACGAGCCCGATGACAAACGCTGGGGCGGTGGCGGCAAAATCCTCGACCCGGAAAACGGCAAGGAATACACCGTGCGCATGGTGCCGCTCGACGGCGGCAAACGCTTGCAACTGCGTGGCTACATCGGCCCTTTTTACCGCACCCAAATTTGGCAGCGTATTCAATAAACCCAACCGAGATTTGTCATGACCGACATCCTGCAACACATCGACCAAGGCGTGATGACGCTGACCTTCAACCGCTTGGACAAAAAGAACTCCATCACGGCCGCCATGTACGCCAGCTTGGCCGATGCCATCGAAAATGCTCAAGCCAACACCGAGGTGCGTGTGGTGCTCATTCAAGGGCATGAAACCATCTTCAGCGCAGGCAACGACATTGCTGACTTTTTGAACCATCCACCGTCAGGTCACGACGCCCCGGTGTTTCGCTTTTTACGGGCCATTGCCGGGTTCAGCAAACCTTTGCTGGCCGCTGTGGCTGGGCCTGCGGTGGGCATTGGCACCACGCTCTTGTTCCACTGCGACTTGGTGTACGCCGGTGACAACGCCGCCTTCTCGATGCCTTTTGTCAATTTGGGTCTGTGTCCAGAAGCAGGCTCAAGCATCTTGGTGCCGCAGATGATGGGCCACCACCGTGCCGCAGAGGCCTTGCTCATGGGCGAGCCTTTCATGGCAGAGGCAGCGCAAGAGGTGGGCTTGGTCAACCGCGTGGTGCCCCCCACCGAGGTCAACAGTTATGCCCAGGCGCAAGCGCGCAAACTGGCGGCCAAACCCCTGAGTTCTTTGGTGGAGACCAAGCGGCTCATGAAGAGCGGCCAGTCTGCACAGATCATGGCGCAGATAGAGGCCGAGGCCGCCAGCTTTGGTCGCATGCTGCAAGAGCCTGCTGCGCGAGAAGCGTTTGGTGCCTTCATGGAAAAGCGTCGCCCTGATTTTTCCAAACTCTGAAAGCCTTGTTTTGATGAAGCGCCTGTCACCCGATGGTCACTTTGAGCCCGAGTTCGTCGAAGGCGTGCGTGCCATCTTTGAAGAAAAAATTGTCTTCAACCAAGTCTTGGGTCTCAAGCTGAGCGAGATCACACCCACGGTCGTCAAAGCGCGTTTGGAGATGAAGCCCGATCTGGTCGGGCACTTTGCCTACAACCGTGTGCACGGCGGCGTCATCAGTGCGTCATTGGATGCTTTGGGCGGACTGGCTTGTCTGGTGGCCAAAGCAGCGCGTCACATGGATCAGACGCCGACACAACGCTTGGACTTTTTCCTCAAAATTGGCACCATCGATTTACGCATTGACTACCTGCGCCAAGGCATTGGCACGCACTTTGACATGCGTGCCGAGGTGTTGCGTTTGGGCTCTCGGGTGGGGTCAACGCGGATGGAGTTTTTCGGCCCCGATGGCCAGTTGATGGCGGCAGGTAGCGGGGCCTACATCGTCTCTTGAGCTCAGTCTTTGGGAATGGGGCGTGGCTTGCCCTGGTCATCAATCGCCACATAGGTCAAGGTGGCATGCGTGACCTTGATGTATTCACCCTGACGGCTGAAACGCTCGGCGTACACCTCTACCGCCACACTGATGGATGTGTGGCCGATGCGTTGCACCTTGGCAAAAAAGCTCAAGATGTCGCCCACTTTCACTGCTTGTTTGAAGATGAACTCGTTCACCGCCACAGTGGCCATACGGCCGCGCACATAACGGGCGGGTAACACGGCCCCTGCCAAGTCGACCTGAGCCATGACCCAGCCGCCAAAAATATCGCCGTTGGCGTTGCAGTCCGCGGGCATGGGGATGACCTTGAGCACCAGCTCTTGGTCGGTTGGGAGTGTCACCACAGAGGCGGAGGAATTGGAAGTCATAGGCACAATCAACGGTTAACTATTTGGCATTGTGCAATATGCGTCATCACGCACCTTCAACTCCACCATCCCCTGCCAACGCCGGCACCCCGCGCTCCGACAGCGCCACGCTCAAGCGCCTTTTCCCGTACCTGTGGCAATACAAGTGGCGCGTCATGGCGGCTTTGCTGTTCATGGTGGGTGCCAAGTTGGCCAACGTGGGCGTGCCCTTGTTGCTCAAAGAGCTGATCGACACCATGTCTTTCAAACCCAGTGACCCCACAGCGGTGCTGGTAGTGCCTGTGTCCTTGTTGCTGGTCTATGGCGTGTTGCGTTTGTCGGCGTCGGCCTTCACCGAATTGCGTGAGTTGGTGTTTGCCAAAGCCACCCAAGGCGCGGCACGGCAAATTGCGCTGGAAACCTTTCAGCACTTGCATGGTTTGAGTTTGCGCTTTCACCTGGAGCGTCAAACCGGTGGCATGACGCGCGACATCGAGCGGGGCGTGCGCGGCATTGAGTCCTTGATTTCTTACTCGCTCTACAGCATCGTGCCCACCTTGATTGAGGTGGCCTTGGTGTTGTCCATCTTGGCCGTGAAGTTTGACGTGTGGTTTGCGGGCATCACTTTGTTGGCCTTGGCCATTTACATCGTGTTCACGGTCAGCGTCACCGAGTGGCGCACCCACTTTCGCCGTCAGGCCAACGAGTTTGACTCAGCCGCCCACACCAAGGCGGTGGATTCGTTGTTGAACTACGAAACCGTCAAATACTTCAGCAACGAAGGCTTTGAAGCCCAGCGCTACGACACCAGCTTGGACCAGCTGCGTCGTGCGCGCCTGAAGTCGCAAACCTCGCTGTCGCTGCTCAACACCGGCCAGCAACTCATCATCGCCATCGCCTTGGTCACCATGCTGTGGCGCGCCACCGTGGGCGTGGTGGAGGGACGCATGACTTTGGGCGACTTGGTGATGATCAATGCCTTCATGATCCAGCTCTACATCCCCCTCAATTTCTTGGGCGTGCTCTACCGCGAAATCAAGCAAAGCCTGACCGACTTGGACCGCATGTTCAGCTTGCTGGAGAAAGAGCGCGAAGTGGCCGACGACCCAGGTGCACCCGACTTGCAAGTGAGCGGCCCGCCCACGGTGCGCTTTGAGTCGGTGGTGTTTGCCTATGAGCCTGCGCGTGAAATTTTGCATGGCATCAGCTTTGAAATCCCGGCTGGCAAAACCGTCGCGGTGGTGGGGCCCTCGGGTTCGGGCAAGTCCACGCTGGCGCGTTTGTTGTTCAGGTTTTATGACGTGGGCAGTGGCCACATCACCATCGACGGCCAAGATATTCGCCGCGTCACGCAGCACAGCGTGCGCCGTGCCCTGGGCATCGTGCCGCAAGACACGGTGCTGTTCAACGACACCGTGCGTTACAACATCGCCTACGGTCGCACCGATGCCTCCGCGCATGAGGTGGAGCAAGCAGCCCGTGCCGCCCACATCCATGACTTCATCGTCGCCACGCCCAAGGGTTACGACACCATGGTGGGTGAGCGGGGCTTGAAGCTCTCGGGCGGTGAGAAGCAGCGCGTGGCGATTGCGCGCACCTTGCTCAAAAATCCACCAATTGTGATTTTTGACGAAGCCACATCAGCCTTGGACAGTGCCAACGAGCGCGCCATTCAAGGGGAGTTGCAGAGTGCTGCGCACAACAAAACCACCTTGGTGATTGCACACCGTTTGTCCACGGTGGTCGATGCCCACGAGATTTTGGTGCTGGACGCGGGGCGTATTGTGGAGCGCGGATCGCACGCGGCTTTGTTGGCGCTCAATGGGCGGTATGCGCAGATGTGGGCGTTACAGCAATCGTCGGAGGTTTGACGCTTTTGTCGTTGCTGTTTTCGCTCATTCGTTTTTGCGTTTGACGGTGCTCCGAAGCACGGGTGGTGCACCCCAAACGGCTTACATCGCTGCGCGATGAATGGCGCCTTATTGGGGTACACCACCCATGCTTCTTGGGGCGACCGGACAACTTCAAGGCCTCCATGGTGGTGAAGGCTACCGAGACCTCTGCTACCTGAAACTTTGCGCCTTGGCGCTATGGCCTAAGCCTGCCGCTTTTCGCTTTTAGCTTTCCGTCTTTCGTCTTTCGTCTTTCGTCTTTCGTCTTTCGTCTTTCGCTTCTCGCCTGAAATTCTTCGCACAACAACATGCGGGTTGGGGGAGGCCGATGCGGCGCCATTCGTCGCGCAGCGATGTAAGCCGCAGCGGCCTCCTCCAATCCGCATCCCCGAGGGCGAGGAAGACGAAGCGCAAGAGGATCGACGGCGTAAGGATGCGGATCAACGACACCAACAAAAAAGGCCCCCCGTCAGCAACGAGAGGCCTTCAAAGCAAACCCAAAAGGCGTTTACTTCAAACCAGCCGCTGCCTTCAATGCAGCCGCTTTGTCGGTGCGCTCCCACGTGAACTCGGGCTCTTCGCGACCGAAGTGGCCATAGGCCGCGGTCTTGCTGTAAATAGGACGCAGCAAGTCGAGCATTTGAATGATGCCCTTGGGGCGCAGGTCAAAGTGCTCGGCCACCAAGGCGGCGATTTTCTCGTCGCTGATCACGCCGGTGCCTTCGGTGTTGACCGTGATGTTCATTGGACGGGCCACGCCAATCGCGTACGCCACTTGGATTTGGCACTTGCTGGCCAAACCGGCGGCCACGATGTTCTTGGCTACATAGCGTGCAGCGTAGGCGGCAGAACGGTCGACCTTGGACGGGTCTTTGCCCGAGAAAGCGCCACCACCGTGGGGGCAAGCGCCGCCGTAGGTGTCCACAATGATCTTGCGGCCAGTCAAGCCGCAGTCGCCTTGTGGGCCGCCGATGACGAAACGACCGGTGGGGTTGATCAGGTACTTGGTGTCTTTGAGCCACTCTTTGGGCAGCACGGGCTTGATGATTTCTTCGATGATGGCCTCAGTGAAGCTGGCCTTCATCTTGGTGGCCGATTCGCTTTGGTCCGGGCTGTGTTGGGTCGACAGCACCACGGTGTCAATGCTGTGGGGCTTGCCATCGACATAACGCATGGTCACTTGGCTCTTGGCGTCAGGGCGCAAGAAAGGCAAGCGGCCGTCTTTGCGCAACTGGGCTTGGCGCTCCACCAAACGGTGGGCGTAGTGGATGGGGGCTGGCATCAGCTCAGGGGTTTCGCTGCAGGCATAGCCAAACATCAAGCCTTGGTCGCCAGCGCCGATGTTGAGGTGGTCGTCCGACGCATGGTCCACGCCCTGGGCGATGTCGTTGGATTGCTTGTCGTACGCGACCAACACGGCGCAGCCTTTGTAGTCAATGCCGTACTCGGTGTTGTCGTAGCCGATGCGTTTGATGGTGTCGCGCGCCACTTGGATGTAGTCCACGTTGGCTTGGGTGGTGATCTCACCGGCCAACACCACCAGACCGGTGTTGGTCAGGGTCTCAGCGGCCACGCGCGAACGCGGGTCTTGGGTGAAGATGGCATCCAGAATCGCGTCCGAGATTTGGTCTGCCACTTTGTCGGGGTGGCCTTCCGAAACGGATTCGGAGGTGAAGAGATAGTCGAGAGACATGAAAAAAACTCCATTCGGTTGATAAGTTGGCGTTGCCAACCCCGAAGGAGCCCGGCGAACGCTTTAGCAGATGGTTCGGTGTTGACCAAACCAGGACCCACCAAGGTGGGGTTGTCGCTCTGCAAGTTGCTCTGTTAACTCAGCGACAATCGATATTCTATTTCAACTTTTATCGTTTCAATCAGCCTCATGGCCCCTGTCACCCGTCTGTTCCTTTGGTTATCGCGTGTCCCGCTGTCATGGATGCAGCGTGTGGGTGCGTTGCTGGGTTGGGTGGTGTGGTGGTCTTCACCGAGTTACCGCCGGCATTTCAAAGCCAACGTGCAAGCGGCGGGTGTGCCGTGGAGCGCAGCACGCCCCGCCATTGCCGCCATCGGCACCATGTTGGCCGAATTGCCGTGGGTGTGGATGCGTTCGACCTCACAGCCCTTGGGCAATGTGGTGCGTTGGGACGGTGCCGAACACTTTGAAGCGGCCTTGCAAGCAGGCAAGGGTGCCATTGTGATGTCGCCTCACCTAGGGTGTTGGGAAATCGGTGCGCAAGCCATTGCTGAAAAATTTGGTCCTCGCTTTGGCCCGCTGGTTGCGCTCTATCGACCGGCCCGCAAAGCTTGGCTAGAGCCTTTGGTGGCACAAGCGCGCACACGCCCCTATCTGGCGTCTGCGCCCACATCGTTGGCGGGCGTGCGCACCTTGATTCGCACCTTGCGTGCCGGTGGCTACACCGCCATCTTGCCCGACCAAGTGCCTCCCTCAGGGCAAGGTGTGTGGGCCCCATTTTTCGGTCGTGAGGTGTACACCATGACTTTGTTGTCCAAGTTGGCTCAACAAACCGGTGCGACGGTGGTCTTGACTTGGTGCGAGCGTTTGGCACCGGGACAGGGCTTTTGCATGCACATGCGGCCTTTGAATGCGCCCGAATTGAAAGACCCCACCTGCCCTCCTGAGCTGGCTGCCGCTGCGGTGAACCGAGGTGTGGAGATGTTGGTACGTGCGGCCCCTGGTCAGTACTTGTGGGGCTATGCCCGTGACAAGCAACCACGGGCCGAGGGCTAAGTCATGTTCTCTGCACTGGGACTCTGGCTGCTGCGTGGTGTGGGCTATTTGCCTTTGCCTGTCCTTCGAGCTTTGGGGGCTGCTTTGGGCTTGTTGCTGTATGCCGTGGTGGCTGATCGACGGCATGTGGTGCTCACCAACTTGCGCATTTGCTTTCCTGCGCTGAGTCTGCAGGCGCGTGCGGCTTTGGCGCGGCAGAGCTTTGTGCACTTTGCGCAGGCTTGGTTGGACCGCAGTTGGTTGTGGCACCGTTCGCCTGCGTGCATTCAGTCGCGTGTGCAGCTCATGGGCGATGTGGCTGGTTTGTCGCAGGCACAACCCACTGTGTTGTTCGCGCCGCACTTTGTGGGGCTGGATGTGGGGTGGACCGCGTTGACCTTGAGTTTGCCCCTTCACTTCACCACCATCTTCACGCCGCAGTCCAACGCCACGGTGGACGCCTGGGTGGCGCAAGGGCGTCAGCGCTTTGGTCATGTGCGCTTGTTCCGTCGCGAAGACGGCGTCAAGCCCATCGTCAGCGCGCTGCGGCAACACCAATTGCTTTACCTGTTGCCCGACATGAACTTTGGTCCGAGCGAGTCCATCTTTGTGCCGTTCTATGGTGAGCCAGCGGCCACGGTGCCCTCGTTGTCACGTTTTGCCAAACTGGGTCGTGCCCGTGTGGTGCCGGTGACCACGCGCATGACCCCGATGGGGTATGAGGTGACGGTACACCCGGCATGGCCTGACTTTCCCACCGACGATGTGTCTGTTGACACCGCCACCATGAACCTGCGTTTGCAAGGCTTCATCGACACCATGCCCGCCCAATACTTCTGGGTGCACAAACGTTTCAAAACACGCCCGCCCGGCGCGCCTGAGCTCTATTGATGCTTGTCGTGTGTGCGTGCGCTGATGCGCTGCGTGCGTTCACCCACGGTGCGACCGGCTTTGTCTTCAGCCAAAAAATCAGCCACCAGTTGCGTCACCCGTTCGGGTTGTTCGTGCAGCAGCCAATGCGTGGCGTTTTTGATGCGGTGCAAGGTCAGCTTGGGCACGTAGTCGGCTAAACCGTCGATCAAGCCGGGCAGTAAGGCACTGTCTTGCATGCCCCAGATCACGCAAGTGGGGACGTTCACCGTCAACATGTCTTGTGACAGATGCAGGGCCGATGCCGCCGGGTCGCCCAAGCGTGGTGGCCGCATGGGCGATGCGCGGTAGTAGTTCAGCGCACCGTTCAAACCCTGGTCCCAAATGGCGCGGTATTGGGCTTTCATCGCCTCGGTCAACCACGCGTGCTTGCCATGGGCCGCGCCCATGCTGGTGAAAAATTCCCACAGGCGGCGGTAGTTGTCTTCCGCCAGCAGCGCCTGGGCGTCGGGGCGAATCAAAAAATTCATGTACGCACTGGCGGCTTGTTGGGCCGGGTTGTTTTGCAGTTCGCGCAGCAAGGTGCCGGGATGTGGTGCGTTGAGGATGACCAAACGCCGCAGCTGGGTTGAATGCTGGTTGGCGAAGTTCCATGCGATTGCACCGCCCCAGTCATGCGCCACCAAGCCAGCCAAAGGTGCTTCGGGGCTTTCGATGGCGGCCAAGGCCTGCACGTCTTGCACCAAGTGTTTGGCGCGGTAGTCGTTGACCTCGGTGGGGGCGCTGGAATGCTCGTAGCCGCGCAGGTTAGGGGCCACGCAACGGTAGCCGCCATGCTCGGGTTGTGCGAAGTAGGTCAACAGCGCGTCCCACACAAAGGCCGCTTCAGGAAATCCGTGCAAAAACATCAGCACGGGTCGTCCAGGCTCACCGCTCACCCTGCAACTCAAGGCCATGCCGTGCGGCAGGGTGTGGGTGAGTGTTTGAATCACGGATGCATCCAGTCGTAGAGCAGGGTGGCCACCTCGTCGACCCCCTGTTTTTTGAGGGCGGAAAACAGTTTGACCTGACCGCCACCGGCTTGCAACTTGGCAATGGACAGCGCTTTGGCACCCTCGGTGCGGTTGAGCTTGTCGGCCTTGGTCAGCAGCACCAAGAACTTCAGGCCCTCTTCGACACGGGGACGAATCACGTCCAGCAAGATGTCATCCAACTCGGTCAAGCCATGGCGTGGGTCGCACAGCAGCACCACGGCACGCAGGTTCTCGCGGGTCAACAAATAGTTGGCCATCACTTGTTGCCAGCGAATCTTGTCCTGCTTGGGCACGGCGGCGTAGCCATAACCCGGCAAGTCGGCCAGCACCGCATCGGTCTGGCCTTGACGACCCAACGCAAACAAGTTGATGTGCTGGGTGCGGCCAGGCGTTTTGGAGGCATAGGCCAAGCGCTTTTGCTGCGTCAGCACGTTGATGCAGGTGGACTTGCCGGCGTTGGAGCGCCCCACAAAGGCGATTTCAGGCAATTCGTAGGCGGGCAAGTGGTGCAGCTGAGCGGCGGTGGTCAAGAACCGGGCGGTGTGCAACCAGCCCATGGCGTGCTTGGCTTGTTCGGCTGGACTCAGGGGGGACGATGCGGGCGAAGGCGCAACCGAGACCGTGAGCGCGGGTTCCTCCGGGGTGTCGGCAGGGGAGGGTGTGGCTTGTGTGTCTGGCTGATTCATACAGCATTGTAGAATCTGCCGAGTTTTTCAGCGTCTTTGCGCGTCATTAACCAAAGCACATCTATGAAATTGTTTGCCTCTTTGCTGATCGCTGCCGCCTTGGTGGCTCCTGTTGTGTCTGCACACGCCAACGAACCCGCTAAAGCTGCCAAGCCTGACTTGGCCAAAGGCGAAGCCAGCTTCACCGCTGTGTGCGCGGCTTGCCACGGTGCCGATGGCAATTCGGGCACCCCGGTCAACCCCAAGTTGGCCCAGCAGCACCCTGACTACATCGTCAAGCAATTGCAAGAGTTCAAATCGGGCAAGCGTGCCAATGCGGTGATGAGCGGCATGGCCGCCACGCTGAGCGACGATGACATGAAAAACATCGCGGCTTGGGTAGGCTCCAAGAAAGCCAAAACTGGCTTCGCCAAAGACAAAGAGTTGGTCACCTTGGGTGAGCGCATTTACCGCGGCGGCATTGCCGACCGTCAAATTGCCGCTTGCGCCGGTTGTCACACGCCCAATGGCGCAGGCATTCCTTCGCAGTACCCCCGCCTGTCGGGCCAGCACGCCGAATACACCGCCGCGCAGTTGACGGCTTTCCGTGACGGCGTGCGCAAAAACAGCGTGCAAATGGCCCAAGTGGCCGCCAAGCTCAACGACCGTGAAATCAAGGCTGTGGCCGACTACATGGCTGGTCTGCGTTGATCTGACGCCTCGCGTTCGAAAAGCTGGCTCAGTGCCAGCTTTTTTTTGGCCTCGAATTTGCACTAACCTCCTTGGCACAGGCTTGGCCTTTGAGGTCTGGTTTTGCACGTCGGCATCAACCACCGCACAATGTCACCCATTACTCACCAGGAGATACCGTGCCGCGCAACCTCTTTTCAGCCCACAGTGATTCAGGATTTATTCACCCCCACAGCAGTGAGATCACGCCACAGACAGCGTATGTGCAACGGCGTGACTGGTTGAAGCAACTCGCTGCGGGTGCGGGTGGTGTTGCACTGGCCGCTTGGGCGGGGCGTGAAGCCTGGGCCCAATCCGCTGTCGCCAAGCCCGGTAAACTCAGCCCTCTGGTGGGCGCTGTGAGTCGCCAAGCCGGTGCCAATACGATGGAGAAGGTCACGCCTTACGCCGACGCCAGCAGTTACAACAATTACTACGAGTTCGGCACCGACAAAGCCGATCCCGCTAAATACGCCCACACCCTCAAGACGCAGCCCTGGCGTGTCGAGATCGAAGGTCTGGTCAAAAAACCGGGCCCCATCGATCTGGACGACTTGCTCAAACTCAGCCCCATGGAAGAGCGCATTTATCGCCTGCGTTGTGTGGAAGGCTGGTCGATGGTCATCCCTTGGGTGGGGTACTCCTTGTCCGAGTTGATCAAACGCGTGGAACCCTTGGGCAGCGCCAAGTATGTCGAGTTCATCACACTGGCCGATCCCAAAACCATGCCGGGTGTGGGTTCGCGCGTGCTCGATTGGCCGTATGTTGAAGGCTTGCGTCTGGACGAAGCCATGCACCCGTTGACCCTGCTGAGTTTTGGCATGTACGGCGAAGTGCTGCCCAACCAAAATGGCGCGCCTGTGCGCCTGGTGGTGCCTTGGAAATATGGCTTCAAGAGCGCCAAGAGCTTGGTCAAGATTCGTTTTGTCGACAAGCAGCCCATCAACTCGTGGGGCCGCTCAGCGCCTCAGGAATACGGGTTTTATTCCAACGTCAATCCGAATGTGGACCACCCACGCTGGAGCCAAGCCACCGAGCGACGCATTGGCGAAGACGGCTTGTTCGCCAAGAAGCGCAAAACCTTGATGTTCAATGGTTACGAAGCGCAAGTGGGCCAGCTCTACAAGGGCATGGACCTGAGCAAGTTCTTCTAAAGACGACGCTCGCTGTGACATTGCGCGCTGTCTTGCGCCATCCGGCCGCCAAGCCTGTGCTGTGTGCCTTGGTGTTGCTGCCCTTTGCGTGGCTGCTGTGGGGTGCGTTCAACGATGCACTGGGGGCCAACCCCGCTGAATACCTCATCCGCGCCACGGGCGACTGGACCTTGCGTGCTTTGTGCCTGGCACTCGCCGTGACCCCCTTGCGTGTGAGCTTGGGATGGCCCGAGCTGGCGCGTTTTCGCCGCATGCTGGGGCTCACGGTGTATGGCTACGGGGTGCTGCACTTGCTGTGTTACAGCTGGCTCGACATGGGCTTTGAGTGGGGCGACATCGCCCACGACATTGCCAAGCGCCCATTCATCTGGGTGGGCTTTTCAGCCTTTGTGTTGCTCACGCCGTTGGCTGCCACGTCGTTCAATGCGGCCATTCGCCGTTTAGGCGCGAAGCGTTGGCAAAGCTTGCACAAGGCGGTGTACCTGGTGGCTGGCTTGGCGGTGTTGCACTTTTACTGGATGCGCGCGGGCAAGCACAACTTTGCCGAGGTGTGGGTGTATGGCGGCGTGCTAGCTGGATTGTTGGGCTGGCGCTTGGTGCGCAGATTCAAGCGCACCACTTAAAGATTTGAAGTCAACCAAGCTCGGGCGCAGTCACGAGATGCGTCACACTTCAGGCTGTGAGCGGCTATTTTTGCTAGTATCCATAAGCCTACTGTTTGCAAGAACGAGGAATTTATGACGACCATTGATATTGCAACGATGCCTGCATCAGAAAAGCTCAAGCTGATGGAGGCGCTTTGGGACTCCCTCTGCGTGAGTTCGGAAGGTGATTTTGAATCCCCCGCATGGCATGAGCAGGCCTTGAAGGACGCCGAACAGGAACTGGCTGCGGGTGTGGCGACTATGGTTGACTGGGACCAAGCCAAAGATCATCTGCGTGCTCGTAAACAAGCGTGAAAATTCGCCTACTTTCCCTCGCAATTGACGATCTTCGCGCAGGTTCCCGCTTTTATGAAAGCCAGCAAACGGGGCTTGGTGACTATTTTCTTGACGCGCTGTTCTCAGACATTGATTCGTTGCTGTTGTACGCAGGCGTTCACCAGAAGGTGTTTGGCTACCACCGCACGCTCTCTAAACGGTTTCCCTACGCGATCTACTACCGTGTCGGTGTAGCGGAGGTTCAAGTTTGGCGCGTACTCGACTGTCGCCAGAACCCCACTTCCATCAAGCAAAGGCTCCAACGAGATTGAGCGACGCGGTTCGCTTGGCGACGCCAAACAATCCACAAACGCATTCAGTCAGTGAGGTTTTTGACCTGACCGACCAAGCACTCCAGAGCCATTTGCTCAGCGGCTGACTCGCGGCGGCGAATCACATGGGCCTGGGTGCCGTCGACCAACACTTCAGCGGCACGTCCACGGGTGTTGTAGTTGCTGGCCATGGCCATGCAATAGGCACCGGTGGAGAGCACGGCCAACACATCGCCTGCTTGCACCACCAACTGGCGGTCACGACCAAGCCAGTCACCACTCTCGCAAATCGGGCCCACCACGTCGTAGCACACGCTGTCACCCGTTCGGGGTGCGAGTGGCACGATTTGGTGGAAGGCCTCGTACATGGCGGGGCGGGGCAAGTCGTTCATGGCGGCGTCGACGATGCAAAAGTTTTTTTGCTCGCCCGGCTTGAGGTAGAGCACCTCGGTCAGGCACACGCCGGCATTGCCCACCAAGGAGCGACCGGGTTCGATCATCAGTTGGCGCTGACCGTAGCCACGTGCATCGAGCTTGGCCAGCAGTTGTGCCCACAGCGCATCGGCGGCGGGTGGGGTGTCGCCGTTGTAGTTGATGCCCAAGCCACCGCCAAAGTCGATGTGAGCAATGGCAATGCCTGCGGCTTCGATGGCGTCTACTAAATCGAGCACACGGTCCATCGCATCAAGGTAAGGCGTGGCCTCTGTGATTTGCGAGCCGATGTGGCAGTCAATGCCCACCACTTGCAAACCTGGCAGCGACGCGGCGCGCTGGTAGGTGCGCAAGGCTTGCTCGTGGGCCACGCCAAATTTGTTGCCCTTGAGGCCGGTGGAGATATAGGGATGGGTCTTGGCGTCCACGTTGGGGTTGACGCGAATGCTCACCGGAGCACGCAGGCCCATGACTTGTGCTACCTCGCTCAGCACTTCCAGCTCGGCATCGCTTTCCACGTTGAAGCAGGCGATGCCTGCTTGCAAGGCTTGGCGCATTTCGGCGCGGGTTTTGCCAACGCCAGAAAAAATCACTTTTTTCGGGTCGCCACCTGCGGCGATGACGCGTTCCAACTCGCCGCCCGAGACGATGTCAAAGCCGCATCCCGCTTGCGCAAACACTTGCAGCACGCCCAAGGATGAATTGGCTTTCATGGCGTAGCAGATGCGGGCCTTGCGTCCAGCAAAGCCGCGTTGGTAAGCGGCCAGTGCGCTCAGCATGGCGGCTTTGGAGTACACAAACAAAGGCGTGCCGTGCTGCGCAGCTAGGTCGGCCAGTTTCACGCCTTCGAGGTAGAGGGCGTTGTGTTGGGTGGCCACGAAGGGCGCACCAGCAAGCGTGGGGTGTGACATCGAACAGCTCGTGAAGGAGGACAGAAAAATCAGCGACCCGACGACGCGGGGCTGACCGGTGCCGAGGCGGCAGGTATGGGGGATGGGGCGTTGGGTGTTGCATTGCCGCCAGGCAATTGGCGGCGCACGATGTCGGGCAAGGTGGCGCGTTGTTGAAACTCGGGGTCATTGGGCAGTTGCAGCGGCCCTTTTTGACCGCACGCCGCCATCAACACCACAGCGCTTGCATAGACGGCCACACGGCCACCAAGGGCACTGGCCCTGACTAGAATCTTTTGCTCAATACCCATGGCGCAAATTGTAATGACCGATCTTGAATTCTTGGACCACGCTGAACAACTCCTGCGCGCGGTGGAGCTGGCGTGTGACCGCATCAACGATGAGAGCGATGCCGACATCGACAACCAGCGTACCGGCGGCATGATCACACTGACCTTTGCCAACCGCAGCCAAATCATCATCAACCTGCAAAAGCCTCTGCACGAAGTGTGGTTGGCCGCGCGCTCAGGGGGTTATCACTTTCGCTTTGACGGCCAGCAATGGGCCGACACCAAAGGACAAGGTGAGTTTTTTCAGCGTTTGACGCAAGACGCCACCACCCAATCGGGCATGACGCTCGTTTTCACGGCTTAAGACGACGGGGCTTGTGGCGTGAGGTCTCGCGCCAGGGCGGCGCGAAGCCCCTTAGTTTTTGAACAAATCGAGGATGCGTTTTTTCTCGTCATTGGCAGGCAACTCGCTGGGCGCTGACCGGCCCTCCAGCCCCAAGCTGCTCACACCGCCGCCACGGCTGTATTCGCTGTAGAACCATTCGCCGCCTTCATGGGTGAGGCCAGCAGGTGGCGTGGGCTCTGTGATGGGCACGTTTTGCAGGGCGTGCTGCATGTAGCTGATCCACACCGGCAAGCTCAAGCCACCACCTGTTTCGCGGTCACCCAGTTTGCGCGGGGTGTCGTAGCCAATCCACGTCACCGCCGTGAGGGTCGGTTGATAGCCTGCGAACCAGGCGTCCATGGAGTCGTTGGTGGTGCCTGTCTTGCCGTAAATGTCAGGGCGCTTCAAAGTGGCTTGGGCGCGCGCGGCGGTGCCTGAGCGGGTGACCTCTTGCAACAAACTGGTCATCACAAACGCGTTGCGCGCATCGATGCCACGCACGGACTCGTCCAACTCGGGGGGCGTGAATTCAGACAACACCTTGCCTGTTTGGTCGGTGACTTTGGTGATCAGATAAGGGTTGATGCGGTAGCCGCCATTGGCAAACACCGAATAGCCCGTGGCCATTTGCATGGGGGTGACCGAGCCCGCGCCCAAGGCCATGGTCAGGTAGGGCGGGTGTTTGTCGGCTTCAAAGCCAAAGTGGGTAATCCACTGCTGCGCGTTTTGTGCGCCCACGGCTTGCAGCACGCGAATCGAGATCATGTTCTTCGACTTGGCCAAGCCTTTGCGCAAGGTCATGGGGCCATCGAATGTGCCGTCGTAGTTTTTGGGCTCCCACGGTTGGCCACCGGTCACGCTGGCGTCAAAAAACAGCGGCGCATCGTTGACCACGGTGGCGGGTGTGAAGCCTTTTTCCAGGGCCGCAGAGTAAATGAATGGCTTGAAGCTGGAGCCCGGTTGACGCCACGCTTGGGTCACGTGGTTGAACTTGTTTTTGTCAAAGTCAAAGCCGCCCACCAGCGCGTGGATGGCCCCATCGCGAGGGTCCACCGACACGAATGCGCCCTCCACCTCGGGCAGTTGGGTGATCTCCCACGCCCCTTTGGCGGTCTTGGTGACGCGAATCAGCGCACCTGGGCGCAAACGGATGTTGGGCGGTGCTTTGTCAGACAAGCCCGACTGCACAGGTTGCAAGCCTTCGCCAGTGATCTCCAGCACCTCGCTGTTTTGGCGCACAGCACGCACTTTTTTCGGTCCGGCTTCCAGCACCACGGCGGCTAACAAGTCGCCCTTGTCGCCTTGTTCAATCAAGGCGTCGTCGATCGCATCTTCTTGCTCCGCCGGGTTGGTGGGCAAGGTGATGAATTTCTCGGGGCCGCGGTAGTGCTGGCGGCGTTCGTAGTCCATGATGCCGCGGCGCAGTGCGTAGTAAGCCGCTTGCTGGTCGCTGGCGCGGATGGTGGTGTACACGTTCAGACCACGGGTGTAAATCTCGGGGCCGTACTGCGCAAACATCAGCTGGCGCGCCATCTCGGCCACGTACTCGGCGTGGGTGTTGAGGCTGCTGGTGGCGGTGCGAATTTTCAACTCTTCTTGCTTGGCGGCAACGGCTTCTGCTTTGCTGATGAAGCCATGCTCTTCCATGCGCTCAATGATGTAGAGCTGGCGTGAACGTGCCCGCTTGGGGTTGGCGATCGGGTTGTAGGCCGACGGCGCTTTGGGCAAACCCGCCAACATGGCGGCTTCCGCGATGGTGATGTTTTTCAGGGGCTTGCCAAAGTACGCCTCAGAGGCCGCCGCAAAACCATAGGCGCGGTTGCCCAAATAAATTTGGTTCAGGTAGATCTCAAAAATCTGGTCCTTGCTGAGCATGTGCTCCAGCTTGGTGGTCAGCAAGATTTCGTAAATTTTGCGGGTGAAGGTTTTTTCCGACGACAGGTACACATTGCGTGCCACCTGCATGGTGATGGTGGAAGCGCCTTGGCTTTTGGCACGTCCCAAGTTGGCCAAGCTCGCGCGCAGCAAGCCGATGTAGTCCACGCCACCGTGTTGGTAAAAGCGGGCGTCTTCAATGGCCAATACCGCGTCTTTCATGACCTTGGGAATGTCTTTGAACGGCGTGAGGTTGCGGCGCTCTTCGCCAAACTCACCGATCTGTGTGCCCTCGACCGAGTACACGCGCATGGACAGTTTGGGGCGGTAGTCCGACAGATCAGACACATCCGGCAGTTGCGGGTAGGCCATGGCCAGGGCTAGCCCCACCAACAAGGCCACCATCAGCAAACCTGCAGCGGCAATGCCGAAGGCCCACAGCAACAATTGGCCAGCCAGTGAGCGGGGCGCTGCGGGGGCAGCGGCTTGTTCTTTCGAACTTTCAGGGGGGTGCTTGTGGGCCATAAGTAGAGGGGATTATAAAAACCGTGCTGTGATCACAAAATCCCTGAGTGGGGCACGCGCGTAGCCTACACCTTTGGTGCTCAAAATCCTGCGACTTTGACCCGCCCAGGAGATTTCATGCACCTGCCTCTGTGGTTTTTGCCACGCCGCCCACAGCGCCAATGCGTGGCCGGTTTGGCCTTCGGTGTGGATGGGGCTTGGGTGGTGGTCCTGGAAGGAAGCTTGGAGGCCGCGCAGCATTGCTGTTGTGTTGAACCGCTGGTGTTGCCCGACGGGCTGGTGCAGGGTGCGTATGTGATGGATCCATTGGCCCTGGGTCAGTGGCTCCAGGTTTGGTTCAGCGATCATGGCTGGCAGCCCCAAGGTGTGTGTTTGGCGCTGGATGACACCTGGCTCACGCGGCAAACAGTGACCTTGTCTGCGCAGTTGTCTGACCGCGATGTGGCGTTCCAGTTGGCTGCCGAGTTGGCACACACCCAAAACGTCGATCCTGCGCAAGTCTGCTGGACTTACCAAGTGGTGACACCCGCAGGGCCTGACGCGAGCGCTGCCCAGGTGTCTTACGCGCTGGGCTTTTTGGCGCCGGACCCGGTGGCACGTTTGCAAGCCATGGCCAAGGCGGCAAGGGTGCGGGCTTGGGTCGTCGAGCCCCGATCCGAGGCCACCCAACGTGCGCAGGTGCATCCCATGGCACAGGGTTGGATGGGTGAGGCCGCATCGCCCTCGGCCCACGTGGCGTTAGGTTTGGCGCTGGCGGCTTGGGCAGAAACAGGATTGAATTTTTTACCCCACCGCCGCTGGGCACGGCAACGCCGCCAGCGTGCGTGGGCTCAGCAATGGGTGGGGGTGATGGGGGTCAGTGCTGTGTTGAGCTTGGTGCTGACGGCAGCGCTTCGTGCCGCCACGCAGGCGCAACAACACCTGCTGCGTGACCCAGCCACACTGACGCAGGCTCTGGCCGATGCCCGCAGCACCCAGCAAAATGTTGCGCTGGCGCAGCGGCAATTGGACGCACAGCGCCAGTGGCTCCAAACCCAGCAACGCCAGCAGCAGCAAACCCTCGAGTGGCATGCGGCCTTGGGTCATGCAGGCACCTCGTTGCGGGTGACGCATGTGCAACAACAAGATGCCCATTGGGTGGTTCAAGGCGAAGCCCCAGAGGTTGCGCACGTTCAGCAGTGGTTGGAACAACTGACGGCCTTGTCTGTGTGGCAACGTGCGCCCGAGCTGCACCAATTGCAGTTCATGCGCTCAACCTCAGGCGCAGGTGCATGGGTCTGGCACTTTCGCATCGAAGCTGATTTGAAAGGTGCCCACTGATGTTGGAGGCCCTTCAGCTTTGGTCTGGTGCGTGGCGTCAGTTGTGGGCTTGGCATTGCGCCCACCCCAAAGCGTCGTGGCTGGCCGCCGTGTGCTTGGGCGCTGCGTGGGTGTCGCCTTGGACGGTGCTGACACTGCAAACATGGGGGGACGTTCAAGAAGCGCGCGATCAACAGGCGGCGCAACAACATGACTTGGAGCAGTTGGCGAAAAACAATGCGCAGCAGCAGGACGGCATGGCCGTCACGCCTGGGTTCAACGTGGTGCCAGATGGCGTGACCCGCTTGAGCGAGGGCGCGCGTGAACAGCACTTGCAACTGTCTGCGCTGAGCGTTGGCAAGCCGGTGCGTGTGCTACGCACAAACAACGTGGCGTGGCAACAACTCCCAGTGACTTTTGCCCTGCATGGGGCGTGGACAGACTGGCTTGCTTGGGTGTCGCGCTGGCCGGATGTGTTGCCAGGCGCAAGCCTGTCTGTGCTCGACCTCAAGGTGCGCCCAGACGGTGCTGTCAGCGCGCAACTGTCGATGGCCTTGCCCCAACGGTTGAGCGCCACGTTGTCCGCCAGCCCGCTCCCACAGGCACAGCAGCATCCAAGTTTTGCGCCTTGGATGGCCACGGAGCTGAACCGGCCGCGTCAACCTCTGGAGGGGTTTGCGCGCGAGCACTTGCGCTACATCGGCCACATTGCCCAGGCGGGACGCATGCTGGCGGTGGTACGCGTGGTCGAGCCTGGGCAGACCACGCAAACCCAAGTCCACACGGTGGCTGTGGGCGCCTACCTCGGACAAGACTTTGGCCGGGTGGAGGCGATGGATGCCCAGCAACTGCGCGTGCGAGAACTGGTGCGTGACGCCAGCGGCACTTGGCAAACCCGCTCGGTGAGTTTGCCTTTCATGGAGACCTTGCCTTGACCTACACACTGTGTTCACGTTGCCGTGTCCTCTTGCACTGTGCGTGCTTGAGTGTGTGCGCTTGGTTCTTGCTTTTGCCTTCAGCCAAGGCGCAAGACCCCGCACCTGCGTACAGCGGCCAGCCCATGTCGATGAATTTTCAAACCATCGAGGTGCGCACCGCTTTGCAAATCGTGGCCGACTTCACCGGGCTCAACATCGTCACCTCTGACAGTGTCACGGGCTCCTTGACCTTGCGCTTGCAGCAAGTGCCGTGGGATCAGGTGCTCGACATCATCACCCAGGCCAAAGGCCTGAGCCAGCGCCGTCAAGGCAATGTGATTTGGGTGGCACCCCGCGCCGAGGTGGCTGCGCGTGACAAGCTGGAGTTTGAAAGCCGCCTTGCTCTGCAAAACCTAGAGCCCTTGCAGACCCGCAGCTTTGTGCTCAATTACGCCAAGGCGGTCGATGTGGTGGCTCAAATTCAAGGCACAGGCTCTGCTCCTATGCCGTCTTCATTTGCAGGCTGGGGCAGCAACACGGGCAGCAACAGTTTTGCCAATCCCGCGTTCAGTGCGGCGGCGCTGGGTGGTGCGACCAGCAACGCTGCGCGCATCTTGAGCGTGCGTGGCAGCGCCATGGCCGAGCCACGCACCAACCAATTGTTTGTCACTGACATTCCCACACGCTTGGACCAGGTGGCCGAGATGATCGCCAAGATGGATGTGCCGCTGCGCCAGGTGATGATTGAGGCGCGCATTGTGCAAGCCTCTGACACCTTTGGCCAAACCTTGGGCGTGCGTTTGGGTGGCTTGGGGCAAGTCGGCTCTCAAACCGTGGTGGGCCCCACCAGCACCAATGCCTTGGCCAACGCCAACCCCACCGCCTTGCAAGGCACCAGCTTCAACATCGCCGACAAAGCCCTCAACACCACGGGGCAGTTCGTCAACTTGCCAGCCGCTGCGATCAATGGCTTTGATTCGGCCAGCTTTGCGGTGTCGATCTTCAATGCGTCCAAAAACAAGTTTTTGAATTTAGAGCTGTCTGCTTTAGAGGCCGATGGCAAAGGCAAGGTGGTGTCGAGCCCGCGCGTGGTCACCGCAGACCAAACCAAAGCCATCATCGAACAAGGCACCGAATTGCCCTACCAAGTGGCTGCGGCCAGCGGGGCGACGTCGATTGCTTTTCGCAAGGCCAACCTCAAGCTGGAGGTCACGCCGCAAATCACCCCTGAAGGCGGCATCGTGCTCGACCTGGATGTGCACAAAGACAGCGTGGGCCAATCCACTTCTGCTGGGTTTGCGATTGATACGAAACACGTGGCCACCCAAGTGCGTGTGGACAACGGTGGCACGGTGATGATTGGTGGCATTTTCGAGAGCAGCGAACAAGACGACGAGTACAAAGTGCCGTTCTTTGGTGATTTGCCGGTGCTGGGCTATCTGTTCAAAAACCGCCGCCGCAGCACCTCCAAGCAAGAGTTGCTGGTGTTCATAACCCCTAAAATGCTCGACCAAAGTGCATCCGCACGTTAAGAAAGCACACCTTGTTGGTTTTGGTTGGTCTGCCGGGTTCTGGCAAATCTACCGTGGGGCGACAACTTGCCCGACGGCTCAATATCCCTTTCGTTGATTCGGATCATGCGATTGAGCAGCGCCTGGGCTGCTCGATTCGCGATTTTTTCGAGCGCGAAGGGGAAGACCGCTTTCGTGACGTAGAAGCTGAGGTGCTCGACGAGTTGAGCCAGCGTCCACATGGCGTGCTCTCCACCGGGGGCGGGTCTGTGTTGCGCCCTGAAAACCGCGAGCGTTTGCGTCAACGCGGTCAGGTGTTTTATTTGCGCTCTAGCCCCGAAGAAGTGTTTCGCCGCTTGCGCCATGATCAAAACCGCCCGCTGCTGCAAGTGGCCGACCCACTTGGGCGCTTGCGCGAGTTGTTCGCCATGCGCGATCCGCTGTACCGCGAAGCCTCGCATTACGTGATTGAAACCGGGCGACCCACCGTGGCCTCGTTGGTCAACATGATCGTGTCGCAGCTGGAGTTGGCAGGCCAGCTCGACGCGGTCACGGCACCCCCGCCGTCTTCTTCTGTTGCTTGAAATTTCAAAGGCGTCTGCCATGTCTGCTTCTCCCCTCGCTCCTGTGTCTGTGTCGATTGATTTGGGCGAGCGCAGCTACCCCATCCTGATTGGCCCGCAACTGCTTGATGAGCCTAGCACCTGGGCTGATTTGCCACGGGCCAGCAGCGCTGTGATCGTCACCAACGACATCGTGGGGCCGCTCTATGTGGCGCGCTTGCAAGCGGCTTTGGCAGGTCAGTACCCGCACATCCACACCGTGGTGCTGCCAGATGGGGAAAGCCACAAAGACTGGCCAACTCTGAACCAAATTTTTGACCTGTTGCTGGCCCAAGGTTGCGACCGCAAAACCGTTCTGTTTGCCTTGGGCGGCGGTGTGGTGGGCGACATGACGGGGTTTGCTGCCGCCTGTTACATGCGCGGTGTGCCTTTTGTGCAAGTGCCCACCACCTTGCTGGCCCAGGTGGACTCGTCGGTCGGAGGCAAAACTGCCATCAACCATCCGCTGGGCAAGAACATGGTGGGTGCCTTCTACCAACCCCAGCGCGTGGTGTGCGATTTGGACACCCTGCAAACTTTGCCCGCACGCGAGATGAGCGCAGGCTTGGCCGAGATCATCAAGTACGGCCCGATTGCCGACATGGCATTCCTCGACTGGATCGACGCCCACCTCGATGCCCTGATGGCACGTGACCCGAAAGCACTGGCACACGCCGTGCAACGCAGCTGTGAAATCAAGGCCTGGGTGGTGGGGCAGGACGAACGCGAGTCGGGCCTGCGCGCCATCCTCAACTTTGGCCACACCTTTGGCCACGCCATCGAAGCGGGTTTGGGCTTTGGGGTCTGGTTGCACGGTGAGGCCGTGGGTTGCGGCATGGTGATGGCCGCCAACTTGTCGCAACGCCTGGGGCTGGTCGATGCGGCGTTTGTCAGCCGCTTCACGGCCTTGCTGGCGCGTGCGGGCTTGCCCACGGTGGGGCCACAACTGGGCACCGACGTTTACCTGCACCACATGCGGGTGGACAAAAAAGCCGAAGCCGGCGATATCCGTTTTGTGCTGATCCACCCGCCCGGCAGCGCCGTGGTGCGTGGTGCCCCCGATGCGGTGGTGGCCGAGGTCATCACCGCGTGCTGCCAAGGATGAACACCTCAAGCCTCGCCGTGTTTGCCTGCGATCCGGCGCAATCGCGCGGACGCCGACACACCGAAGTCGAAGCGCACCTGCTCGCGCCCAACGTGCGCAACCCGCACCAGCGCGACCGCGACCGCATCGTCCACTCCACCGCATTTCGGCGCTTGGTCTACAAGACCCAGGTGTTCTTGAACCACGAAGGCGATTTGTTTCGCACCCGCATGACGCACTCGCTGGAGGTGGCGCAACTGGGGCGCTCCATTGCACGCGCCTTGCGTTTGAACGAAGACTTGGTCGAGGCCGTGGCCTTGGCCCATGACCTGGGCCACACACCGTTTGGCCATGCCGGCCAAGACGCGCTCAACGAATGCATGGCGCCCTATGGCGGCTTTGAGCACAACCTGCAAAGCCTGCGTGTGGTGGATGAACTCGAAGAGCGCTATCCGGCCTTCAACGGCTTGAACCTGAGCTTTGAAACCCGCGAAGGCATCTTGAAGCACTGCGCGCGGCGCAACGCCGAGTTGATCGAGGCGCAAGAGCCCGACGGTGTGGCCACCCGTTTTTTGAACGGCACGCAACCCAGCCTGGAAGCCCAACTGTGCAATCTGGCCGACGAGATTGCCTACAACGCGCACGACATCGACGACGGCGTGCGCTCAGGGCTGCTGACTTTGGAGCAAATGCACGAGGTGCCGCTGTTCGCACGCTACTGCGAACAGACCTTGGCCGAATACCCGCAACTGCAAGGTCGCCGTGTGCTGTACGAAACCATCCGCCGCATGCTCAGCGATCAGGTGTATGACGTTGTGGCCGCCACCCAGGCTGCGCTGGCGCAGCACGCCCCGGCCAGTGCCGATGCGGCGCGTGCCTGCCCACCGTTGATGCAGTTCAGCGACGAGATGCGGGCACAGTCCAAGGCGCTGAAGTCGTTTTTGTTTCGTAATCTCTACCGTCACCCGCAGGTGATGCAGACCACCGACTGGGCTCGTGGCGTGGTGCGCGAGTTGTTTGCCGCCTACTTGGCCAAGCCCCACGAAATGCCTGCTGCTTACGCCCAGCGCCCGGACGTGCCGCGTGCTGTGGCCGACTACCTGTCGGGCATGACTGACCGTTTTGCCACCCGCGAACACACACGCTTGACCACATGACCTCCACTCGTTCTTGGATTCACCCGTCCTGGGTGGTGGTGCTCGCTGGCGTGTGCGCGGCCTTGCATGTGGGCAAAATTCCGCCCGCGTTGCCGGTGCTGCAAGCGGCTTTGTCGTTGAGCCTGGTGCAAGCAGGCTTTTTGCTCTCGATGGTGCAACTGGCTGGCATGACGCTGGGCTTGGTGGTGGGCTTGAGTGTGGACAGCGTCGGCTTGCGCCGCAGCATGTTGGCAGGTTTGGGGCTGCTCACGCTGGCCAGTGCCTTGGGTGGTTTTGCCACGGGCATCGACGCCTTGCTGGTCTTGCGTGCGATGGAGGGTTTTGGCTTTTTGTGGGTGGTCATGCCTGCGCCTGCTTTGATTCGCCGCTGTGTGTCGGCGGCTCAGCTCAACGCTCGCATGGGTCAGTGGAGTGCTTACATGCCCTTGGGCACCGCCACCGCTTTGTTGGTGGGCTCGTGGGTGCTGTCGGTGTGGCGCTGGCCCGTCTGGTGGTGGTGCCTGAGCGGTGTGTCGGCCCTGGCGTGGTGGATGGTGTGGACCGGCATTGCGCCCGATGTACCCCGTGCACCCTCTGCCCGAGTGGCCGCGAGCGAGGGTTGGCGACAACGTCTGCGCCAGACCTTGCGCGCACGCGGCCCTTGGTTGTTGTCGCTCACCTTTGGCGTCTATGCCGCGCAGTGGTTGGCGGTGATTGGCTTCTTGCCCACGGTCTATGCGGGCTTGGGTGTGGCCGAGGGTTTGTCGGGTTTGCTCACGGCGGGTGTGGCCCTGGCCAATATGGGTGGCAACTTGGCGTCGGGGCGCTTGTTGCAACGTGGTTGGCAGGGACGTCAACTGTTGTTCATTGGTTTTGGCAGCATGGCCTTGGGGGCTGTCGGCGCGTTTGGCGAATGGCAGGGTTGGGGCTTGCCCATGGCCGGGCGCTATGTGTCGGTCATCTTGCTGTCGGCGGTCGGCGGCTTGATCCCCGGCACCTTGTTTGCGCTGGCCATGCGCTTGGCACCGAGCCCTGACACGCTGTCGACCACCGTGGGGTGGATGCAGCAGTGGTCGGCTACCGGGCAGTTCTTTGGTCCGCCTGTGGTGGCTTGGGTCGCGGCCAGCATGGGCGGTTGGCAATGGACCTGGGCGGTCACGGGCAGTTGTTGCCTGGTGGGCATGGGCTTGGCCGTGGCCATTGACCGTGCGCTGCGTGTGGTGGCCCCGCGTGCGGGACAAGGCCTGTCATGACCGACTCCGAACGCACCGCCATCGAAGACACCCAAACCTGGTTGATGCAAGCCGTGGTGGGTTTGAACTTGTGCCCGTTTGCCAAAGCCGTGGTGGTCAAAGACAGGGTGCGTTACCGCGTGTGCTCCTCTGCCGAGCCTGCCGACCTGTTGGCCATGCTGCGCGACGAGTTGCAACACTTGGCTGAGGCAGACCCGGAGCAACTCGACACCACCTTGCTGATTGCGCCCCATGCCTTGCCCGATTTTTTGGACTTCAACGACTTCTTGAGCGACTGCGACGCTGTGTTGCAAGACCTGGCGCTAGACGGCGTGCTGCAAGTGGCCGACTTTCACCCGCGCTACCAATTTGGCGGCACGGATGTGGACGACATCAGCAACTTCACCAACCGCACGCCGTACCCCACGCTGCACTTGTTGCGCGAGTCGAGCATCGACAAGGCAGTGGCGGCCTACCCGGATGCGTCGCTCATCTTTGAGCGCAACATCGAGGTGCTGAACACGCTGGGGCATGAGGGGTGGCAGGCGTTGGGGGTGAGGGCGCGGGTGGCTAGGTAGCTGCTGTGGTGTGTCAAGGGCTAGCCCGGATATTTCACGCTATTCCAATATGGGGGCGGCTGATGCATTTTCGAGCCCGTGCAGGAGTAGACGTGGTCCAGCGATGGGCTTTGCGGATCAAGTGTGGTGACGCCGCTGCATTTGGACGCGAAGGCCTCCACCCCGGCTTGGGTTGCGGGTCAGTTTTGTGTCGATGCGTGGGCCAGGCGCTGATTTCTATCTCAGGGAGAGCGCAACATCGCGATCGGAACTGCCTCGCGTCAGGGATCTGTCGGTTCAACGTGGACGCCGGATAACTTGGGCGTTAGCCCGTAGAAAGAGCAATGGCGCGCTTCGGAAACGCTCGTAGGAGCTTCTTGTCCATGGTGACCAATTTCGTGTCGAGCTTCATCGCAAGGGCAATGAATTCGCAGTCGTATGCGGAGCAGTCACTGTCGCGCACGAGTTCAAGAACAGCAACAGATTCAAGCTCGAACTCCGCGCCCTCAAGCAGGCTCTCCGCTTCTCGTTGGAGACTGTTCGCCTGTTCAAAGGTGATGGCTTTGCGTCGCATGTATCCCGCCAGAATGTTGCGGAACTCGCTGCGCCAGAGAATGGGCGCAGCCCAGTCCGAATCATGCTCAAGTAGCGCTTCGGCGGCGGCTGTGTACTCACCAGGCAAATACAAATACGCCAACACGTTGGAATCGACCACGATCATGGGCGGTCCTCGCGCTTTGCGGCATCAATGTCACGCGCGCGGAATTTGCCGGCGGCTAAGGTTGCCCGTAATTCCCGTGCACGGGCAATGCGTTCGCTGGGCATCATCTTTGTCGGCATCAGTACCGACTCTAGGCACACGATAGCCTCACTGTTCAGGCTCCGGCGGTGCATTTCTGCTGCAAGCTTGAGGCGGTCATACACGGCTTCAGGAATATTCTTCAGTGTCAAAGTGGTGGGCACAGCACTCTCCATCCATAATGAAACCATTATGGTTCCACTTGACGGCCTCGATCAAGGTGTTGCGGGCGCACTGTCGGGAGTAAATGGAAAATAACCATGTATTTTCTCTGTCGAATAGATAAAATACATGGATGTATCAACGCCAATCCCAGCAAAAACTCATTCAACTCTTGCAGCAGTTTCCTGCCGTAGGCTTGCTTGGGCCGCGTCAGGTGGGCAAAACCACGTTGGCTTTTGCCCAGAAGGCGCTGTATCCAGATGCGCTCTATTTGGATCTTGAGCTGCCTTCCGCACAGAGGCAGTTGGATGACACCGAAGCCTTCTTAATGGCACATGCGCAGCAGTTGGTCATTTTGGATGAGGTGCAACGCATGCCCGAGTTGTTTGGTGTTTTGCGTGGTGTGATTGATCAGCGTCGCCGCATGGGTCAAGCCAGCGGGCAGTTCTTGTTGTTGGGTTCGGCCACTGGGGTGTTGTTGCAACAGTCCAGTGAAAGCTTGGCTGGTCGCGTGGCCTATGTGGAACTGCCGCCGCTTCAAGCGACCGAAATTTTCACGGGCACTCACAGCGTGGCAGACCTCAATGCATTGTGGGTGCGTGGCGGTTTTCCTTTGTCATGGTTGGCGAAAACCGATGCAGACAGCATGACCTGGCGCGAGGTGTTCATTGCCACCTATTTGGAAAAAGACATTCCTGCCCTCGGCCCCCGCATACCCGCCACCACCTTGCGGCGTTTGTGGACCATGCTGGCGCACCACCAAGGCGAGTTGTTGGATCAGTCCAAGTTGGCCGCTGCGTTGGCAATCAGTGGTCAGACCGTAAGCCGGTACATCGACTTGCTGTGCGACTTGATGCTGGTGCGCCGCCTGCCCGCATGGCATGGCAATGTGGGCAAGCGTTTGATTCGCGCGCCTAAGGTCTATGTGCGCGACAGTGGCTTGGTGCATGCCTTGTTGGGTTTATCGAGTCTCGATGCTGTGCTGGGACACCCCGTGGCGGGCTTAAGCTGGGAGGGGTTTGTGGTGGAGCAGTTGATCAACGCAGCGTCGCAAGCCGAGGCCAGCTTTTACCGCACCAGCAACGGCGCCGAGGTGGACTTGGTGCTGACATTTCGAAATCAAGAAACATGGACGATTGAAATCAAACGCTCCAGTGCGCCCAGCGTGTCTAGAGGCTTTTATCAAGCTGCCACAGACTTAGGGCCAGCACGCAAATTGTTGGTGGCGCCTGTTGCGCAAACTTACCCCATGAAAGAGGGCATTGAAGTGGTGGATGTGATGACCGCCATCCGCTGGGTGACCGAACAAAATCAAAGCAACAGTTAAAAGCAATATGTCCAAACACAAACCAGCCGCAGCCCCCAAACTGCTCGACCTCGACCTGCGCCCCGGCCAATCCATTGAGCTGCTCAAAGAGCTGCACATCCTCACGCGCGAGGGCAAGCTCAACCAAGATTCGCGGCGCAAACTCAAGCAGGTCTATCACCTGTTTCAGTTCATCGACAAGCTGTTGAAAGAGCTGCCCGTCAGCGAGAGTGGGCCCACCTTGGCCGACCACGGGGCAGGCAAGTCGTATTTAGGTTTCATCATTTACGACCTGTTTTTCAAGGCGCTGGGGCGGGGCCACATTTACGGCATTGAAACTCGGGCTGAATTGGTGGCCTCCTCTCAGGCGCTGGCGCAGCGTTTGGGGTTTGAGCGCATGCAGTTTCTCAACCTCAGTGTGGCCGAGTCGGCGCACAGTGATGCGCTGCCCGCGCACATCGATGTGGTCACTGCGCTGCACGCCTGCGACACCGCCACTGACGACGCCATTGCGTTTGGCCTGCAAAAGACAGCCCAGTACATGGTGCTGGTGCCTTGCTGCCAGGCCGAGCTGGCGCGCGTGCTCAACCAGCACAAAGCCCTGAACTTGCAGCGCACACCCTTGGCGGAGCTGTGGCGTCATCCGTTGCACACCCGCGAGATGGGCAGCCAACTCACCAACGTGTTGCGCTGCTTGTACCTGGAGGCGCAGGGCTACCAAGTCACCGTCACCGAGCTGGTGGGTTGGGAGCACAGCATGAAAAACGAACTCATCCTGGCCAAGTACACTGGCCAGAAAAAACGCAGTTCTGCGGAGCGTTTGCAGTCCCTGTTGGAAGAATTTGGCTTGCAAGAACTGGCTCAGACGCGCTTCAAAATTTAATAGGGGTCAGAACCCAATTAACATGGTGTCATGGCTCGCCTTCCCCGTCTCACCGTCACCGGCTATCCGCACCACGTCATCTTGCGTGGCAACAACCGGCAAGATATTTTCAAAGCCACCGCCGATTACCAGCGCATGCTTGATTTGTTGGCCGAGCACAGCAAAGTGCAGGGTGTGGACATTCACGCCTATGTGCTGATGAGCAACCACCTGCACCTGCTGGTCACGCCCCAACTAGACCAAGCTTTGCCCAAGATGATGCAAGCGGTGGGCCGCAGCTATGTGCAGGTGTTCAACAAAGTCCATGGCCGCACGGGCACGCTGTGGGAAGGGCGTTACCGCTCCACGCTGATTCAAACCGACCGTTATTTGCTGGCTTGCATGGCCTACATCGACCTCAACCCTGTGCGCGCCCACATGGTGGCGCAGCCCGAAGACTATGTGTGGTCCAGCCATGCGCATTACATCGGGCGGCGCAGCGACCGCTTGGTCACGCCCCATGCCTTGTATTGGGCTTTGGGTAACACCCCATTTGCCCGCGAGGCGGCGTACGCCGAATTGGTGCGAGCCGGTATCAGCGCGGACCAACAGGGTGCATTGACCGATGCCACGCTCAGTGGTTGGGCGCTGGGTGACGACCGCTTCAAGGCCAGTTTGCAGGTACAAACAGAACGCCGTTTGAGCAAAACCAAGGCGGGACGGCCTTTTTCCAAGGGCGATAAACCTGTCCCCAATTAATTTCTTGTCGTTTCGGTGCGTCAATTAATTGGGTTCTGACCCCAATTAATTTGCTTGGCATAGATGGTGCAGTGCAGTATCCTCTCACCCCCGCTGAATATTTAGAGGAACGCGCCATGACCACGGCTGCCCAAAAAGCACAACTGCAACATCAGGGTTTGTACGACCCTTCGAACGAACATGACGCCTGCGGCGTGGGTTTTGTGGCCCACATCAAAGGGGTCAAGAGTCACGCCATCGTGGGCCAGGCTTTGAAGATTCTGGAAAACCTGGACCACCGGGGTGCGGTGGGCGCAGATGCCTTGATGGGCGACGGCGCAGGCATCTTGATTCAGCTGCCCGATGCGCTGTACCGGGAAGAGATGGCCAAACAAGGCGTGACCTTGCCGACCATGGGCGAATACGGTGTGGGCATGGTGTTCTTGCCCAAAGAGCATGCATCCCGTCTGGCCTGTGAGCAAGAGTTGGAGCGTGCGGTGCTGGCCGAAGGCCAGGTGCTGCTGGGCTGGCGCGATGTGCCCGTCAACCTTGACATGCCCATGTCGCCCACGGTGCGCGCCAAGGAACCGATCATGCGCCAGATCTTCATTGGTCGCGGCAACAACGTGATCGTGCAAGACGCCTTGGAGCGCAAGCTGTATGTGATTCGTAAAACCGCCAGCGCAGCGATTCAGAGGTTGAACCTCAAGCACAGCAAAGAATATTACGTGCCCAGCATGTCCAGCCGCACGGTCATCTACAAGGGCTTGTTGTTGGCAGACCAAGTGGGCACGTATTTCAAAGACTTGTCTGACGAACGCTGCGTCTCGGCCTTGGGCCTGGTGCACCAACGTTTCTCAACCAACACCTTCCCCGAGTGGCCGCTGGCTCACCCGTATCGCTATGTGGCGCACAACGGCGAGATCAACACCGTCAAGGGCAACTACAACTGGATGAAGGCTCGTGAGGGCGTCATGTCGTCACCCGTGCTGGGCGACGACTTGAAAAAGCTCTACCCCATCAGCTTTGCCGACCAATCAGATACCGCCACGTTTGACAACTGTTTGGAGTTGTTGACGATGTCGGGCTACCCCATCAGCCAGGCCGTGATGATGATGATTCCCGAACCCTGGGAACAGCACACCACCATGGACGAGCGTCGCAAGGCCTTCTACGAATACCACGCCGCGATGTTGGAGCCCTGGGATGGCCCAGCTTCCATCGTGTTCACCGATGGTCGCCAGATCGGTGCCACGCTCGACCGCAACGGCTTGCGTCCATCGCGTTACTGCATCACCGATGACGACATGGTGATCATGGGCTCAGAATCCGGCGTGTTGCCCGTGGCCGAAAGCAAGATCGTGCGCAAATGGCGTTTGCAGCCCGGCAAGATGTTCCTGATCGATTTGGAACAAGGCCGCATGATCGACGACGAAGAGCTCAAAGCGGGCTTGACCAACACCAAACCGTACAAGCAGTGGATCGAGAACGTCCGCATCCGCTTGGACGATGTGGAGCATCCTGTGGCCGGTGAGGGCAGTCAAGAGTTGCCCGTGGACGCCTCCGAGCCCCATGGTGTGGGGCTGGAAGATGCCAGCCCCGAACTGTTGGATTTGCAACAAGCGTTTGGCTACACACAAGAAGACATCAAGTTCTTGATGGCCCCCATGGCCATCAATGGCGAAGAGGGCATTGGCTCGATGGGCAATGACAGCCCCTTGGCTGTTTTGTCCAGCAAAAACAAACCGCTCTACAACTACTTCAAGCAGTTGTTTGCTCAGGTGACCAACCCGCCAATCGATCCGATCCGCGAAGCCATCGTCATGTCCTTGGTGTCTTTCATTGGACCCAAGCCCAACCTGCTTGACATCAACCAAGTCAACCCGCCCATGCGTTTGGAAGTGAGCCAGCCGGTGCTCGATTTCACCGACATGGCCAAGTTGCGCGACATTGAGCGACACACCCAAGGCAAGTTCAAGAGCGCAACCCTCAACATCGCCTACCCCTTGGCTTGGGGCCATGACGGTGTGGAAGCCAAATTGGCTTCCTTGTGTGCCGAAGCGGTGGATGCGATCAAAGGTGGCAAAAACATTTTGATCATCAGCGACCGTGGCGTGAGCGCCACCCAGGTGGCCATCCCCGCGGCGTTAGCACTGTCTGCCATTCACCAGCACTTGGTGCGCGAAGGTTTGCGCACCACCGCTGGCTTGGTGGTGGAGACGGGCAGCGCCCGTGAGGTGCATCACTTTGCTGTGTTGGCCGGTTATGGTGCCGAAGCCGTGCATCCCTACCTCGCCATGCAAACCTTGGCTGCCATGCACAAAGACTTGCCAGCCGATTTGTCGACCGACAAAGCGATTTACAACTACGTCAAAGCCATTGGCAAAGGTCTGTCCAAGATCATGTCCAAGATGGGCGTGTCGACCTACATGTCCTATTGCGGCGCACAGCTGTTCGAAGCCATCGGCATCAACACCGAAACCGTCCACAAGTACTTCACCGGAACACCCACGCGGGTGGAAGGGATTGGTATTTTTGAAATGGCGGAAGAAGCCATTCGCATGCACAAAGCTGCGTTTGGCGACAGCCCCATCTTGGCCAACATGCTCGACACCGGCGGTGAATACGCTTGGCGTGCCCGTGGCGAAGAGCACATGTGGACACCTGATGCGATTGCCAAGTTGCAGCACAGCACACGTTCGAACAACTTCAACACGTACAAAGAGTACGCCCAGATCGTCAACGACCAAAACAAGCGCCACCTGACTTTGCGTGGCTTGTTCGAGTTCAAGATTGACCCAGCCAAAGCCATTTCGGTGGACGAGGTCGAACCGGCCACCGAGATCGTCAAACGCTTTGCCACGGGTGCCATGTCTTTGGGCTCGATCAGCACCGAAGCCCACGCCACCCTGGCTGTGGCGATGAACCGCATCGGGGGAAAAAGCAACACCGGCGAAGGCGGTGAAGACCCTGCGCGTTACCGCAACGAACTCAAAGGCATCCCCATCAAACTGGGCGAGACCTTGAAGAGCGTGATCGGTGACGATGTGGTGGAAGTCGACATGCCGCTGCAAGCGGGCGACAGCCTGCGCTCGCGCATCAAGCAAGTGGCCTCGGGCCGCTTTGGTGTCACCGCCGAATACCTGTCGTCGTCAGACCAAATTCAGATCAAGATGGCCCAAGGTGCCAAGCCTGGTGAAGGCGGTCAGCTGCCAGGTGCCAAAGTGTCTGAGTACATCGGCAAGCTGCGCTACAGCGTGCCAGGCGTGGGCCTGATTTCGCCCCCGCCGCACCACGACATTTACTCCATCGAAGACTTGGCTCAGCTGATCCACGATTTGAAGAACGTGGCACCACATGCCGACATCAGCGTCAAGTTGGTGTCTGAAATTGGTGTGGGCACCATCGCTGCCGGCGTGGCCAAGTGCAAGGCCGATCACGTGGTGATCGCCGGGCACGACGGTGGCACGGGCGCATCGCCTTGGTCGTCCATCAAACACGCAGGCAGCCCTTGGGAAATCGGTTTGGCCGAAACCCAACAAACCTTGGTGCTCAACGGTTTGCGGGGTCGTATCCGCGTGCAAGCCGACGGCCAAATGAAGACGGGTCGTGACGTGGCCGTGGGTGCTTTGTTGGGTGCTGACGAGTTCGGCTTTGCCACCGCACCGCTGGTGGTGGAAGGCTGCATCATGATGCGCAAGTGCCACCTGAACACCTGCCCGGTGGGTGTGGCCACACAAGACCCTGAGCTGCGCAAGAAATTCACCGGCAAGCCCGAGCATGTGGTGAATTACTTCTTCTTCATCGCCGAAGAAGTGCGCCAGATCATGGCCCAACTGGGTATCCGCAAGTTCGACGACATGATTGGCCGTGCCGATTTGCTCGACATGCGCCAAGGCATCGAGCACTGGAAAGCCAGTGGCCTGGACTTCAGCCGTTTGCTGGCCGTGCCGCAAGTGGGTGCCGATGTGCCGCGTTTGCATGTGTCCACCCAAGACCACGGTTTGGAAAAAGCACTCGACCAAAAACTGATCGAGAAATCCAAGCCCGCCATCGAGCGTGGCGAAAAAGTGCAGTTCATGGACGTGACTCGCAACGTCAACCGCTCGGTCGGTGCCATGCTGTCTGGCGCGGTGACCAAGGTACACCCAGAGGGCTTGCCTGACGACTCCATCCGCATCCAACTCGAAGGCACGGGCGGTCAATCGTTCGGCGCGTTCTTGTGCAACGGCATCACCTTGTACTTGATTGGTGACGCCAACGACTACACCGGCAAAGGTTTGTCGGGTGGTCGTGTGGTGGTTCGCCCGAGCCTCGATTTCCGAGGCGAAGCGGTCAACAACATCATCGTGGGCAACACCGTGATGATTGGAGCCACACGCGGCGAAGCCTTCTTCGCTGGCGTTGCCGGCGAGCGCTTTGCAGTCCGTCTGTCGGGCGCCACCGCGGTGGTGGAAGGCACGGGCGACCACGGGTGCGAATACATGACCGGTGGCACCGTGGCTGTGCTGGGCAAAACGGGACGCAACTTTGCGGCTGGTATGAGCGGTGGCGTGGCCTATGTGTACGACGAAGACGGTCAGTTCAGCAAACGCTGCAACACGGCCATGGTGTCTTTGGAAAAGGTGCTGACCGCTGCTGAGCAAGAAGCCGCTTTGCCACGTGCCATTTGGCACCGTGACCAAACCGACGAAGCCCAGCTCAAAAAGCTGCTTGAAGACCACCACCGCTGGACCGGCTCCAAGCGTGCCCGCGACTTGCTGGACACCTGGGCTGAGTCACGTGGCAAGTTCGTCAAAGTCTTCCCCAACGAATACAAGCGTGCCTTGGGCGAGCTTCATGCTGCCAAGGAAGTGAAGGCATCCGTGGCCAAGGCTAAAAAAGCCGTTGCCGCCAAATAAGCCATTCAGCACGTTAGAGCAAAAGGACATACATCATGGGAAAAGTCACCGGCTTCATGGAAATTGATCGCATCGAGGAGGGCTACAAGCCCGTGCCTGAGCGCCTGAAGCATTACAAAGAGTTCGTCATCGGCTTGGATGACAAACAAGCCAAAGACCAAAGCGCGCGTTGCATGGACTGCGGCACGCCGTTTTGCAACAACGGTTGCCCGGTCAACAACATCATTCCGGATTTCAACGACTTGGTGTACCAGGGCGATTGGAAAAACGCGATTGAGGTGCTGCACAGCACCAACAACTTCCCCGAGTTCACTGGCCGCATTTGCCCCGCACCTTGCGAGGCAGCGTGCACCTTGAACGTCAATGGCGACGCAGTGGGCATCAAGTCCATCGAGCACGCCATCATTGACAAAGCTTGGGCCGAAGGCTGGGTCACGCCCCAAGCGCCTAAGCACAAGACTGGCAAAAAAGTGGCCGTGGTGGGCTCTGGCCCCGCAGGCATGGCCGCTGCACAGCAGTTGGCACGCGTGGGCCACGACGTGACCTTGTTCGAAAAGAACGACCGCATCGGTGGTTTGCTGCGCTATGGCATTCCAGACTTCAAGATGGAAAAGTCACACATCGACCGCCGTGCCAAACAGCTCGAAGCCGAAGGCGTGACCATCCGCACCGGCGTGATGGTGGGTGAGTTGCCCAAAGGTTCCAAAGTCACCAATTGGGCGGTCGAGACCATCAGCCCCGAGCAGCTCAAGAAAGACTTCGACGCGGTGCTCTTGACGGGTGGTTCCGAGCAGTCACGCGATTTGCCCGCCCCGGGCCGTGACTTGGCAGGCATTCATTTCGCGATGGAGTTCTTGCCCCAGCAAAACAAGGTCAATGCAGGCGACAAGTTGAAAGACCAGTTGCGCGCCGATGGCAAACACGTGGTGGTGATCGGTGGTGGCGATACGGGCAGCGATTGCGTGGGCACCAGCACACGCCACGGCGCCGCAGGTGTGGTGCAGTTCGAAGTCATGCCCATGCCACCCGAGCAAGAGAACAAGCCTCTGGTTTGGCCTTATTGGCCCCTGAAGCTGCGCACCAGCTCCAGCCACGACGAGAGCGCTGAAAAAGGTTTGCTCAAGCGTGAGTTTGCAATTTCGACCAAAGAGTTTGTGGGCGAAAACGGCAAAGTCACCGGTGTCAAAACCGTTCGCGTCGAATGGAAAGACGGCAAGATGGTCGAAGTGGCAGGCAGCGAAGAAATCATCAAGGCAGACCTCGTGCTGCTGGCCATGGGTTTTGTCAATCCTGTGGCCACCGTGCTTGACGCCTTTGGCGTGGACAAAGATGCACGTGGCAATGCCAAGGCCAGCACCGAAGTGACGGGGGGTTATGCCACCAACGTTCCCAAGGTGTTTGCGGCGGGCGACATTCGCCGTGGTCAATCTTTGGTGGTGTGGGCTATTCGCGAAGGCCGTCAGGCCGCACGCTCGGTGGATGAGTTCTTGATGGGCGCAAGCGACTTGCCCCGTTGACCAATACCCATCTTTACAAGTCTTTAACGACTTGGTTTTAAAATTGCAAAAGCCGGCACTCACCGGCTTTTGTTTTCTATGACCTCCATCCCAACTACCCCCACCGACTCCTCCGCTTTGGTCGAACTGCGCGACATCCGCTTTGGCTATGGCGAGCGCGTCATCTTGGATGGCATCAGCTTGACCGTGCCACGTGGCAAGGTCACGGCCTTGATGGGCGCTTCAGGTGGCGGCAAAACCACGGTCTTGCGCCTCATCGGCGGGCAGTACCGCGCCCAGTCGGGCAGCTTGACATTTGACGGCCAAGAAATCTCCACCCTCGACCAAGCGGGCTTGTATGCCGTGCGCCGTCGCATGGGCATGCTGTTTCAGTTTGGCGCTTTGTTCACCGACTTGAGCGTGTTTGACAACGTGGCGTTTCCCTTGCGTGAGCACACCGACTTGAGCGAATCCATGGTGCGCGACATTGTGCTGATGAAGCTCGAAGCCGTGGGCTTGCGCGGTGCGCGCGATCTGATGCCGTCTGAGGTGTCGGGTGGCATGGCACGTCGTGTCGCCTTAGCCCGTGCCATGGCCTTGGACCCGCAGCTGGTGATGTATGACGAGCCTTTTGCGGGCTTGGACCCGATTTCCTTAGGCACCGCTGCGCGTTTGATTCGCCAGCTCAACGACACCTTGGGGTTGACCAGTGTCATCGTGTCGCACGACTTGGACGAGACCTTCCACATTGCCGATCAGGTGATCGTGCTGGCCAACGGCAAGATCGCGGCACAGGGCACGCCCGACGAAGTGCGTCACAGCACCGACCCCTTGGTGCATCAGTTTGTCAGCGCAGCGCCTGAAGGGCCGGTGCGCTTTCATTACCCCGGCCCCTCCGTGGCGCAAGATTTTGGCGTGGGAGGTTCGCTATGAAGTTCATCGCCAATGTCGGCTTCGCCATTCGCAGCTACTTGGCCGACTTGGGGCAGGGCACACGTTTGTTCGTGCGCTTGGTCAGCTTGTTTGGCGACAACATGCGTCGCTTTGGCTTGGTGCGTGACCAAATCCATTTCTTGGGCAACTACTCGCTGGCCATCATTGCCGTGTCGGGTTTGTTTGTGGGCTTTGTGCTCAGCTTGCAGGGCTACTACACCTTGCAGCGCTATGGCTCGTCCGAGGCACTGGGCTTGCTGGTGGCCCTGAGCCTGGTGCGCGAGTTGGGCCCGGTGGTCAGTGCCTTGTTGTTCGCGGGCCGTGCCGGTACTTCGTTGACGGCCGAGATCGGTCTGATGAAAGCGGGCGAACAACTCAGCGCCATGGACTTGATGGCCGTGGATCCGGTGCGTCGCATTTTGGGTCCGCGCTTTTGGGGCGGCATCATCACCATGCCTTTGCTGGCGGCTGTGTTCAGCGCCGTGGGCGTGCTGGGTGGCTGGATGGTCGGCGTGCTCATGATCGGTGTCGACGCAGGGTCGTTTTGGAGCCAGATGCAAGGCGGTGTTGACGTTTGGAAAGACGTGGGCAACGGCGTGGTGAAAAGTTTTGTCTTTGGTGTCACCGTGACCTTTGTGGCGTTGCTGCAAGGCTACGAAGCGCAGCCCACGCCCGAGGGCGTGTCGCGTGCAACCACCCGCACGGTGGTGGTGGCTTCTTTGGCGGTGTTGGCGTTGGACTTTGTTCTGACCGCCATGATGTTCAGTATTTAAATTCGAGGCGACGCAATGCAACGCTCTAAAAATGATCTGTGGGTGGGTTTGTTTGTCCTGTTGGGGGCGGCAGCTATTTTGTTTTTGGCTCTCAAGTCGGCCAATTTGTTGAGCCTGAATTTTCAGTCCACCTACGCGGTGACAGCGCGTTTTGACAACATCGGTGGGCTGAAGCGCCAAGCCGCTGTCAAAAGCTCAGGCGTGGTGGTGGGGCGGGTGGAGTCGGTCACGTTTGACGACAAAACCTTTCAAGCCACAGTGACCATGGCCATGGAGAGTCGCTACAAATTTCCCAAAGACAGTTCTTTGAAAATTTTGACCAGCGGTTTGCTGGGCGAGCAATACATTGGCATTGAAGCCGGCTCTGAGGCCGAGAACTTGGCCAATGGCGACCGCATCCAGTCCACCCAATCTGCGGTGGTGCTGGAGAACCTGATCAGCCAATTCCTCTACAACAAAGCGGCCGACCCGGCCCCGGCCCAAGGCGCTGCCAAATGAGCGTGCGTTCTGTCAAGCATTGGGCACGCGCACTGGTGTGTGCCAGTGCGCTGGTGTTTCTGGGCGGCTGTGCCACAGGCCCTAACGCCAATCCGAAAGACCCGCTGGAGCCGATGAACCGCAGCATCACGCGTTTCAACGACAGCCTGGATGACAACGTGCTCAAGCCCGTCGCCACCGGCTACCGTGATGTCACGCCAGAGCTGGTACAAAAAGGCGTGCGCAATGTGTTCAACAACTTGTCGGACATGTGGTCAACCGTCAACAGTGGGTTGCAGCTCAAGGGGCGTGACACCGCCGAGTCGTTCATGCGCGTGGTGGTGAACACTGTGTTTGGTGTTTACGGCATCTTTGACGTGGCGACCGAGATCAAGTTGCAACGGCATCTGGAAGACTTTGGTCAAACCTTGGGTTACTGGGGTGTTCCGAATGGTCCGTACTTGGTGTTGCCATTGCTGGGCCCATCCACCGTGCGTGACACGGCGGGCTTGCCGTTTGACACATCGGCGGATGCGGTTCGTCAGGTAGAACATATTCCTACACGCAACAGCGCGATGGCTTTACGCATTGTTGAAAAACGGGCCAGTTTGTTGAATGCAGGCAATTTGCTGGAAGAAGCCTCGTTGGACAAATACAGCTTCACACGTGATGCGTATTTGCAATACCGTCGTTCGCAAATTTACGATGGCAACCCGCCCGACGAGGACGAGCCCGACTACAGCGCGGAACCCCCGGCGTCAGCCAAATAACGCGCTCAGCCGTTAACCACTCACCCCTTTCATGGATTCATACCAATGACCTGCTCCTCCATCACCCGCCGCAGTTGGACACGCGCATTCGCTGCGCTGATCCTGGGCTTGGTTTGTGGCGTCAGCCCCGCGGCTTTCGCTGCAGACGACACCGCCGACGCCTTTATCAAACGTTTGTCTACTGATTTGCTCGACACCGTCAAAGCCGACAAGACGATCCTGTCTGGCGACATCAACAAAATTTCAGTCCTGGTTGATCAGCGTGTCATGCCGCATTTGAATTTCCAGCGCATGACGGCATCTGCGGTTGGGCCTGGCTGGCGTCAAGCAAGCCCTGAGCAACAAAAGCGTTTGCAAGAAGAGTTCAAGGCTTTGCTGGTACGGACCTATGCGGGCGCGGTCAACCAAGTGAGTGACCAGTCCATCGTGGTCAAACCTTTGCGCTCAGCACCCGACGACAAAGAGGTGATTGTGCGCACCGAAGTGCGTGGCAAAGGTGACCCGATTCAACTGGACTACCGGGTCGAGAAAGCACCCGAAGCCCCCTCGGGTTGGCGCATTTACAACCTGAATGTGATGGGCGTGTGGTTGGTCGACAACTACCGTACCCAGTTCGCTCAGGAAATCAATGCCAAAGGTGTGGATGGTTTGATCGCTAGCCTGGTCGAGCGCAACAAATCCAACAGCCTGCGCAAAGCAGACGCCAAGTAAGCCATGACTGCCGCTGCTGTCTTGCCCGTGGCACTGCCTGCTGTCTTGACCCAGGCGCAAGCGCAGTCAGTCGCCGACGGTTTGGTGAAAACTTTGCTGGCCAACTTGGCGCAAGGAGGCCAAGCGGTGGTCGATGCGTCGGCGCTGACGCAGTTCGATTCGTCGGCCCTGGCCGTGGTGTTGGCTTGCCGTCGTGCCGTGTTGGCGCAGGGCGGACAGCTTCAAGTTCAGGGCTTGCCCGAGCGTGCGCAGGCCTTGGCGCGCGTCTATGGCGTGACCGATTTGCTCAACTGAGCGTTGCCGCCCGAAGGGTACTGGCAAAGCCTTAAAATCTAAGGCTTCCCATGCCAGCTATCTCTTTCCAATCCGTTTCCAAAACCTATGTCACCGCCCGAGGACCGTTCCAGGCCCTCGATGGTGTGCGCTTTGACATCGAGCCCGGCGAGTTTTTCGGCTTGCTCGGCCCCAATGGCGCAGGCAAAACCACCTTGATCAGCATCCTTGCCGGTTTAGGCAAAGCCACGGCAGGTGCCGTGACCGTGCATGGTTTTGATGTCAACACCCAAGCCGCTCAGGCGCGACGCCAATTGGGCGTGGTGCCCCAAGAGTTGGTCTTTGACCCTTTTTTCAATGTGCGCGAGACCTTGCGCTTTCAGTCGGGCTACTTTGGCGTCAAGCACAACGACGACTGGATTGACGAGTTATTGCATAGCCTTGGCCTGGCCGACAAAGCCCACCACAACATGCGCCAACTCTCGGGCGGTATGAAGCGTCGCGTTTTGGTGGCGCAGGCGCTGGTGCACAAACCGCCGGTCATCGTGCTCGACGAGCCGACCGCTGGTGTGGACGTGGAGTTGCGCCAAACCTTGTGGCAATTCATTGCCAAGCTCAACAAGCAAGGTCACACCGTGTTGCTGACCACGCACTACCTGGAAGAGGCCGAAGCCTTGTGCAGCCGCATTGCCATGCTCAAGCAGGGCAAGGTGGTGGCGCTGGAGAGCACCAGCGAGTTGCTCAAGGCCGCGTCCAGCAATGTGTTGCGCTTCAAGCTCGATGCCGAGTTGCCCGCTGCATTGGCGACCAAGGCGCGTGTCACCGGCCGCATCGTGCAACTGCCCGCCAATGATGCCTTGGAGATTGAGCGCTACTTGGCTGCGGTGCGTGAAGCGGGCTTGGTGGCCGAAGACATCGAAATCCGCAAAGCCGATTTGGAAGACGTGTTCTTGGACGTGATGGCTGCACATTCCGACGAGGTGCGCGTATGACCGGCTGGACCGCTCTGTTTTACAAAGAAGTGCTGCGCTTTTGGAAGGTGGGTTTCCAAACCGTGGCGGCACCTGTGCTGACGGCGGTGCTGTACCTGCTGATCTTTGGCCATGTGCTGGAAGACCGTGTGCAGGTCTACAGCGGCGTGAGCTACACCGCGTTCTTGATTCCTGGCTTGGTCATGATGAGTGTGTTGCAAAACGCGTTTGCCAACAGCTCATCGTCCTTGGTGCAAAGCAAGATCATGGGCAACTTGGTGTTCTTGTTGCTCACGCCACTGTCGCACTGGAGCTGGTTCTTTGCCTACACCTTGTCGGCCATGGTGCGTGGCTTGGTGGTGGGCTTGGGCGTGTTGCTGGTGACCAGCGTGTTTGTCTGGCAGTCCACCGTTGTTAGCGCTTCGTTGCTGCCTGCTTATCCGCTGTGGGCTTTGGTGTTTGCCGCTTGCGGCGCTGCCATGCTCGGTTGCCTGGGCTTGATTGCGGGCTTGTGGGCCGACAAGTTCGACCAAATGGCCGCGTTTCAAAACTTCGTCATCATGCCGATGACGTTTTTGAGCGGTGTGTTTTATTCCATCCATTCCTTGCCCAGCTTCTGGCAAAGCGTGAGCCACCTCAACCCCTTCTTCTACATGATCGACGGTTTCCGTTACGGCTTTTTTGGCCAAAGCGATGTCTCGCCATGGTTGAGCCTAGGGCTGGTGCTGACATGCCTGATTCTGGTCTCGGGCGTGGCGCTGCATTTGCTGCGCAAGGGCTACAAAATTCGAGGCTAACAAGCACATGAACGCACAAGAACTTCAGGCATTGATTGCTGCCAACCTGCCCTGCGAACATCTGCGTGTTGATGGCGATGGTCGCCATTGGTACGCCACCTTGGTGTCGGCAGAGTTTGAGGGCAAGCGCCTGATTCAACGCCACCAGCGGGTGTATGCCACGCTGGGCCAAAAAATGCACACCGATGAGGTGCATGCCTTGTCGATGAAGACCTACACCCCCGCCGAGTGGCAAGCCCTGCCTGCTGCCGACCGCGCCTGAGCCCCCAACTGTATGGACAAATTATTGATTCGCGGTGGTCGCACCTTGAACGGCGAAGTGCTGATTTCGGGTGCCAAAAACGCTGCTTTGCCTGAGCTGTGCGCGGCCTTGCTGACCGATCAGCCCGTGCTGCTGGGCAATGTGCCGCAACTGCAAGACGTGGCCACCATGCTCAAGCTGATTCGCAACATGGGCGTCACGGCTGAGCGCGATGACGCAGGCGCGGTGCATTTGAATGCAGGAAGTTTGAACAACCCCGAAGCCCCGTATGAGTTGGTCAAAACCATGCGTGCCTCGGTGTTGACTCTGGGGCCTTTGCTGGCACGTTTTGGCCACGCCAAGGTGTCGCTGCCTGGTGGTTGTGCCATTGGGTCGCGTCCTGTGGATCAGCACATCAAGGGCTTGCAAGCCATGGGGGCCGACATTGAGGTGGCACATGGCTACATGTTGGCCAAGCTCAAGCCGGGTTTGACACGCCTGAAAGGCGCACGCATTGCCACCGACATGGTGACGGTCACGGGCACCGAAAACTTCCTGATGGCCGCTGCTTTGGCCGATGGTGAGACGGTGTTGGAAAACGCGGCCCAAGAGCCCGAAATTCCGGACTTGGCCGAAATGCTGATCGCCATGGGCGCCAAGATTGAAGGCCATGGCACCAGCCGTATCCACATTCAAGGTGTCGAACGTTTGAACGGCTGCCACCGCCAGGTGGTGGCCGACCGCATTGAAGCTGGCACCTTTTTGTGTGCGGTGGCGGCCACGGGGGGCGATGTGTTGTTGCGCCATGCCCGTGCCGACCATTTGGATGCGGTGATCGACAAACTGCGCGATGCAGGGGCCACCGTCACTGCCACCCCTGAGGGCATTCGCATTCAAGGCGCAGCCCCCGCGTTTGCGCACCTCAAGGCGCAAAACTTTCGCACCACCGAATACCCCGGTTTTCCCACCGACATGCAAGCCCAGTTCATGGTGCTCAATGCCATTGCACGGGGCGCATCGAAGGTGACCGAAACCATTTTTGAAAACCGCTTCATGCACGTCAACGAGTTGGTACGCCTGGGCGCGCACATCCAGATCGACGGCAAGGTGGCGGTGCTCGAAGGCGTGCCCCAGTTGTCGGGTGCCACCGTCATGGCCACCGACTTGCGGGCCTCGGCCTCGTTGGTGATTGCCGGCTTGGTGGCCGAGGGGGAAACCTTGGTGGATCGCATCTACCACCTCGACCGTGGCTACGACAAGATGGAAGCCAAGCTGCGCGCCATTGGCGCTGACATTGAACGAGTCAAATAATGGCCCCTACGCCATGAAAGCAAACGACATGATCACACTCGCGCTCTCCAAAGGCCGCATCTTTGACGAAACCATGCCGCTGCTCCAAGCCGCAGGCATTGAGGTGTTGGAAGACCCTGAAAAATCGCGCAAGCTGATCTTGCCCACCAACCACGCCAACGTGCGTGTGGTGCTGGTGCGTGCCTCTGATGTGCCCACCTACGTGCAATACGGTGGTGCCGACTTGGGCGTGACCGGTTTGGATACCCTGATCGAACACGGCGGTGGTTATGCCAACGGCGTGGCGGCCACGGGCCTGTACCAGCCACTGGACTTGCAAATTGCCAAGTGCCGCATGAGTGTGGCCGTGCGGGCTGACTTTGACTACGCGGCCCAGGTCAAGCAAGGCGCACGTCTGAAAGTGGCCACCAAATACACCGCGATTGCGCGTGACTTTTTTGCCTCCAAGGGTGTGCATGTGGACATGGTCAAGCTGTATGGCTCGATGGAGTTGGCGCCGCTCACCGGATTGGCCGATGCCATCGTCGACTTGGTGTCGACCGGCAACACGCTCAAGGCCAACCACTTGGTAGAGGTGGAGCGCATCATGGACATCAGCTCGCGCTTGGTGGTCAACCAAGCCGCCCTTAAATTGAAGCAAGCTGCCATTCGCCGCATCATCGATGCGTTCGAAGCCGCCTTGCCTACCGCCCGTTAACCCTCAACTTCTGACACCCACCTGCCATGGCACAACCGCTCCGTCTCTCGACCGCAAGCCCCACCTTTGAAGCCGATTTCAAAGCGCGCCTGCATTGGTCTGCCGACACCGACGCCGCCATTGAGCAACGTGTAGCCGACATCTTGGCCGATGTGCGCGCTCGAGGCGATGCCGCGGTGCTGGAATACACCGAGCGCTTCGATGGTTTGAAGGCCCAGAACATGGCCGCGCTGGAGTTGACGCAGGCCGAGCTCAAAGCCGCTTTCGACGGTTTGCCCAACGAGCAGCGTGACGCCTTGCAGGCAGCGGCGGCCCGGGTGCGCAGCTACCACGAGGCACAGCGCAAAGCCAGTGGCGAGAGCTGGAGCTACCGCGATGCCGATGGCACCTTGCTGGGTCAAAAAGTCACGCCGCTCGACCGCGTGGGCATTTACGTGCCGGGCGGCAAAGCCGCCTACCCCTCGAGCGTGTTGATGAACGCCATTCCCGCCCACGTGGCCGGGGTGGGCGAAATCATCATGGTGGTGCCCACGCCCGCCCGCGACAAACATGCAGCCAATGCTGCGCAGGGCGAACGCAACCCTCTGGTGCTGGCCGCGGCCTATGTGGCGGGGGTCAGTCGTGCCTTCACCATTGGCGGCGCGCAAGCGGTGGCGGCGCTGGCTTACGGCACAGCCACGGTGCCAGCGGTGGACAAAATCACCGGCCCTGGCAACGCTTATGTGGCGGCTGCCAAACGCCGTGTGTTTGGCACCGTGGGCATCGACATGATTGCGGGTCCCAGCGAAATTTTGGTGCTGGCCGATGGTTCCACCCCGCCTGATTGGGTGGCGATGGATTTGTTCAGCCAGGCCGAGCACGACGAGCTGGCGCAAAGCGTGCTGCTGTGCCCCGACGCGGCCTACATTGACCGTGTGCAAGCCGAGATCGAGCGTTTGCTGCCACAGATGCCACGACGCGACATCATCGAGAAATCGCTCAATGGCCGTGGGGTGTTGATCCACACCCGCAGCATGGAAGAGGCCTGTGCCATCAGCAACCGCATTGCGCCCGAGCACTTGGAAGTGTCGAGCCATGAACCGCACCGCTGGGAGCCGTTGCTCAAGCACGCGGGGGCCATCTTCTTGGGGGCCTACACCAGCGAGAGCCTGGGCGACTACTGTGCGGGCCCCAACCATGTGTTGCCCACCAGCGGCACCGCGCGTTTCAGCTCGCCGTTGGGGGTGTACGACTTTCAAAAGCGCAGCAGCCTGATTGAGGTGAGCGAGCAGGGTGCGCAGACGCTGGGCAAGATTGCCGCCGTGTTGGCGTATGGCGAAGGCTTGCAAGCCCACGCCATGGCCGCCGAGTTTCGTTTGAAGAAAGATTGAGCATGAGCACGCCATTGCGTTTCATCCGCCAAGATGTGCAGTCCATGCACGCCTATGCCATCCAGCACTCGGTGGGCATGGTCAAACTCGATGCGATGGAAAACCCGTTTTCCTTGTCGCCCGCCTTGCAGGCCGAGTTGGGCCAGCGCTTGGGGCAGGTGGCGATCAACCGTTACCCCGGGGCCCGCATCGACGACCTGAAGACGGCTCTGACCAGTTATGTGGGATTACCCCATGGTCACAGTTTGATGCTGGGCAACGGCTCGGACGAGTTGATCTCGCTCTTGGCCATGGCCTGCGATGTGCCAGGCGCCAAAATTTTGGCCCCAGAACCAGGCTTTGTGATGTATGCCATGAGTGCACAGTTGCAAGGCTTGTCCTACATCGGTGTGCCTTTGACCGTCGACTTTGAGTTGGACGAAGTGGCCATGTCGCGCGCGATTGCGCAGCACGAGCCGGCCATCGTGTACCTGGCCTACCCGAACAACCCCACGGCCAATTTGTGGGATGACGCGGTGATTCGTCGCCTCATTGCCCAAGTCGGCGCGTACGGTGGCCTGGTGGTCATGGACGAGGCTTACCAGCCGTTTTCGAGCCGCAGCTGGTTGGATGAAATCCGCCAGCACCCAGCGGCCAATGCGCATGTGTTGTTGATGCGCACCTTGTCCAAGTTCGGTTTGGCCGGCATCCGCTTGGGCTACATGGTGGGCCCCACGGCGCTGGTGCATGAAGTCGACAAACTGCGTCCGCCGTACAACGTGAGCGTGCTCAACGCCGAGTGCGCTTTGTTTGCGCTGGAGCATGCCGATGTGTTTGCGGTGCAGGCTGCCACCATCCGCGCGGAGCGCGAGCATTTGTTCAAAGCCTTGCAGCAGTTGCCGGGTGTCACAGCCTATGCCAGTGACGCCAACATGATGCTGGTGCGTTTTGCAGCGCCACAGGGCGACACAGACAGCGCCGCCAGCCACGTGTTTGCCGCGCTCAAAGCACGCCACGTGTTGGTCAAGAACGTTTCTAAAATGCATCCATTGCTGGCCAACTGCCTGCGCCTGACGGTGGGAACGCCGGATGAAAACGCACAGCTCCTGTCCGCCTTGACCTCTGCCCTTTCTTGAAAGCCCCGCATGACCGCCCGCACCGCTGAAGTCAGCCGCAACACTGCCGAGACCCGCATCACCGTCAAGGTCAACCTGGATGGCACGGGTCAGTCCAAGCTGTCCACTGGCATTGGTTTTTTTGACCACATGCTGGACCAAATTGCGCGTCATGGCTTGATCGATTTGGACATCCATGCCGAAGGTGATTTGCACATCGATGGTCACCACACGGTGGAAGACGTGGGCATCACCTTGGGCCAGGCGTTTGCCAAAGCCGTGGGCGACAAAAAAGGCATTCGCCGCTATGGCCATGCCTACGTGCCGCTCGATGAAGCCCTGAGCCGCGTGGTGGTGGACTTTTCAGGCCGTCCTGGCTTGGTGATGCATGTGCCGTTCAAGAGCGGCATGATTGGCAACTTCGACAGCCAGCTGGCGTTTGAGTTCTTCCAGGGCTTTGTGAACCACGCGTTCGTTACCTTGCACATTGACAACTTGCGTGGTGAGAACGCGCACCACCAGGCCGAGACAGTCTTCAAAGCGTTTGCCCGTGCCTTGCGTGCAGCCTTGGAGCTGGACCCCCGCTCGGTGGGCATGATTCCATCCACCAAGGGTTCGCTTTGAACAACAAAGTCGCAGTCGTGGATTACGGCATGGGCAACCTGCGCTCGGTGGCGCAGGCAGTGATGCACGCCGCTTCGGTGGTGGACCATGCCGAGGTGGTGGTCACATCCGACCCACAGGTGGTGCGCGATGCACACCGTGTGGTCTTGCCGGGCCAAGGTGCCATGCCCGATTGCATGCGCGAGTTGCGCGAGTCGGGCTTGATGGACGCCGTGCTGGATGCTGCGCACAAGAAGCCTTTGTTTGGCGTGTGCGTGGGCATGCAAATGCTGCTCGACCACAGCGCAGAAGGCGACACCCCAGGCCTGGGGTTGATTCCGGGTGAGGTGGTGAAGTTTGATTTGGCCGGGCGCACCCAGGCCGATGGCAGCCGCTTCAAAGTGCCGCAGATGGGCTGGAACCAGGTGTTGCAAACCCGAGCCCACCCCATGTGGCAAGACGTGCCCGACAACAGTTACTTCTATTTCGTGCACAGCTTTTATGCACGCCCCAAAGACTTGGCCCATTGCGCCGCGCAAACGGACTACGGTGATTTGTTCACCTGCGCCGTGTCACGCGATAATATTTTTGCGACACAATTTCACCCAGAAAAAAGTGCGACACATGGTTTGACCCTGTACCGCAATTTTCTGCACTGGACACCCTGATCTTTCACCTCACCGGGCCTGCTTGAAGCCCTTTGTCACCATGCTACTTATTCCTGCGATTGACCTCAAAGACGGACATTGCGTGCGCCTCAAACAAGGCGACATGGACCAGGCCACCACGTTTGGCGAAGACCCCGCGCAAATGGCGTTGAACTGGGTGGCCAAAGGTGCGCGACGTTTGCACCTGGTGGACTTGAACGGCGCGTTCGCGGGTAAACCGCAAAACAACCTGGCCATCAAAGCCATTTTGAAAGCCGTGGGCCAGGACATTCCGGTGCAGCTCGGGGGTGGCATCCGTGACTTGGACACGATTGAAAAATACATCGACGCGGGTTTGCGCTACGTCATCATTGGCACGGCTGCGGTGAAAAACCCAGGTTTCTTGCGCGATGCATGCAGTGCGTTTGGCGGCCACATCATCGTCGGGCTAGATGCCAAAGACGGCAAAGTCGCCACCGATGGCTGGAGCAAACTGACCGGCCACGAAGTGGCAGATCTGGGCAAGAAGTTTGAAGACTACGGTGTGGAGTCCATCATCTACACCGATATTGGGCGTGACGGCATGCTCAGCGGCATCAACATCGAAGCCACCGTCAAACTGGCACAGGCCCTGACCATTCCCGTCATCGCCTCCGGCGGTTTGTCCAACATGGCCGACATTGACCAGTTGTGCGCCGTGGAAGACGAAGGCGTGGAAGGCGTGATTTGTGGTCGTGCCATTTACAGCGGCGATTTGGATTTTGAACAAGCCCAAGCCCGCGCTGACGAGCTCAATGGCTAAGCACACCTGCGCGGGTTGCGCTGCCTACGCCTGAAGCCCCCGCATGTTGACCGCTACTCCTGAAGTTTTTCAAGGCCTGGATTGCCATCGCCTGACGCTGCCCTGCGGCGACAGCGTGTTGGTGGCCTTGCACGGTGCACACGTGCTGTCGTGGGTCAGCCAGGGGCGTGAGCGTTTGTTTCTGAGCCCTGCCAATCTGTGGGGTGGTCAGTCGGCCATCCGTGGTGGCGTACCGGTGTGCTTTCCACAATTCAACCAGCGCGGCACCTTGCCCAAGCATGGCTTTGCCCGCACCATGGCGTGGGCGTTGGCGGGTTCACGTGTCGATGACGCGCAGGCCCACATCGAGCTCGTGCTGAAAGCCAACGCGCACACACAAGCCCTGTGGCCCCATCAATTCCAGGTCCAACTGCGTGTTGCGTTGCAGCCGGGGCAACTGATGTTGCACTTGTCAGTGCACAACACCGACACCCAGCCCCTGAGCTTCACCGGTGCTTTGCACACCTACCTAGCGGTGGATGACATTGATTTGACCGATGTGACCGGTTTGCAGGGGCAAGCCGAATGGGATGCCGTGGCCGATGTGCATGGCGTGGCCGATGAGGCCCTGTACTTTGATGGCGAGTTTGACCGTGTGTACGCCGCCGCGCCTGGCCCGTTGCGCGTGCAAGATGGCAGTGGCGTGCTGTGCATCGAGCAAAGCCCTTCCTGGGGCCAATCGGTGGTTTGGAACCCCGGCCCCGAGAAATGCGCCACACTGGCGGACATGCCCCCTGACGGTTTCGCGCACATGCTGTGCGTGGAGGCGGCTCAGGTGTACGAGCCCATCGCTGTGCCTGCCGCTGGCCAATGGCTGGGCTGGCAACGTTTGACTGTTTCTTGAGAACTTACCTGCTGGACCCCTATGCTCGCTAAACGCATCATTCCTTGCCTTGACGTGACCGGTGGTCGCGTGGTCAAAGGCGTCAACTTTGTGGAGCTGCGTGATGCGGGAGATCCGGTGGAGATTGCCGCACGCTACAACGAGCAAGGCGCCGATGAGTTGACGTTTTTGGACATCACGGCCACCAGCGATGCGCGTGACGTCATCTTGCACATCATCGAAGCCGTGGCCAGCCAAGTGTTCATTCCGCTCACAGTGGGCGGTGGCGTGCGCACGGTGGACGATGTGCGCCGCTTGCTCAACGCCGGCGCCGACAAGGTGAGCTTCAACTCAGCCGCCATTGCCAACCCCCAAGTGATTCGTGATGCCTCAGCCAAATACGGTGCCCAGTGCATCGTGGTGGCCATTGATGCCAAGCGCCGCAACCCTGAAGAAGAACAACGTATGGGCGCCAACGGTTTGCCGATGGGCCCCGGTTGGGATGTGTTCAGCCATGGCGGGCGCAAAAATGTGGGCTTGGATGCGGTGGCTTGGGCCACCCAAATGGCCGAGCACGGGGCTGGCGAAATTTTGCTCACCAGCATGGACCGTGACGGCACCAAGTCTGGCTTTGACTTGGCCTTGACCCGCGCTGTGGCCGATGCCGTGTCGGTGCCTGTCATTGCCTCGGGTGGGGTGGGCAACCTGGACCACTTGGCCGATGGTGTGCAGCAAGGCGGTGCCGATGCGGTGCTGGCGGCCAGTATTTTTCACTACGGCGAATACACCGTGCAACAAGCCAAGCAACGCATGCGTGAGCGTGGCATTCCTGTGCGCTTGTGACGTTTGACGCCTTGCTCAAACGCTGAGCAAGGCATTCAAAGGGCTGGCCGTGCCGCTTGCCGATCTCATTTCCTTGGGGTGCCGCATGCTGCCTTGTTTTGAATTCCAAAGTACAAAAAAACTCACCAAATAAAGGTGGAAATTCTCTATTTTGAAACTATAGTGAAGGTAACGAATGCGTTCGTGCATCTGATCGAGCAGGCGCTTCGAAGCCAAAGGTGGCACGGCGACTTTCTTAGATTTGTTATGCCTTTACATAAACACAGTACCAAAGGGTAAGCCAATGATGTCAATCGTTTTTTTGTCCGCTGAGCGGCCATTTTGGTTGATTTGTCGGCTACATCAAAGTTAAGGCTCTCTAGTGATCCGTACTCTTGTCGTTCTGGTGGTCACCTTCGCAACCAATGCCGCGTTTGCGGCCGAACCTTCCTGCTCCTCGCACGCCGCCGACGTGGAAGGCCCCGAGGATAACTTTCGCCCACCTCTTGAGGTGAAGGTCATTGGGACGAAAGAGCTTTACTTTTACAGCGCTCCTAATGCCCGTTGCAAAATCAAGGGAGCGTTTGCAGTGCCTGGTAACACGCTCACTATGTACAAACAACACATGCGTTGGTCCAACGTCATGCTCATCGCCAAGAACGGCAATGACATAGTCGCGTGGGTGCCAAGTGACCGGCTAAAAATCGCAGGTCAGTATGGTCATAACCCCTGACATGGCGGTCGACCTCGCTCCCGTCGGTCGCTGGACGCTGCTCGATAAAGCCGCGCAGCGCCGGTTAGGTCTACGTTAGGTTCAAGGAGCACTTGTGCCTGAATTTAAGATTCTTGCCAATATCATTGACTTCATGGAGGCCGATGGCGTTACCGCAAAGGTAGTGACCTTCGCCGTGGACGAACAGTTCGCTGACCACATCAATTCAAAATACGGGACAAGCTATTCCGTCAGCGATCTGGAAAAGGCGGTAGATAGGTGTATCGCAAATGAGTGGATGGATCATCGATCATTAGGCGAGAAATACAAGTATCTCGGCATCACCACAAGGGGCGTTGGAGCTGCACGCTCAAGAGCAAGAGCCGAAGAAATCAAGGCATCACGTACCTGGCTTAAGAAGGCATCCGACTACATTGAAGATCACAAAGGCTTATTTGTGGTCCTCGGTTTCCTTGTCGCCCTCGCCACGTTTGCTTCTAAGTTTTTTGGGGTTAAGTAATGGAAGACAGAGAACTTCATATCACTCTGAAGTGCCTATTCTGTGGTTGCAACTTGAAGGGCGATACGGAGAAAAAATACGAATCAGGAGACATGCTCAAGTGCCAAGAATGTGGCGAGCTAAATGACTATGACTCTTTGATGGATGTCGCGGTCGAGGAAGGAAAGGCAGTTACAGCCGAATACGCTAAAGAAGAAATATCAAAAATGCTGAAAGGCATTTTCAAGTAGCTGTGGCACACATGAAGCCTAACTCTGCGGTCCACCGGACGCTGTGCGATAAAGCCGTGCGGCGCCGGTGACCTCCACGTTAGGCGTCATAACCCACCCCCATCAGCATGCGAATCACTGACCTCTTCTCTAAGCGTCAAGCAAAGCTTCGCGGCGAAGTGCCAGACGTATTCGTATACGACAAGATGCCACAGGAACTGCGCGTACAGGTGGTCCACATATTCAAAGACTACCTTGGTAACGAGACTGAGGTATATAGACGCAACGGCCTTGTGTCCGGTGCCTACGAGTTCATTGTCAATACTCTCTGCCGCGAGTACGGCATCTTCAAACTCCCCAGCGCGAGAGAATATGGGGACAGAGATTACGTCACCGAGTTGTTCAACTTCGTGCTCAGTGAGAAAAGCACCGAAAGGGTACTTGACGCCGTTGAACTGGGTAGCCGGATTATTGATGTCCACTCAAGAAAGTGGGAATACAGGCACCGTCAGGACGCAGCTGATGAAGCTGATGCAGCACTTGCTGAATTGAACGCCCGATTTCAGCAGCATGGCTTTGGATTCCGCTTCGAAACCGGAAACATCATTCGGATCGATTCGGAAGTAGTGCATGCAGAAGTAGTGAAACCTGCGCTGGCACTTCTACACGACACGAAGTACAGGGGAGCGGAGGCGGAATTTCACAAAGCCTTTGAACACCATCGCCATGGCAGGACAAAAGAAGCGTTAGCCGATTGTTTGAAGTCGTTGGAAAGCACGATGAAGGCAGTTGCGGCTCATCGAAAGTGGAAGCATGACCCACACGCCACCGCGAAGCCGCTGCTTGATCTCATGTTTGAAAAGCAGCTGATTCCACAGCTATGGTCTCAGCACTTCTCGGGCTTGCGCGGAATGCTCGAAAGCGGTGTGCCGACAGCGAGGAACCGACTTGGTGGACATGGCCAAGGTCCTGAAGTCGTGACGGTTCCGCAGCACTTCGTGGCCTTTGCGCTGCACCAGACCGCCGCAGCAATAGTATTTCTTGCGAACGCGGAAGCCGCGCTGCCGCGATGACACCTAACCCCTCTCTCAATCGGAGCACCAACGGCGGGCCACCAGTGCCCGCCCGGTGGTACGCGCTACATTTTCACCGCCCGTGCGCTGGCGTCCCACCGTTGGTGCCCGGTTACCTCGAACGTTAGGCCCCACAGGAGACTCCATGCAAGACCGGATCGAAGAATCGAAGCACCGCATGAGCGTTCAGGAAGAACGGGAACGCTTTTTCGCTCGAGAGAGAGAGCTGCTGGAGTATCGAGAACTGATCGAGATGCAGCAGAAGGAGTTCGATGAGTATCGCAAGCGAACCCAGGAAGAACAGCTCAAGCGCGAAGTGAGCTTCCGCCAAGAGCTGGAACAACGGGAGCACATGTTTGCTGAGCGCGAAAAGAAACTCATGGCAAGACAGAGAGAGTTCGAAGATCACCTGACTCGCCGGCAAATCGAAACGGAGGCTCTAAGAGATCGCCTGCAACGCGAGATTGCAGAACGCGAAGCCCAACTTCACGCCGCGATGGTGAATCTCACTCAAGAGAAAGAGAGATACAACGAGGAGAGCCGTAAGAAAATCGAGAAGACTTCCAAGGACTATGTTGCTGACGCCCTACAAACTCTTGCAAATAAGGAGACTGAGTTTCACTCGATTTCGAAACGATGGAGCGTCGTTGGAGCGCTCGGTCTTGTTGCCGCAATTGGATTTCTGGGTTATCTAACCTTCAGCACAGCAATCACAATGCCGACGCAAGTTACTTGGGAGTTCATAGTCTTTTCAGCACTCAAGGGCTTCATCGTGGCCGCACTACTTGCTGGGCTAGCAAAGTATGCGTTTCTGTTCAGCAGGTCCTACATGCAGGAGGCCTTAAAGAACGCGGACCGACGGCATGCAATCAACTTTGGCAAGTTCTATTTGGAGTCGTACGGCGCCGCAGCTGACTGGGGGCAAGTGAAGGAAGCGTTTGAACACTGGAATATTACCGGGACAAACGCGTTTACTCAGCCTGAGCCGACGAGTCTGGACCTAACGGCACTGGAAAGGGCTGCAAATCTTGTCGAACGAGCGCGCAGTTCATTGCCGAAGTAACGTGACGCGATTGGGGCCTAACCCTTCCATCGAGCGGACAGCCACCGGCAAGCCGGCGTCTGCCGCTCATGTCAAACTACAAGGGCTTTCCACCTTTGTCAAACAGAAATCCATCGTGGTTGAATCGCGCAGCGATTGACCACGAAACTTGATATCACTTCTTTCCTGCATCACTGTGTGCTTTTATCGTGAGCGTCCGGTCTTCCCACCTATTTTGTGGGCGAGTGTTCACACGGTCGGACTTGCGGGCTTCCAGCAGTGCGGAAGTAACTCTTCGATGCGGGCATTTGGGTGGCTGTGGATGCGAGCCAACAC
>NZ_NESB01000009.1:0-130682 GCF_003063395.1 Limnohabitans sp. JirII-29
CCGGCACCCTCAGCGCCACCGACGTGGACAGTAGCGCAGCCTTCGTTGCCCAGACCAATGTGGCGGGTAACAACGGCTATGGTCAATTCAGCATCGGTGCTGACGGTCAGTGGACCTACACCGCCAATAGCGCACACAACGAGTTTGTGGGTGGCCAGACTTATACCGACAGCTTCACGGTAGCGACAGCAGACGGCACCTCGCAGGTCATCACGGTCAGCATGACTGGCAGCAATGATGCAGCGGTTATCACAGGTACCAGCACCGCCAGCCTGACTGAAACAAACGCCGCGGCCTCTTTGAGCACCACAGGCTCACTCTCTGCAACGGACGTTGACAGCAACGCGGCCTTCGTTGCGCAGACTGGTGTGGCTGGTAACAACGGCTACGGGCAATTCAGTATCGGCACCAATGGCGCCTGGACGTACACAGCCAATACCGCGCACAACGAGTTCGTAGGCGGACAGACCTACACCGACAGTTTCACGGTCGCGACGGCGGATGGCACCTCGCAGGTCATCACGGTCAGCATGACTGGCAGCAATGATGCAGCAGTCATCACCGGAACCAGCACGGCGAGCTTGACGGAGACAAACGCAGCAGCATCCTTGAGCACCACGGGCTCACTGTCTGCAACAGACGTTGACAGTAACGCGGCCTTCGTCGCCCAGAGCAATGTGGCCGGTAACAACGGCTACGGCCAGTTCAGCATTGGCAGCGATGGTGCTTGGACGTATACGGCCAACAGCGCGCACAACGAGTTCGTCGGTGGTCAGACTTATACCGACAGCTTTACAGTGGCAACAGCCGATGGCACTAGCCAAGTGATCACGGTCAGCATGACGGGCAGCAACGATGCGGCGGTCATCACAGGTACCAGCACTGCCAGCCCGACCGAGACCAACAGTGCAGCTTCGCTCTCCACAACCGGCACGTTGAGTGCCACGGACGTGGACAGCAGTGCAGCCTTCGTCGCACAAACCGCTGTGACCGGTAGTAACGGCTACGGCCAGTTCAGCATTGGCACCAACGGCGCTTGGACCTACACGGCCAACAGCGCGCACAACGAGTTTGTGGGTGGCCAGACTTATACGGATAGCTTCACGGTGGCGACGGCGGATGGCACCTCGCAGGTCATTACCGTCAGCATGACGGGTTCGAACGACGCCGCGGTGATCACCGGAACCAGTACCGCCAGCTTGACGGAAACAAACGCAGCAGCTTCTTTGAGTACAACTGGTACTTTGAGTGCCACGGACGTGGACAGCAGTGCAGCCTTCGTCGCACAAACCGCGGTGGCAGGCAGCAACGGTTATGGTCAGTTCAGCATTGGCACCAACGGCTCTTGGACCTACACGGCTAACAGCGCGCACAACGAGTTTGTCGGTGGTCAGACCTATACCGACAGCTTCACGGTCGCGACGGCAGATGGCACCAGCCAAGTGATCACGGTGAGCATGACGGGTTCGAACGACGCAGCGGTGATCACCGGAACCAGCACCGCCAGCCTGACTGAGACCAACAGCGCAGCCTCGCTCTCCACAACCGGCACATTGAGTGCTACCGATGTAGACAGTAGTGCAGCCTTTGTTGCGCAGAGCAATGTGGCCGGTAACAACGGCTACGGCCAGTTCAGCATCGGCACCAACGGCGCCTGGACGTATACCGCCAACAATGCGCACAACGAATTCGTCGGTGGTCAGACATATACGGATAGCTTCACGGTGGCGACGGCTGACGGAACAAGTCAAGTGATCACCGTCACGATGACCGGTACGAACGATGCTGCGGTGATTACCGGAACCAGCACGGCCAGCTTGACGGAAACAAACGCAGCAGCTTCGCTCTCAACTACAGGCACATTGAGTGCCACGGACGTGGACAGCAGTGCGTTGTTTGTCGCCCAAACAGCGGTCGCAGGCAGTAATGGCTACGGTCAATTCAGCATCGGCGCCAACGGCGCCTGGACCTACACCGCCAACAGTGCGCACAACGAGTTTGTCGGTGGTCAGACCTACACTGACAGCTTTACGGTGGCGACGGCGGATGGCACAAGTCAAGTGATCACCGTCACGATGACCGGCACAAACGATGCCGCGGTGATCACCGGCACCAGCACGGCGAGCTTGACGGAGACAAACGCAGCAGCATCCTTGAGCACCACAGGCTCACTGTCTGCAACAGACGTTGACAGTAGCGCGGCCTTCGTCGCCCAGAGCAATGTGGCCGGTAACAACGGCTACGGCCAGTTCAGCATTGGCACCAATGGCGCTTGGACCTACACCGCCAACAACGCCCACAACGAGTTTGTCGGTGGTCAGACCTACACCGATAGCTTCACGGTGGCGACAGCGGATGGCACGAGCCAAGTGATCACCGTCACGATGACCGGTACGAACGATGCCGCGGTGATCACCGGAACCAGTACCGCCAGCTTGACGGAAACAAACGCAGCAGCTTCGCTCTCAACTACAGGCACATTGAGTGCCACGGACGTGGACAGCAGTGCGTTGTTTGTCGCCCAAACAGCGGTCGCAGGCAGTAATGGCTACGGTCAATTCAGCATCGGCGCCAACGGCGCCTGGACCTACACCGCCAACAGTGCGCACAACGAGTTTGTCGGTGGTCAGACCTACACTGACAGCTTTACGGTGGCGACGGCGGATGGCACAAGTCAAGTGATCACCGTCACGATGACCGGCACAAACGATGCCGCGGTGATCACCGGCACCAGCACAGCAAGCCTCACAGAAACAAACGCCGCGGCCTCTTTGAGTACAACGGGTACGTTGTCCGCCACGGATGTGGACAGCAGCGCCGCCTTCGTGGCGCAAACCGCTGTGACCGGTAGTAACGGTTACGGTCAATTCAGCATCGGCACCAATGGCGCCTGGACGTACACAGCCAATACCGCGCACAACGAGTTCGTAGGCGGACAGACCTACACCGACAGTTTCACGGTCGCGACGGCGGATGGCACCAGTCAAGTGATCACAGTCAGCATGACCGGCAGCAATGATGCAGCAGTCATCACAGGCACCAGCGCGGCGAGTTTGACCGAGACCAACAGTGCAGCCTCTTTGAGTACAACGGGTTCGTTGTCTGCGACAGACGTCGACAGCAGCGCATTGTTCGTTGCTCAAACAGGCGTAGCCGGCAGCAACGGTTATGGTCAGTTCAGCATCGGCACCAACGGCGCCTGGACCTACACCGCCAACAGTGCGCACAACGAGTTTGTGGGTGGACAGACCTACACCGACAGCTTCACGGTCGCGACGGCGGATGGCACAAGTCAAGTGATCACCGTCACGATGACCGGCACGAACGATGCCGCGGTGATCACCGGCACCAGCACAGCAAGCCTCACAGAAACAAACGCAGCAGCATCCTTGAGCACCACGGGCTCACTGTCTGCAACAGACGTTGACAGTAACGCGGCCTTCGTCGCCCAGAGCAATGTCGCTGGTAACAACGGCTACGGCCAATTCAGCATCGGCACCAACGGCGCTTGGACCTACACCGCCAACAACGCCCACAACGAGTTTGTCGCTGGGCAGACTTACACCGACAGCTTCACGGTCGCGACAGCAGACGGAACAAGTCAAGTGATCACCGTCACGATGACCGGTACCAACGACGCGCCCGTGCTCACTGCCAACGCCACACATCTGGCGTATACCGAAAACGCAGCAGCCGCTGCCATCAACCCTGGCATCACCGCCACAGACGTCGACAACACCGTACTGACCGGTGCAACGGTCAGCATCACTGCAGGTTTGACCACGGGTGACATGCTGAGTTTCACCAATCAAAACGGCATCGTGGGCAGTTACAACCAGACCACAGGGGTATTGACGCTTTCGGGGTCCGCCACCGTGGCGCAATACCAAACTGCGTTGAGTTCAGTCAGCTACGCATCGCTCAACGACAACCCCACCAGCGTGTCTGCAACACGCACCATTGGTTGGGTAGTGAACGATGGCACTGCCAATTCGAGCACCGCTACCAGCACCATCGATGTGACCGCCGTCAACGATGCGCCGGTGGCGAATACACAAAACCTGATCGTCGCTCCCGGAAAAATCTTGTTCATGGCTGCCGACATCGACAATGCCACGCTGTCACTCAACACCCCATTTGCCAGCGCATTTGGCAGCCCATCGGTGGGCACGGGTGGTTATTTTGAGTTGACCCCCACCCAACAAACCAGTGCCGTGACTGGCACCTTGCAAGTCAGCGATGGCACCGCCAACACCAACGTCCTCGCGATGAGTTTGGGCACCAGTGGTGCCGACAGCTTTGACCAAAGTGCGAGTTCAAGTGCCAACGCCTTGTTTGGCTTTGCTGGCATCGACACCCTCAAAGGCGGCTCTGGTGCCGACATGCTGGTGGGTGGTGCAGGCGCCGATACCCTCACAGGTGGTGCAGGGGCTGACACCTTTGCCTATGCCTCGGGAGATACCGCACTCACGATTGGCGGCACCAACATGAACGGCACGATCACGGGTTACGACGTGATCACCGACTTCGCGTCGGGCACCGACAAGCTGATGTTGCCCGGCACACCGTTTATTCCAGCCAACGCAACGGTCAATGGCACCAATTCAACCTTAAAGGTCAACACCAACACCACGGTCGCATCGCACAAAATCACCGACGGCATCATCCAATTTGATGACAACAACACATTCGCCGCGCCCGTGGCGTTGACAACCATTGGCGATGTTGCTGCGGTGGTGCAATATTTGCGAGCCAACGACTTGGGCAATGCCGGTGCCACGGTGGCTTTCACCGCCACCATCAGTTCTGTCACCCATACCTATATCTACACCCAAGTGGGGGCAACGCCCAGCGCGACAAACGACCTTTTGATTGATCTGTCTGGGGTCAGCAACATCACGGGTTTGTCTGCCTTGATCAGCAATGGCACGCTGGCAGCCAGCACGGACTATTTGGTTGCCACCTCGGGCAACGACACCTTGACCGGTGACAGCGGCCTTTCAGACACGGTCAGTTACTCTGCTGCAACCTCGGGCGTGACGATGAACTTGTCTGTCGCCACGGCGCAGACCACGGGCGGCTCAGGCAGTGACACCGTCACGGGGATGGAGAACGTGGTGGGCTCTGCCTTCGCCGACACCCTGACAGGCAACGCATCCAACAACTTGTTGATCGGTGGTGCGGGTAACGACACCTTGTCGGGCGGCGGTGGCAATGACATATTGATCGGTGGGCAGGGCGTAGACACCCTCACGGGGGGAACCGGCGCCGACACATTCAAGTACAACACCCTGACCGATTTGCCGACTTTGTCGTCGGGTTCCAAAGAACTGATCACCGATTTCAACAGTGCCGTCGATGGTGACAAACTGGACTTCGGCACCTTGTTGAACAACTTGTCCAGTTCTGCGGGTACTTTGTTGCAAAACACCATGACCATTGACTCGACAGATGGCGCCACCACACATTCAATATTGAATATCTTTGATGGCAACAACACCTATGTGTTGGACATTCAAAATGCCAACCCCAACAGCGGTGTCAACGGTGCTACCTATGTCGAGCTTGATTCGCAGAAGTTGTTACAAGGCACCAGCAACACCACCACGGCCAGCAATTGGTCTGACATTGTGGACATCAAAGGCACCTACCACGGTGTCTCGGCCACTGGCACCACACCTGTGGATGGGTGGGTCATCAAGGCGGCGTCCACACCCACGTGGGCGACTGGTTTATCGGTGGACAGTGCCTCGGGTTTTGCCGACACCTCAGGCAACACCACGGTGCAAATCGTGACCTCCGATGGAGTGACCCACAACATTGACAACGTTGACAAGATTATTTGGCATGCCTAGAGATAAGGTGTTATGTCTATCTATTCAGACTAACTTGAGTTAGTGTCTTTTTATTACCAAAAAATAAAATTTGAAAGTTATATAACTTGGCATAAAAGACCAAGTCCAGTATCATTCTGAGAATGAAAACAGCATGTTTCATGCCCCTTAATCGCTGATATGAAGGCACCGGGCGAATCACTCCTTCCAAGTGTTTTTAATAATAAGGTTCGCTGCAAACTAGTAATTAAACCTTTAATACTCACATTATTGTTTTCATTAATACAAGGTTGTTCTTCTTCTAAAATTGCTGACAATGCACCGCCTACAGGGCCCGAGTATGTTGGCTGGTTGCCAAAGACATTCAGCAGCCCACCTACCGAGGCTGTCTTGCCTGCCCCGAAAGAATTGTGGTGGCAAGACTTTCATAGCCAAGAACTCAACCAGCTGGTGGCGTTGGCGCTGACCAACAACTACGACTTGCGCATTGCCGTGGCGCGCGTGGCGCAAAGCAGGGCGCAGATTGATTCGGTCAAAGCGGCTCAGTCACCCACGGTGGATGTGACAGGGGGCTACCAGCGACAAGCACCTTTTCCGGCGGTGGGTTCGGCGGCCAGCAAAGCCGATTGGTACAGCCAAGGGACTTGGCAAATTGGTGCGATGGTGAATTACGAGGTTGACTTGTGGGGCCGCAAAGGTTTCAACACCGACGCGGCCTACGCGCAAGCCGTGGCCAGCGAGTTTTACAAAGAAGCCGTGGCGCTGACGTTGGTGGGCGATGTGACAGCCACCTACTTTCAGGTGGTGTCTACCGATGAGCGCATCGAGGTGGGCGAACGTAACCTCGAAACCATTTATGGCATCTCACGTGGCTTGCAGCAACGCGTGAGCAAGGGGGACGCCACCTTGATCGAGTTGTCGCAGCAATTGATTTTGCAAAGCAACACCGAGGCCTTGGTCACCAGCCTCAAGCTGCAACGCGAGCGGGCCTTCAACCGCTTGGCTGCTTTGTTGGGAACCACCGCATCGAGTTTAAAGATTCAAGCCAAATCGATTCAGAACTTGTCCATTCCCATCGCTTCGGCGGGCTTGCCTTCGGACTTGCTGTGTCGTCGCCCAGACATCAAGCGTGCTGAGGCCACTTTGCTGGCGGCGCAAGCTGACTTGTACGCTGCGCGGGCTAATTTATTTCCGTCCTTTGTGTTGTCGGGGCAGGGAGGCTATGGCAGCTACATGTTGTCAACGCTGACCAGCCCACAAAGTCTGTTCTACAACGTGTCATCCAATTTGGTGGCCCATGTGTTTGACGGTGGCAAACGCAAAGCAGATATTGAAATTGCCCAAGCTAAAAATATTGAACTGCTTGAGGCTTATGCCGGCACTGTGATCGCGTCGATGCGCGATGTTGAGGAAGCTTTGTCCAGCGTGGTGATGACCGACAAGAGCTACCAAACACTCAGCCAATCGCGCGCGCGGGGCAAGCAACTGGCGGCGATGACTTCCAAGGTGGTTGAGTTGGGTGGCATGGACTACATGCAGCTGTTCGAAATTCAACGCTCTGTGCTCGCTGCAGAGGATGCAGCCATCAGCGCGCGCCTGGACCAGTTGCGGGCTTCGGTCGATTTGTTCAAGTCGATTGGTGGTGGGCTCAAGCTGGGGCAAAGCCCATGCTACGGCGGAGGCAAGCTACCCAAGCCAGATGCCAGCTGGATCGAGGCTGCACGCAAGCTAGATGCCTCCAACGGTTCAATGGCGGCTGTCAATGCCCTGCAAGGTGTCGGTTCTGAGGCGACGGTCAAGCCATGAAATTCGTGCAAATGCTCATGAAATTTGTGTTCCGAGTTCTCTTGCGAATTCTGGAAGTGGCTTTGTTTTTGGCCATCTTGCCTTTGCGTTTGTTGTTTGCCTTGTGTGCGTTGCTGAGCCAGGGCGTGAGCGCCTTGTGTCGCTGGATGGCACACAACCCAGTCACTCGAACCTTGATGTTTGTATTGCGTCGTGTGAGCGCTGCCTGCGCCCACGGTGGGCAACGCCTGTGGGCTGTGCTGCCAACAGGCTTGCGCCAGGTCCTGCGTCCTCTGGTGTGGGTGGTGGGCTTTGTCTTTGTTGCCGTTTGGCGGATCTACCGTCTGACCGTCCATCTCTTTGCCGTCATGCTCAACGACATGGCGCAAGCGTTTCACGTGCGTGAGACCACGCCCACACAGGCGCCAGACCTTGGTTTTGTGGAGCACTTTCTGCTGGGCAAGCAGTGGCGCAAGTTCAAGCAGGAGATGGCTGATTTGATGGCCCGCTGGGACAAGATCCAACAATCGGGGCCTGCGCTGCAAGCCATTGAAACCTTGTCACCGTTTGGGCAAGAGCGCACGATCATCGTCATCTCCAGTATCTTGATCAACGTGTTGGCGTTGGCTTTGCCCTTGTTGATGTTGCAGTTGTACGACCGCATCTTGCCGCACCAGTCATTGGAGACATTGACGATCTTCTCGATTGCCGTTGCCGTGGCGATTGCTCTGGAGTCTTTGATCCGCATCATCCGCTCCTACATCACGGCTTGGATTTCTGCCCGCTTTGAACACCGCGCCATCATGGCCGTGGTGGATCGCATCATGGTGCAGCCTTTGCATGAGTTTGAACTCAAAGGCACAGGTGCCGTGATGGAAGACTTCAAATCGGTCTCGACACTCAAATACCACTACTCCGGTCAAACCTTTCAGCAATGGATGGATTTGCCATTTGTCTTTTTGTATGTGCTGATCTTGACCCTCATCAACGTGTGGGTCGGCCTGTTGTTGGTCTGCGGGTACAGCGTGTTCGTGTTTGTCACGTGGCGCAACGGCCGGCATGACCCGGAGCTGATCAAGCAACAAAAAGAAAGTGATTTGCGGCGTGGCAACTTCTTGAATGAAATTTTCAAGAACATCCACACGTTGAAGGCGATGACCATGGAGTCGCTCATGCTGCGCCGTTACGAGCGCTTGCAAGAGAGTTGCGCCAAGGTGATGCTGCGCATGACCTATGCCTTGGACATGTCGTCGGGCATTGGGCAAGTGTTCTCGTCCTTGATGACCGTGTTGATTGTGGCGCTCGGGGCTTTCTTGGTCACGCAGGGACGGCTCACCAACGGCGAGTTGGCGGCTTGTGTGTTGTTGGGCATGCGGTCTTTAGCCCCCTTGCAACGTTTGAGTGGCATGTGGAGCAAGTACCAGCAAGACGAGGTGCTGCGCGACCGCTTGGTGGCACTGTTGCAGCAGTCGGGTTTGAAACAGCCCCAGCAAGGGGGCGATCAAGCCTTAGAGGCCTTTCGTGGCAAGCCCATTGCGTTGGACATGCAGTCGGTGCGCTACAGCTTTCCCAAATCTGAAAATGCGTTGATTGCTGACTGCACCCTCTCCATTGCGGCGGGTGAATGCGTGATGGTGGAGGGCGAGAGTGGGGCCGGTCGCAGCATTTTGTTGCAACTGCTTGCTGGGGTATTGACCCCAGACTCTGGCCAGGTCTTGCTGGACCAACACGACCTGCGGGCTTTGGGCGTTGACGGTGCGTCCAGCTACATCGCCTATTTGCCGCAAAAGGCGGTGATGTTGGAGGGCTCGATCCTGGACAACATCACCTTGTTCGATCCATCGCGTACCGAGCTGGCTTTGCAGATTGCCACCGAACTCGGGCTGGACCGCTTTGTGGCCAAAATGCCGCGCGGCTGGGACTCGCCCATTGGCGACATGGCGACCGACTCGTTGCCTCCGGGCTACCAGCAACGCATTGCCATCGTGCGTGCGTTGTCGTCTAACCCCAGCATCATCTTGTTTGACGACGCCACCTCTGCCATGGACTCAGAGGGCGATGCCAACTTGCTCAAATACTTGGAGAAGGCGCGCAAAAACTTCACCATGGTGTTGGTCACGCAACGCCCTTCTTTTCGCAAACTGGCAGATCGCCGCGTGCGTTTGAGCCATGGCCACATTCAGGAGGTTGCGTTGACGGCCATGCCCGAAGGTGTGAGCGAGCGCTGGGGCGCCGAGCTTGAACCCGTCACACCCGGTGCCCTGCCAGTGGTGCAAAGCCCTGTGTTGCCAGCCCAGAGCCTGCGGGCGGCGAGTGCCAACTTCTTTGAATCGCACACCCAAAAAATGTTCTTGGATGCGCAGAAATGGGAAGACATCCATGACACCATCCAGTCGAACTTCAAAGAAGTCGATGACTTGTCCGACTGCTTGGCGCTGTTGCTCAAGCTGTTGAACGCACGAGACTCCGCACGTGAGGTGTCTGAGGCCTTGCCTTACTTCATGCAAAACCTGGATCTCACGGGTTTTCAAAACGCCATGGCGCAGTTGAGCTACAAGGTGTCGGAGTTGAACTGCCACCTGTCTGACATCGATCCACGGTCGGTGCCCTGCCTGTTCATTCCCGATCACGCACCTGCGTTTGTGGTGACAGGTTGTGTCGATGGTCAGATCCGGGTGGCGCGTAACCTGGAGACGCCGTCTGAACTGCTGCAAGACACGCATGTGCGCGGTCGTGCTTTGTTCTACGAATACGTCGAACGCAAACCCTCTGAGATTCGCTCGTGGGTGGCCCATGTGATGTTGCGCTTTACACCCATGATGGTCATGGCCACAGTGACCGCGTTGTTGTCGGGACTGGTGATGATGACCAGCTCGCTGTTCTTGACCGTGGTCTACAGCACCGTCATTCCAACCGGGGCGCAAGACACCTTGGCCTATCTGACCGTTGGCGCTGTGCTGGCGATTGCGGTGTCTTATTTCTTCATGCGCCATCGCGCCAAAATATTGGCCTTTGTGGCCGGGCGCATTGAATACATCTTCGGCACGGAAATTTTGAAACGTGTGCTGCAGATGGCGCCCAGCTACACCGAGCGTGCGTCAGTGAGTTCGCAGGTCACGCGCTTGCAGTCGTTCGATGCGATTCGCGATGTGTTCACCGGCCCTCTGGCATCGACGATTTTTGAGTCGCCCGCCACACTGGTGATTTTGGTGGGTCTGTCCATCATCAACCCGGTGGCGCTGTTGATCTTTGTGGCCATGGCTGCCATCTATGCGTTGCTCTATCGCCTGTTCTTGCACAAGACGCAAGACTTCGTGCTGGCCAGCAGCAAAGCCTCGTCACGACGCAACGCGTTTTTGATTGAGATGGTGTCCAAGATGCGCATCATCCATGAGTGCGGTGGCAGCTTGGTGTGGCGTGCGCGGTTACGTGACATTTCGGCCAACGCCACCATGGCTTCGTTCCATGCCGAGCAGCTCGCATCAATGCTGGTGGGCATTTCGTATTTCTTCATGATGCTTTCTGCCTTGCTGATCGTGGCCTTCACCACGCCGTTGGTGCTGTCGCAAACCTTGTCCTCAGGTGCGTTGATTGCTTCGATGATCTTGATGTGGCGCGTGCTCAGCCCCTTGCAAACCATTTTTGTCAACATGACGCGGGTCGAACGGGTGCGTGGTGCCGGAGAGCAAATCAATGCGTTGATGAAAATTGCGGGCGAGCGTCAAGACTATGCCGCGTCGCCCATTTCACGTGGTCTGCAAGGGCGTGTCGAGTTTTCACGGGTGTCATTTCGTTACTCCTTGAACCTGGACCCTGCTTTGGTGGGGGTTGATTTCCGAATTGAGCCCGGTGAGATGGTGGCCATTTCGGGCCCCAACGGCGGGGGCAAGTCCACCTTGTTCAAGTTGATGATGGCCATGTACCAGGCCCAGTCGGGTGGGGTGCTGGTCGATGGCGTGGACATTCGACAACTCGACCCCCTGGAGCTGCGCCGCCTGATTGGTTACGCACCCCAAGAGGCGCAGTTGTTTCGGGCCACGATTGCACAAAACTTGCGCCTGGCCCGCCCCGATGCCACCGACCAACAAATTCTCCAAGCGCTGGAAATGGCCGGTGCGCTGGACCAGGTGTTGGCCTTGCCCAGAGGGGTGGAGTACCGCGTCGGTGACAACACCAACTCCTTGCCGTCAAGCCTGAAGCAAAAAATATCGCTGGCCCGGGCCTACATCACGCGCGCGCCCATCATGCTGTTTGACGAACCTGGCAATGCGTTGGACGCTGCGGGGGACCGCTGCTTCACCGATGTGATGACGTCGCTCAAAGGCAAGTCCACCGTTCTCTTCATCAGCCACCGCCCCAGCCAAATTTTGTTGGCTGACACGCTGCTGGTGTTTGACAAAGGTTATTTGCGTGCCGCGGCGCCACCCGCAGAAATTTTGAAGCAGACCACCGTCACGGCGATCAAACCATGAGTGCGATGGACATGACACAAAGAACAAGGAGTCGCCATGCGTGATGCAAACCCCGAACATCCCAAGCTGGCGTTGGGCAATCGCTCGGACAACTATTTGGCCAAAGCCATTTTGTTGGAAGAAGCTGCCCCGCCGCGTTACATGGAAACCACGGTCAAGCTGGTCTTGTACGCCATCTTGGCGTTTGTGGTGTGGGCTTTGTTTGCCAGTCTCGATACGGTGACCACAGCCAGCGGGCAAATCATGCCCATTCAGTCGGTGCAAGTGGTGCAACACATCGATGGTGGGCGCATCAAGTCCATCGATGTGATCGATGGCCAAACCGTGACCAAAGGGCAGTTGCTGATCAGCTTCAACGAGGCTGAGCCAAATGCGGAATACGAAACCGTGGCCGCCAAATATTGGGCACTTTATGCGCGGGTCGAGCGTTTGCGGGCGTTATTGGCCAACCGTCCTGCCAATTTCAACGAGATTCCTGCGCAGTACAAAACCTTGGTGGAAGAGCAAAAGCACACGCTCAAAACCTCGCTGGATCAAATTGCCCAGCTGGAAAAAGAAATCACCATCCTTACCGAGATCAGCAAAATTCGAGGCGACTTGGCCAAAGACAAGCTGGCCACACGCGTGCAAGCCCTGGACGCGCAGCGCAACGTGAACCAGGTTCAGGCCGAGTTGTTGCGCTTTCGGCGTACCAATCTGGATGACTTGAACACCTCAGCCAGTGAACTGGCTCAGACCGAGGAGCAGCTTGGTAAATTGCGTGATCGCTTAGAGCGGCTGCAAATTGTGGCGCCCTCAGATGGCGTGGTGCAAGACTTGCGCTACCGAACGGTGGGCGGCGTGGTGACCCCGGGTGCCGTGCTCATGAACGTGGTGCCGGCCGACCGCAAATTGCAAGCTGAAGTTCGGGTGTCGCCCAGCGAGATTGGGTTTGTGCATGTGGGCCAAACCGCACGCGTAAAAATTGGCGCCTACGACTACATGCGCTACGGCACCTTGGATGGTTCGGTGTCGATGGTGTCGGCATTTAGCACCTTGGATGAACGTCAACAGCCTTACTTCAAAGTGATCGTGACCTTGCCCGCCACACACTTGGCCACCGCTCACCAGGTGCTCAGCATCGAGCCCGGCATGACGGTTCAAGCCGATGTGGTGACCGATCACCAGTCGGTGCTGCGCTATTTGTTACGTCCGATTTATGTGGCCTTCCAGCAGGGCATGCGTGAGCGCTGATGAGTGACAACGACGCATCCCTCAAGCCTGCATTGAGCCATCGGCAAATGCAGGTCTTGATGCTGCTGTCGCAAGGCAAGTCAAACAAGGAAATTGCGGCTGAACTGAGTATCAGCTATGGCACGGTGAAGCAGCATTTGTTCACCATTTTCAAAATCATCGGGGTGAGCAATCGCGCCAAGGCGACCATCATTGCCCGGCGCATGATTCAAAGTGAAGAAGGGCAGTCGGTGGCCCCGACAAGCCGATCACGTCACTTTGGTTATGTGGTGCGCACGGTCACGTCGGTGGCGGTGGTGGCCCCTGGCAGCTTGCCCAACCCTGTTGAAACGCTGGCCTTGCGGCATGTGTTTTTCAATGCCTTGCAAGAGCTGGCCACCCGTTTGAGCGATGCCTTTGATGGCCAGCTCATGCAGTTGCCCGATGGGGGGGTGTTGCTTTGGTTTGGTCATCCGGTGGCGCATGTGGATGACGCCGATCGCGCTGTTTATGTGGCTCAGTACCTGCAAGCGTGGATCAATCAGCAGCCCTATGTGCACGAACTCCGAGCGCATGCCAGCAACCAGGCAGGCAAACCCCTGGAGCGAGCTATTGGCGTTGGCATTGCCTCACACATCGAGTTTGTGGCCAACGGGTCGGAGCAATTGCGCGCTGCGGCGTGCTTTGCCATTGCCATTCAGCTGGCCCAGCATGCGGCGTTGGGCATGCATCCTTTGAGTGACCAGTTGACGCGCAAACTGGCGGCGTTGAGTGTGCCTTGGTTGGCGGTGAAGGCCGTGAGCCCGAACGCAGACAGCGCACCCAAAGCCTCAGAACATGTGTTTGCCCTGGGCACAGCGGCCATGCCGTTGCCCGATGTCAAAGACCGCTGGGGCGGTTTGCCCTTCCTGCATGACATTTGCCGTCTCGTGGAGTCGGGCTTGGCGCAGTGGGCATCGGTTGAGTCTTGGCCACCTGCTGTGGCTGCGTCGTTGATGGATGCCATGGGCAACACATGCCTGCTACAGGGCTTTACCTTGATTCGGTTACGACTGCCGCACTCCAGGCAGCGCGACCGCTTGCTGGAGTGTTTGTTTCAGCAAATTTCTTTTTCTCAACTCAAGCTGGATTTCGAGGACATACGTGCTTCTATGACGGCGGGAGAGCGCTTGGCCACGATGCTGATCAAGGCCGCCAACGCTGGGCCATTGATGCTGCAGGTGTATGGGTTGCAGTCTTTGGACATCATGCGCACTGTGTTGGGTGACAAGGGCATTGCGCGGTTGGTAGGGCACCGCATCTTCCTGGTCGTCACCAATTTGCAAGCCTTGGCCGATCAACAAATTTCTGTGCGGGTGCTGGGGCCTCGACCTGCCGAGGCGCCTTTGACGCGTGTCCACCACATGCAAGCGCCCAGCGTGGATGATGTGTCGCTGACCACGCGCAACAACTTGTTGGCGGTGTTGGACAATTTGTCGCCGGGTGCCTATGCCCTGATCACGCAAGCGGCACGGCAATCTAAGCAAGTGAGTTTTGACTTTTTACAAGAGAACCACATTCCTCGCCCGGTGCTGCAAGCGTCCATTCAAGAACTGTTGGCCATGGGCCTGATTGCGCCCAGTGTGAATGGTGGCTTTGAGTTTCGTGACCTGACAACCGTCAGCGCCATTCGAAGTTTGTCGGTGGACCTCACTGAGGATGCATGAGATGAAGAAGATGGTTCAAAAATCAATCGGTCTTGGCTTGCTGAGCTGCCTGCTCAGCGTGTGCTGGGCGGCGCCATCGGGTGGGGCGGCAGGCGCTCCAGTGCTGATTGGATTTGACGGTGCCTATGGTCAAAAGACCAATACAGCGCCGCAGTCGATCGAGTGGGGCATCCGTGCGGCGATGGCTGAAATCAATGCTGCGGGTGGCGTGCTCAATGGCCGTCCTTTGAGCTTGGTGACCACCGACAACAAAGGCGTGTCGGTACGCGGCAAAGACAACTTTGTGGAGTTGGCAGGACGCCAGGATTTGGTGGCTGTTTTAGAGGGCAAGTACAGCCCGGTCAGTGTGGAAGTTTTGCCCGACGCACACCGGCTCAAAGTGCCGCTGATCAGCGTGTGGGGGTCGGCCGATCAGATCACCGACCACAGCTACAAGCCTTCCTACAGCTTTCGGGTGTCTTTGAAAGACTCGTGGGGTGTGGAGACCATGATCAAGCGTCTGGCCCTCAAGTACAAGGCCGACAAGGCATGTGTCTTTTTGCCCAACACGTCGTGGGGACGGTCTTCGGAAGCAGTGATCAGGGCCAAGGCGGGGCAGTACAAAGTCGACTTCAACGTGGTGCGCTGGTACAACTGGGGCGATGTGAGTTTTGTCGAGCCCTACCGCGCTTGTTTGAGTGCTGGCAGCAAAGCCTTGATGTTTGTCGGCAATGAGAAAGAAGCGGCGCTGTTGCTGCGAGACGTGGCGTCACAACCCCCGCAGCTACGCTTGCCCATGGTCTCGCACTGGGGGGTGTCGGGCGGGGTGTTGCACGAGCTGGCGGGCGAGTACTTGGGGGACGTCACGTTCGACGTGATTCAAACCTTCACGTTTGTCAAAAACAACCGGCCCCGGGCCAAGTACCTGGGCGAATGGATTCGCAAGAACGGTGGCTTTCAGTCATTCACCGACATTCCCAGCCCGGTCGGTGCTGCACAAGCCTATGACACCGTGCATTTGCTGGCCATGGCGGTGAACAAGGCGCAATCGACGCAAGCTGTCAAAGTTCGCGATGCGCTGGAGAAACTGCCCGCCTTTGAGGGCGCGGTGAGACACTACACGCAGGCGTTCACGTCTGCTCGGCATGACGCGTTGGATGCGTCACAAGTCTTGTTTGTGAAGATGGACCGTTTGGGTCGCTTGATACCGATTGAATGACATGAAGTCCGTGACCCTGCGCGAGCAAATTGGCCGAAAACTGTTCAAGATTTTTGGTCTCTATTTGTCAGTGCTGACCGCGCTGATTGTGCTGTTGGCCGTCAGTGGCTCGCTGTTTTACAAGTACAGCCAGTTGCAGCAACACCAGTCGTTGGTCACGTCTACCTTCTCGGCTGAAGTCAGTGCCATGCTGCGTGAGGCGGATTCGCTGGGCAACTCTTCCTTGATCTGGACTGGCTTGACCGATTCAGTGGGACGTGACGTGTACTTGGTTCCCTTGTTGAATCGACTCAACAACAACACCATCCGTCGCATCGACTTGCTCGATTACAAAGGGCGTGACTACATCTTGAGCACCCAACCGGGGAGGGCCTTGCGTCCCTCGAATCAAATGATTCAAAAAACCATCGATGAGGTGCGGCCATTCCATGAACTGTTGACCCAAGACGATGGCCAGCACTTGGTGTTCACCTTGCCGGTGGTGGCGCCATTTTCAGATGGCGTGCTGGGCATTTTGTTGATTTCATTCAACGTGACCCATCTGACCGATGAGTTGCATTTACCCAAGGATTTGGCGCTGATGTACTCATTGACCGATGGGCACGAGACGAGCACCTTGGGGGCTGTGACCCATGCGTTTGTGAAGGTGCCTATTGCACTGGGCAAATACGAATTCCCGGTGTACCTGCACCTTTCTCAAATGATTTGGGACAGTCTGTTGGTGGTGGCCGCCGCGTTTGCTTTTTCGTTGATCAGTGGCGTATGGTTGTTTCTTGGCTTGTATCGGTGGACCAAAACTTTTTCACAGGAAACCACACGCAGACTCAATGCCCTGGTGGATTTGGCTTCGCGCATGATCAATGGCCAAGAGGTGGAGATTGAAACCGGCCATATCGGCGATGAAATTTCGTCGGTGCATGACGCGTTGCTGCAACTGCTGTTGCGACAACGTGCGGCCAACCAGCAGTTGTTGATTTCAGCGCGTGTGTTTGAAACCGCGGCCGAAGCAATTTTGATCACCGATGTACATGGGCGAATTGTCGATGTCAACACCGCCTTGATCCGCATGACCGGGTATGAGAAAGCACGTTTGCTGGGCAAGCCAGCAGGCATTTTGTACCGCAACGAAGACTTGGGAGGCTCGGGGCTGTCGATCGTGGAGTCGATCAAGCATCATGGTGAGTGGCGGGGTGAAACTTTCTTCACCACAGCCGACAAGCAGTCGATACCCACGATTCTGTCGGTGTCCACCCTGCTCAATGACAAAGGCGTGAGTCAGGGCAATGTGGCCATCTTTTCCGATGTGCGTCCTCTGAAAGCCGCCGAGTCGCGGTTGAAGGATTTGATTTACCTTGACCAGTTGACGGGCTTGCCCAATTACCGTGCCTTTTTTGAATACATCACCGAGCGCTTGAATAAAAAGTCAGGCAGTCCTCAGTTTGCGGTGTTGTTCATCGACTTGGACCACCTCAAGAGCATCAACGACAGCTACGGCCATGAGCAGGGCGACGTGGTAATCAAGCAGGTGGCGCAGCACCTGAGCGAGAAATTGCCTGGCCCCAAATACATCTGTCGCCGCTCAGGGGATGAGTTCATTGCAGTGATTGACATGAACGAAGACGTGGCGTCTTTTCAGCAGCGCCTCAAAGACTCGATCCAGGCGGTGGCCTTGAACATTCAGTTCTCAGGCGGCATTCACCTCACGGCCGGGTTCAGTGCCGGCGCTGCCATGTACCCGAGTGATGCGGACAACATCAACGACTTGTTGATCTATGCCGACACCGCATTGCTGCATGCCAAAGAGTCTGGGCGATCGCGGATTGAGTGGTTGGACGCCAAGCTGATCAAAATCATTTCACGCCGCAACAAAGTGGAAGCCAAGATGGCCGTGGCCCTGATGAACCAAAGTTTGTCTGTGAATTACCAGCCTGAGGTCGATTTGAGGACCGGAAAGATTTTGGGTTTTGAAGCGTTGGCGCGTTGGCATGACGATGAATTGGGCATGGTGTCGCCTGCCGAGTTCATTCCGATTGCGGAAAAGATCGGTGTGATCGACCAGGTCACAGAGCTGGTGTTGATTCGCATCACAGAAGATATCAAGCACATCCAGCAGCGGTTTCCGGGTTGCAAAATTGCATTCAACTCGTCGCCACAGCTGTTTGCCAAGAAGAAAATTTTTAAATTGCTGGCCAAATACCTTGGGTCGTACAACGACGATTACGCAGGCTTGGTGCTTGAGTTCACAGAGTCCGAGTTGTCTCAGAGTGAGCACGAAGTGAACAGCCAGTTGGAATCCATGATTGGGATGGGCATTCAAATCGCGATCGATGACTTTGGCAAAGGCTACTCGTCGATGTCGCGCTTGGCCAATATGCCGGTACACAAGCTCAAGATTGACAGCTCATTCATTTCCGCTTTGCGCCACACGGGCGACTCTCGTGTGGTGGCCAGCATCATGGCCTTGTCCAAAGCACTCAAGCTGGATGTGACCGCCGAAGGGGTGGAGTCAAACTTCCAACGTGAAATCTTGATTGAGACAGGCTGCTTCAAGGCCCAAGGTTTTTACTTTTCCAAACCGTTGCCACTGCAGGAGGTGCTGCAATTGCCCAGTGCGCTTCGGCCATTTGACGACTGATGCAACCAGGTTTATGCGGCGTGTCGCACGTCAAGGTGCGCATCAAAAATATCTTGGAATTGCGTCGCGCATTGTTTGAAGGCTTGCAACACGTCTGGGGCAAAGTGTGAGGGCGCTGTTCTGCCGTCGCCGGTGGTGATGATCTCCAAGGTGCGCTGATGCGACAGCGCCCCCTTGTAGGGTCGCACCGAGCGCAGGGCATCGTATTGGTCGCAGATGTTCATGATCAGCGCCGACATCGGGATGGCTGTGCCCACCAATCCCAAGGGGTAGCCGCCACCATCCCAACGTTCATGGTGGTGGGCGGCGATTTCTGCACCCATGAGCAGGTAGGGGGAGTCGGAGCCGCTGAGCAGTTTGGCGCCGAGCTGTGAGTGGGTTTTCATGATGGCCCATTCCTCAGGGGTGAAGGCCCCGGGCTTGCTCAGGATGGCGTCGGGGATGGCAATTTTTCCGACGTCATGCATGGGGCTGGCGTAACGAATGAGATCGGAGAAAGTGGCATCCATGCCCAGCGACTGCGCCAAAACTTCGGTGTAGAGCCCAATGCGGGTCACGTGGGCACCCGTTTCCTCGTCTTTGTAGGAGGCAGCGCGGGTCAGCACTTCGATGGTCTGGTGGTAGCTTTTGACCAACTGCTGGGTGCGTTGCATCACCAAGGCGTCGAGCAGGTGGTTGTTTTCTGCCAGGAAGTCGTTGAAGGTTTTGAGGCGCAGCAGGTTCTTCACGCGGGCGAGCAGTTCGATGCGGTCAACCGGCTTGGTTAAAAAGTCTTCTGCCCCTGCTTCTAGGCCACGCAAGCGAGAGTCGCGGTCATCCAGCGAGGTGAGCATCACGATCGGAATGGCACGCGTGTTGTCTTGTGCCTTGAGGGCGCGTGCCACCTGGTAGCCGTCCATGCCAGGCATCATGACGTCAAGCAAGATGATGTCGGCGCGCTGCGTGGCCATGGTTTGCAATGCGGCTTGCCCGCTGCCCACGGCGTTGACCAGGTAGCCTTCGACTTCCAGCATGGAGGTGAGGAGGCGACGATTTCGCTCTTCATCGTCAACGACCAAGATGAGGGCATGTTTGGGTGTGTGTGTCATAGCAACTCCTCAATCATGCAAGCCTTTCACGTCGAGCAGGCATTCAATTTCTGTGAGAAATTTTTTGTATTGAATGGGTTTTTCAAAGTAACCATCAAAACCAGCCGCCAGCAGCCGCTCGGCATCTCCCTTCATGGCCAGCGCGGTCAGGGCCACCACGGTCAACCCATGGGTCTGTGGATTGGCGCGCAATTCACGCAGCGCGGTGAGTCCGTCCATGCCTGGCATTTGGACATCCATGAACACCAAGTCCGGGCTTTGCGCGGTGGCCAAGGCAATGCCATCGGGGCCGTTGTCGGCACTCAACACTGCGTACTCGGCTTGTTCAAGCACGGCCACTGCGAGTCGTAAGTTGCGTGCATCGTCGTCGATCACCAGGATCTTTTTCATGCGGCCCCCTCATCTATCGTTGCGTTTGGGCAAGGCCCGGCGTACTTCGGCCAACAGTTCAGCGTTGTTGAAGTGGGTTTTTTCCATGATGCTGTCCACGCTGAGTTTGAGGCGTGCCCGGTCCTCTTCGCTGAGCTCCATGGCGGTCAACACCAGAATTGGCATGTGGACGCTGTTGGGTTTTTGTCGCATGGCCAATGCCACCTCGAAGCCATTGACCTCGGGCATCATCAAATCCAAGATCATGAGGTCAGGCACTTCCACACTCACGGCATGGATGGCTTCTGCCCCACCATAGGTGCGTGTGACGCCATAGCCTTCGGCCTCCAAGAGTGTGGCCAAGAACTCCACCAGTTTGGGGTTGTCATCCACAATCAAAATTCTGACCTTCGGCGTTCCCGGTTGTGGCGACACCACAAGCCCGCTCAAGGCCGATCTCAGTTGGGCGCGTGAGAACGGCTTGTGCAACACCCGTCGTGCACCCAGAGCCAAGCCGTGGTCCATTTCTTTGGAGGCCGTGATCAGCACCACAGGGGTGTTTTTCAATTTGGGTGAGGCTTTGAGTTTGCGCATGAAATCAAAGCCGTTCATCAAAGGCAAGAAGATGTCTAAGGTGATCAAGTCGGGTGGTCGCCTTTCTGCCCGCACCAAGCCTTCTTCAGCGGTGACCGCGCAGATCACTTCAAAGCCATCCATCTGGAGTTGCCCCGCGATGAGGCGGGCGGCATCTTCATCGTCTTCGATCACCAAGGCCAAGGGGGGCTGCAAGCTCGTGTTGGAGGTCACAGTCAAGGCCGGGCTATCGAGCAGATGCTCGGTGTCTTCTTCTTGCGCCTCGGTATGGGCCACTTCGCAATACGGCAGCCAGACCTGAAAGCAACTGCCCATCCCCAGACGGCTGCTGACCCCAACCGTGCCGCCGTGCAGTTCTGCCAGGCGGCGGACCAGCGACAGTCCCAAGCCCGTGCCCGATTGCAGGCGTGCGGCAGAGCTGTCGACTTGCACAAAGGGTTCAAACAGTTTGGGCAGGTCTTCTGGCGCAATGCCAATGCCGTTGTCTTCAATCGCGATGTGCAAGAACGCTTGGTTGTCGCTGGTTGGCAGCTCCAGCAGCCGTCCCGGCAGGGCGGGGTTCAGTGTGATGTCTGCGCGCGTGCAGCGTTCAATGCGCAAAGACACGGTGCCACCGTGTTCGGTGAATTTGATGGCATTGGCCAACAGGTTGTAGATGATTTGTTTGACCTTGCGCTCATCGCACAAGGCGGTGCCAATGCTCTGGTCGATGTGGGTGCTGAGTTCAATCGCATGATTGAGCGCTTTCTCGCGCACCATCAAGGTACTGGACTGAAACAGTTGCAGCAAGTTCACGGCACTGAGTTGCAGCTGCAACATGCCAGCTTCAACTTTGGACAAGTCCAAGATGTCGTTGATCAAGGACAGCAAGTGTTTGCCTGCTTCATAAATGTCGGCGCTGAAGCCGCGTTGTCGTTCGTCCAGTGGCCCCAGCGCGCCGTCTTTGAACATTTCTGAAAACCCGATGATGGCGTTCAAGGGGGTGCGCAACTCATGCGACATATTGGCCAGAAAGTCGGACTTGGCGCGGTTGGCCGCCTCCAATTGCATGGTGCGTTCAGCGATGCGTTTTTCCAGCAGGTTGTTGGCTTCATTGAGCATCGCCTCGGCTTGTTTGCGCTCGGTGATGTCCACCACGGAGGCCACCACCTGCATGTCGATGTTGCTGTCTGGGCCGGTGGGGTTGAGGCCAATTTCGATAGGGAACTCATACCCGTCTTTGCGCAGACCAAACAGATCACGGCCTACGCCCATGGCACGGGGTTGTGGTGTTTGCAGATAGTTGTTGCGCAGCATGATGTGTTTGCCGCGGTAGCGTTCGGGCAACAACATTTCAATGGGCTTGCCCAGCATTTCTTCTTGTGCCCATCCAAACAAGCGCTCCATTTGGGTATTGACCATGACGATGGCGCCGTTTTTGTCGATGGCCAACATGCCGTTGGGTGCGGCGTTGAAAATGTTTTTGATGCGATCACGCCCGGCACGCAGTTCCGCTTCGGCTTGTTTGCGCTCGGTGATGTCGACCACTGAGGCGACGATTTGCAGGCCAATCACGCTGTCGGGGTCGGTCGGGTTGAGGCCAATTTCAACCGGGAATTCCTGCCCGTCTTTGCGCAAACCAAACAAGTCCCGCCCAGCCCCCATGGCGCGCGGTGTTGGGGCTTGCACAAAGGTGTGGCGCAGCATCAAGTGTTTGCCTCGGTAGCGTTCAGGCAACAACATTTCAATGGGTTGCCCCAGCATTTCTTGCCGTGACCAGCCAAAGAGGCGTTGCATTTGGTTGTTGACCATCACGATGATGCCGTTGGTATCGATGGCCAGCATGCCGTTGGGTGCCGCATCTAGCATGGCACGTAAATGGCGGTCGCGTTGCACGCCTTCGAGAACCCACTGCTTGCGTTCTTGCGCCCGCAGATAGCTGATGCACAGGGCTAAAACCGCCAACCCCAGAAGCATGCCCATCAGACCGGCCCACAAGGGCATGTTCCCGGTGATCAGCCAGACCGTCCAATGGGTGGGGTCGTCATCTTGGTAAGACCACCATGCCAAGCCGACGAGGACCAGAACCAGTGCCGTCAGCCCGCTGCCGATCCAAAACGAGTGCCAAAGAGTGCCGGGGTATTTCAGCCGATCAGGCCATCCCTGCCCTTGCGGGCCATTTGTCTGCGTGGGCGATGGTTGCTTGGACATGGCCAGCTTTCAATGAAAAGTTCAATTGAACAAAGTCTTCATTTCGGTGGCAATACTACTCCTAGGGAATTAATTTGTGAATCTAAATTAAAAAATATGTAAGTAAATTTGACTGTCGTTGCGGCTTGCCCGATAAGCCCCGATGTGACGTGGCGTGGCGCATCTTTTCAAAGGAAGAGGGCGCTTGGAGCAGGGTTTGCAAGGTGTCGCGTACCTGGGTCAGGCGCGGATCGTCAGGGTGAGCGTCGTCGGTGGTGTCGTTGATGCAAAAGAAGTCCAGTGAACCCCAGGCATGGCGCAGTTGTTTGAGCTGAGTGTGCGTGTCCGAGGCACCCGTGGAAACATAGCTGTGGCTGTAGTCTTTGAGTTGGGCCACACCATGTGCCAGTGCCCAGCGCAAGACAAAGTCAGACACCAGAGTGGGTTTGTCCCAGGCGCGAAACACGGTGGAGCGTACCTGTGCAAACAAGTCGGGTGCTTCATGTTCCAGGGCATACAGCAAGGACTTCAACATGGGTCGTGGCGAGTGCGCAAAGGTGCGTGGGGTGTGCGCGTAATGGGGGTCTAAGCGGTGTGCGCCGATGGTTGTGTGTGGTGTCTGTTGGGTGGCTTTGGTTTGCAGCCATTGGCGCGACAAACGGCTGGCGTTTTCTAACGAGGTGTCGTGGCTTTGCATGGCCAAGCCTGGCACACACGGGTCGTCCGACCAGGTGACGTAAAAGCCACCCGGGTAGAACCAGTCTCTGGCGTGCACAGGGGCGCCAAAAAATACGTCGTCGTTGAAATAAAAGTAACGCTCGGACAAGCCCGGGATGCGGTGGATGTACGACTCGATGTGACCGGAGTCAAAGGTGGGCAGCGCGTCGTGTGGAATCAGCGCCCGGTGATCGACGATGGTCAGTCGGTCTGAGTCTTGCAGCCACGCCGGCACTTGTGCGTCGGTGACGAGGTAGACGTGCCCATGGGTTGGAAAAAATTGATCCAACGCCCGCAGGCTGTAGCGCAGCTCTTGGTTGTCACGAAAGCGCCCCTCTACATTGCCAAAGCGGGCCATCGCGTTGTGACCGTCAGCGCAGAGTTTGCTGGCTGCCTGCTGGCGTTTGAGACGCCATTGGCTGTCGTTGCCATCGACCCAGAGGTACACGATGTCGATGGGAGAAGTGTCTTGCATGCCGTGATGTTTCAAGTGGGAGGGGTGTTGCAGACAAGAAAAAGCCCCGTCTTGTGAACGGGGCTTCTTGTGTGATGTGTGGTGCCGGAGAGATGAATCGAACACCCGACCTTCTCATTACGAATGAGCTGCTCTACCGACTGAGCTACACCGGCAACCGAGCCAAGATTATAGCCAGGCTGTGTGTGTGGCTCAGCCTTTGAGGTGGTAGCTGGTGATGCGGTCGACCTCATGTTTAGAGCCCAGCACCACGCTGACACGTTCGTGCAGTTGCGTGGGCTGAATTTCCAAAATGCGTTGACGCCCATTGGTGGCCGCACCTCCGGCTTGTTCGATCAACCAGCTCATGGGGTTGGCCTCGTACATCAGACGCAACTTGCCGGGTTTGTTGGGTTCGCGCTTGTCCCAGGGGTACATGAAGACACCGCCACGCGTCATGATGCGGTGCACATCGGCCACCATGGAGGCGATCCAGCGCATGTTGAAGTTCTTGCCACGGGGGCCTTCTTCGCCTTGCAAGCACTCGTCGATATAGCGCTTCACGGGCTCGTCCCAGTGACGCATATTGCTCATGTTGATGGCGAACTCTTTGGTGTCGGCCGGAATGCGCACATCTTCTTGGGTCAACACAAACGAGCCTTGCTCGCGGTCGAGGGTGAACATGGCCACGCCATCGCCCACGGTGAGCACCAGGGTGGTTTGCGGGCCATACACGCAATAACCTGCTGCCACTTGGGCTGTGCCGGGTTGCAGGAAGTCGTCTTCGCTCACGCCTTTGCTGGTATCGGTTTTTTTCAGCACGCTGAAGATGGTGCCAATGCTCACGTTGACGTCGATGTTGCTGGAGCCGTCGAGCGGGTCAAACATCAGCAGGTATTCACCCTGGGGGTAGCGGTTGGGCACCACGTGGATGGTGTCCATTTCTTCTGAAGCCATGGCTGCCAGGTGGCCGCCCCATTCGTTGGCTTCAATCAGCACATCGTTGGCGATGATGTCGAGTTTTTTCTGCACCTCGCCTTGCACGTTCTCGCTGCCAGCGGTACCCAGCACATCGCCCAGTGCGCCTTTGTTGACGGCTTGGCTGATGCCTTTGCAGGCGCGAGCCACCACTTCGAGCAGCAAACGCAACTCAGAAGGAATATGGCCTTTGGCACGTTGCTGTTCGACCAGATAGCGGGTGAGTGAAATGCTCATGGTGTTTCTCTGTGATGAGGGTTGAATTAACTGAGGGCACGCGAGATGACTTCGCGCACGTCGTTGCTCAAGTCAGACTTGGCGGCAATGCGGGTGAGGGCCACATGGGCGGCGCTGCGGTAGGGCTCGGCCAATTTGCTCCAACGGTCCAAGGCGCGGGCCAGGCGGGCAGCGACTTGGGGGTTGATGGCGTCGAGTTCGAGCACGCGCTCGCTCCAGAACACATAACCCGCTGCATCGCTGCGGTGGAAAGCCCCTGGGTTGGCGCTGCAGTAGCTGAAGATCAGGCTGCGTGCGCGGTTGGGGTTTTTGAGTGTGAAGTCGGGGTGCTGCATGAGTTGACGCACCACGGGCAGCACATTGCCGCCACGGTCAGGTGCACCGGCTTGCAAGGCAAACCATTTGTCCATCACCAATGCTTCGCGCGAGAACAGGCTGTAGAAGCGTTGCAACGCAGGCGTGGCCAAAGCGTGTCCGGATGCCACCAGAGCGCTCAAGGCGTTGAAGCGGTCGGTCATGTTGTGCGCGTTGTCAAAGCACTGCAAGGTGCGCTCAGGCCACGTGATGTCGCCACTGCTGCGCGCATCCAGGCACAGCATGTGCAGCGCCAAGCCGCTCAGTGCACGACGTCCGCTGGAGACCGGGTCGGGTTGGTAGCTGCCGTTTTCGCGGTGTGACTCAAAGGCCCAGGCCCAGTCGTCATGCAGGGCTTGCGCGAGTTGTGCGCGCATGGCTTCGCGTACCGTGTGGATGCGCTGTGGGTCCACCACATCGAGCTGTTCGGCGATGTAGGTTTCGGCAGGCAGGGTGAGCACGAGTTCTTTGAACGCGGCATCCAAGTTGGGATGGCGCAAGACCGTGCGCAGGGCTTCGAGCAAAGCTGTGTCGAGCACCTGGGTGGGGTCGCCATCCGCTTGCACAGCCGCCAAAGCGGCTTGCAGGTAGAGGCGTTGTGCGGCTTCCCATTGGTTGAAGGGGTCGCTGTCGTGGGCCAGCAAGATCAGCAGTTGGTCGGCGCTGAAGTCCATCTCCAGCACCACCGGCGCACTGAATCCACGCAGCAGTGAGGGCACGGGCGCTTGGCCATCGGCGATCGGCAGGTCATGGAACTCAAAGCTTTGCGTGGCCTCGGTGAGCACCAGCAACTGGCTCGGGAGCACCTCGCGACCCGTGTGGTCGAGCAAGCCCATTTGCACGGGAATGACGAAGGGTTCTTTGTGGTCTTGGCCGGGGCTGGCCGCACAGCGTTGGCTCAGTGTGAGGGTGTAGCGGTGGGTGGCCGCGTCATACGTGCCTACCGCCTGCACGCGTGGTGTGCCAGCTTGGGCATACCAGCGCTTGAACTGTGGCAAATGCAGGGCCAAGGCGGTGCCGGGGTTAGCGTCGGCGATGGCTTGGGCAAAGTCGTCGCAGGTGACGGCTTGGCCATCGTGGCGCTCAAAGTACAAGGCCATGCCTTTGGCAAAGCCTTCGCGCCCGGTGTGTGTCAAGCCACCCACGGTGCCGCTGGCGGTGAGGGCGGGCGCCACCAAGGTTTGCATCATGCGCACCACCTCGGCGCCCTTTTCATAAATCGTGACCGTGTAGAAATTGTTGATCTCGACATAGCTGTCGGGACGCACCGGGTGGGCCATGGGGCCGGCGTCTTCGGCAAATTGCACGGTGCGCAGCAAACGCACGTCTTCGATGCGTTTGACGGCGCGCGCCGAGTTGGCGGCTGCCTCGTCGCCCGCCAGTGCATGACTGGCCAAGTCTTGGCTGAACTCTTGGTCGCGGAACACCGTGAGGCCTTCTTTGAGCGAGAGCTGAAACCAGTCGCGGCAGGTGATGCGGTTGCCAGTCCAGTTGTGGAAGTATTCGTGGCCCACCACGCTCTCGATGTTGGCGTAGTCGGTGTCGGTGGCGGTAGCCGAATTGGCCAACACGAACTTGGTGTTGAAGATGTTGAGGCCCTTGTTCTCCATCGCGCCCATGTTGAAGTCGCTGGTGGCAACGATCATGAAGCGCTCCAAGTCCAGGCTCAGTCCAAAGCGTGTTTCGTCCCACGCGATGCTGGCACGCAAGGAGTTCATGGCGTGTTCGGTTTTGTCCAAGTCGCCCGAGCGCACATACACCTGCAACAGGTGTTCTTTGCCCGAACGTGCCGTGACGCGTTGCTCGCGGCACACCAACTGACCGGCCACCAAGGCAAATAGGTAGCAGGGTTTTTTGTGCGGGTCGATCCACTGTGCAAAGTGACGGCCGTCTTCCAGGTCACCGTGTGCCACCAGGTTGCCGTTGCTGAGCAAGACGGGATAGGCCTTTTTGTCGGCGCGCAGGGTCACGCTGTAGCTCGACATCACATCGGGGCGGTCCAGAAAGTAGGTGATGCGACGAAAGCCCTCGGCCTCACACTGGGTGAAGAACGATTCGTTGCTGACGTACAAGCCCGACAACTGGGTGTTCTTGCTGGGATTGCAGGTGGTGAAGATTTCCAGCGCGAAAGCGTCGGTGCCTTCGGGCAGGTTTTCCAGCACCAATTGGTTGCCGTCCATCTTGAACGAGGTGCCTTGGCCGTTGACCAGCACGCGTGCTAGGTTGAGCTCTTCGCCGTCCAGGCGCAGGGGCTGGGCCGCTACGTCGGGGTTGCGACGCAAGGTCATTTTGTTGAGCACACGGGTTTTGACGGGGTCGAGGTCAAAGGTCAAGTCAACGGTGTCGATCCAAAACGCAGGCGCGCTGTAGTCGGCGCGTTGGGTCAAGGTGGCAGAGCCTTCACGAAGCATGGTGTTTTCCTAAGGTAGGCGCAAAACGGTGTGTTTACACACCTTGTTTGAGAGAGGCTTCGATGAACACATCGAGGTCGCCGTCCAGCACTTTTTGGGTGTTGGAGATTTCAACGTTGGTGCGCAAGTCTTTGATGCGGCTTTGGTCGAGCACGTAGCTGCGAATTTGATGACCCCAACCCACGTCAGTCTTGGTGTCTTCGAGCTTTTGCTGGGCTTCTTGGCGCTTGCGCATTTCAAAGTCATACAAACGCGAACGCAGGCGTTTCCACGCCACGTCTTTGTTGCTGTGCTGGCTACGACCGTCTTGGCACTGCACCACGATGCCGGTGGGGATGTGCGTCAAACGTACAGCCGAGTCGGTTTTGTTGATGTGCTGGCCGCCCGCACCGCTGGCGCGGAAGGTGTCGGTGCGCACGTCAGACGGGTTGATGTCGATCTCGATCGAGTCATCGATCTCGGGGTAGACAAACACGCTGGCAAAGCTGGTGTGGCGACCGCCTGATGAGTCAAAGGGCGACTTGCGCACCAAGCGGTGCACACCGGTTTCGGTGCGCAGCAAACCAAAGGCGTAGTCGCCTTCGATCTTGATGGTGGCGCCTTTGATGCCGGCCACGTCACCCGCAGACTCGTCTTCGACGGTGGCTTTGAAGCCTTTGCGCTCGGCGTATTTGAGGTACTGGCGCAGCAGCATGCTGGCCCAGTCGCAAGCCTCGGTGCCACCGGCGCCGGCTTGGATGTCCAAGAAGGCGTTGCAGGGGTCAGCCTCGTTGCTGAACATGCGGCGAAATTCGAGTTTCTCGATGTCGGCGACCAGACCTTTGGTTTCGGCTTCGATGGTGAGCAAGCCGTCTTCGTCGCCGTCGGCTTTGCTCATGTCAAACAACTCGGTGTTGTCGGACAGCTCTTGCGTCAGGCGTGACAAAGTCACGACCACGTCGTCGAGGGATTTTTTTTCACGGCCCAGTTCTTGGGCTTTTTTGGGATCGTTCCAGACCGTAGGGTCTTCCAGAGAGGCGTTGACGGTCCTCAGGCGCTCTGACTTGGCATCGAAGTCAAAGATACCTCCGTAAATCAACCGTGCGCACGCTCAGGTCTGCGAGGGTGGTGCCAATGAGGTTGATGCGTTCTGCTTCCATGATGGGTCTTCTTTACGGTTCTGGGAAACCGCAGATTTTCTCACGTTCAGAAGCGGTGGCTGTAGGCGAACAAAACCCCTGCTGTGCCCAGCAACATCAGTTGGCCCGAATCGTGGGGCGTGAAGGCATAGCTGAGCGACGGAATGATGGCGGGTGCTACGCCGTAGTTGTTGAAAGGGATCTTGTCTTGGTACTCGTTGCGGTAGCCGTAAATCAGGCCCGCCGAGACTTTGGCGGTGAGTTTGGGCTGGCCCCATATGCCTGACCACTGCTTGCCAACGTAGACATACGTGGCGGCTTTGCCAAAAGAGTTGCGAAACAGGGCCAGACCGCAAAAACGCTCGCCTGCCACATGCCGCTCCAAGGCACCCAGGATGACCGGACGGTGTTCGGCGCTGTAGTTCCAGTGGTAGGTGTAGGGCGAGAGAACAAGTTCCCATTGCTGGTCAGGGTCGGGTTCAGCCGCGTTGTCTTGTGCCAGCGCCTGCGTGCAGGGGTTCCAGTTGTGCCAGGTCTGCTCTGAGCCTTCGGCCCGGGCCATGTCAAACAGCGCAGTGATGCACAGCGTGCCGATGAGCAGGCACTTGGCCAGACCTTGGGTGGGGATGCGCAGCATGGCTGTGAACTTCAAAGTACGCATTCTATTTGGGTGCCAAAACCGCCGGGCCAATTTCTTGCAAGGGGCCCAGGGGGTTGTTTTGGACGTCGACTTCATTGATTTCGGGCTGGCCACCCCACGAGCGGTACACCACCACATCGTCGACCAGCAAGATCAGCGCGTTGAAGCGCCAACCGGTGGTTTCGGAGCGTCGCTTGAAGTTGACGAAGTCGGCAAAAAAGTTGCCGGTTCTCACCTTGTTGACTTTGGACACGTTGATTTCCCACCCGTGGCAGGTATCCCGTGCTTCGATGCACATCAAAATGCCTGGCCCCAAGTCGGCTTTGGTGAGCACGCTGCCGTTGACCACCCGTCGAACAATGTCGGTATACGACAGGATGACCGTGTTGGGTTGTTGGGCCGGGTCAATTTTGAGTCGCACCAAAGTGTCGGTGGTGCTTTGCATGGGCACCAGTGACTCAACGGCGTCACGTGCGTCTTGAAAGCTTTGAAACGTGGGTGACTCGGTGCGCGCACGCGGCAGCAAACCAGCGCACCCGACGAGCAGCAGCGCTGAGGCAGTGGCAAGGAGGCCGATCACGCGTCGTGTCATGTGTTGCTTTCCGTGTGCGTCACGCTTGGGCAAGAAAGTCTTCGATCAATTGTGCCAATTGTTGCGGCTGGTCATGGTGCAGCATATGTCCTGCGTCTTCTACGACGGCATGGCGCAGTTGTGCCACCACGGCGATGCGTTGTTTGAACTCGTCCAAGGTGTATTTGCCTTTCCACCACTGGCCCAGGCTGTCGCTGCTGGCCACCACGCACAGCGTCGGAGCGCTGATGCGTTGGTAAATGGCTTGCACCTCGTCCACGCGAAACAATTGGGCGTTGACCACTTTGTGGCCTGCATGGCCCAGGATGCGCCATTCGCCCTGGGCATTGGTATGGGCCCAGTGTTGGGCCAGCCAGTGGGCTTTGTCTTCTCCTAAGCGTGGGTTGGTTTTGATCAAACGCTGCGCCACGGCCTCCAGGCTGTCGTAGGGCTTGAGGTCCATCTCACCGCGTTGCAGGCTTTTGAGTTCGTCCATCCACTTGGCATAGCGCCCGGGTGCCTGGGCCGAACGCGAAGCTGGCATGCCAAAGCCCTCCAGGTTGATGAGGCGGCGCACGCGCTCTGGGCGCACACCCGCGTACAAGGTGGCGATGTGCCCGCCCATGCTGTGGCCGACCAGATGCACGGGCTTGTCGCCCACGTAGTGGTCGAGCAAGAAGTCCAGATCGGCCAAGTAGTCGGGGAACCAAAAGTTGTCGGTGGCAGGGGTTTCGGTCAGGCCAAAGCCGCGCCAGTCAGGGGCGATCACCCAGTGGTCGTGTTGCAAAGCGTCGACCATGAACTGAAACGAGGCGGCCACATCCATCCAGCCGTGCACCAGCACCAGTGGGGGCGTGTCAGGCGAGGGCGTGCCCCATTGGCGCACGTGGTAGCGCAGCTGTCGTATCGGTACAAACTCGCTGCGAGAAACTTTTTGGATTGGGTACATTTTTTCAATCATAAGGACACCGCCCATGACCCAGCGCTCAGCTTCTCAGACGCCTGATTTTTACGCGGCGATGCACCAAGGCTTTCGCTGGGCTGTGCCCACCCACTTCAACATGGCCGAGGTGTGCAGCCGCCGCTGGGGCGCGCAGCCCGATGCGGCTGCGCGCATCGCGGTGATCACCCACCACTTGGATGGCCAGACGAGTCGCCACAGTTATGCGCAGCTCTGTGCGGCTGCCGATGCGTTGAGCCATGTGCTGGTCAGCCTGGGGGTGCAACGCGGCGACCGGGTGGCGATTGTGTTGCCGCAGCGTTTTGAAACTGCGGTGGCGTACATGGCGGTGTTGCAGTTGGGGGCGGTGGCCATGCCTTTGTCGATGTTGTTTGGGCCAGAAGCGCTGGCCTATCGGTTGCAAGACAGTGAGGCGGTACTGGCTGTGGTCGATGAGGCCACCGTCGATCACGTGTTGGCTGTGCGCGCGCAGTGCCCAGCTTTGCGCTGTGTGGTGGGCCTGGATGGCGCCGCAGCGCGTTGCGATGTGGACTATGCCAGTGCCATCGGTGCGCAAAAGCGTCGCTTCACGGCGGTGAGAACCAAGGCCGATGAAGCGGCGGTGTTGATTTACACCAGTGGCACCACCGGGCCACCCAAGGGCGCCTTGATTCCCCACCGCGCCCTGATTGGCAACTTGACGGGCTTTGTGTGCAGCCAAAATTGGTTTGGTTTTGCGACCGCGGCGGCTGAGCGCGGGGTGGCGCGTGCAGCCCCTGACATGCCACCTGAGCCTATGGTGCCGACGGTGTTTTGGTCGCCTGCCGATTGGGCCTGGACCGGCGGCTTGATGGATGCCTTGCTGCCCACGCTGTACTTTGGTCGACCCATCGTGGCGTTCAACGGTCGCTTCAGCCCTGAGCTGGCCTTCACGCTGATGCAGCAGCACCGTGTGACGCACACCTTTTTGTTTCCGACGGCGCTCAAGGCCATGATGAAGGCCTATCCCACCCCGCGTGCCACCTTTGACCTTCAACTGCTGGCCATCATGAGCGCAGGCGAAGCGGTGGGGGACGCGGTGTTTGCCTATTGCCAAGACCACTTGGGCGTGACGGTGAACGAGATGTTTGGGCAGACCGAGATCAATTACATCGTGGGCAACTGTGCCATGGCAGGCGGCTGGCCCGCCAAGCCCGGCAGCATGGGACGCGGCTACCCTGGCCACCGTGTGGCGGTGATCGATGACGAGGGCCGTGAGTGCGCCGTGGGTGTACCCGGCGATGTGGCGGTGAACCGCTTCGATGTGCACGGCAACCCCGATCCGATTTTCTTTTTGGGCTATTGGAAAAACCCGCCAGCCACGGCGGCCAAGTTCATGGGCGACTGGTGCCGCACGGGCGATGTGGCAGTGCGTGATGCCGACGGTTACCTGTGGTACCAAGGGCGCGCCGACGATGTGTTCAAGGCCGCGGGTTACCGCATTGGTCCCAGCGAGATCGAGAACTGTTTGGTCAAACACCCGGCAGTGGCCAACGCCGCCGTGGTCCCCAAGCCCGATGCCGAGCGCGGTGCAGTGGTCAAAGCCTATGTGGTGCTGGCGCCGGGCTTTGAGGGCAGTGAGGGGCTGGTGGCTGAGCTACAGCAGCATGTGCGTGGCAAGCTGGCGCCGTATGAATACCCCAAAGAGATCGAGTTCTTGACCGAGTTGCCCATGACCACCACGGGCAAGGTGCAACGCCGCGTGTTGCGGCTGCAAGAGGAGGCGCGCGCGAAGCTTTAGACTTGGCAGCTTTTGACAAGCAGCTTCAGGGAGTGGTTGGTATGAGTTTTCCTTTCGTGCAATTGGGCACCAGTGCGTTGCACGTGACGCCGATTTGCCTGGGCACCATGACCTTTGGCGAGCAGGTGAACGAAACCACGGCACACAGCATCCTCGATCGCTCGCTGGAGCGGGGGGTGAATTTTTTAGACACGGCCGAGATGTATTCCGTGCCTGCCAAAGCGCAGACCTGTGGCGCAACCGAAACGATTCTTGGCAACTGGTTGGCCAAACGTCCCGGGGCCCGTGACAAGCTGGTGGTGGCCACCAAGGTGGCGGGACCCACGCGCGGCATGCCCTGGATTCGTGAGGGCACGGGCATGACCTCGCAAGACATCGTCAACTCTTGCCATGCCAGCCTGCGTCGGCTGCAAACCGATGTGATCGACCTCTACCAAATTCATTGGCCTGAGCGTCATGTGCCGGCGTTTGGCACCGCGTATTACGACCCCAGCAAAGAAACCTCCACCACGCCGATCCATGAACAGTTGGAGACGCTGGCCGGTTTGGTCAAAGCGGGCAAGGTGCGTGCCATTGGCGTGTCCAACGAAACCCCGTATGGCGTGCATGAGTTTGTGCGTCTGGCCGAACAGCACGGCTTGCCCCGTGTGGCCAGCACGCAAAACCCGTACTGCCTGATCAACCGCACCTTTGAAAACGGCCTGGATGAAACCTGCCACCGCTTGAACGTGTCCTTGCTGGCCTACTCGCCTTTGGGCTTTGGTTTGCTGACAGGCAAATACGATGCGAGTGGTACCGAAGGCCCCCAGGCGCCGCAGGGCGCGCGCATCAGCACCTACGAGACGGTGCGCAAACAACGCTGGGGCCGTGCCGAAGCACTGGCGGCGGCACGCCGCTACAACGCCTTGGCGCGTGAGCATGGGCTGACGCCCACACAAATGGCCTTGGCGTTTTGTTACACCAAATGGCAAGTGGCCAGCACCATCATTGGTGTGACGTCTGTGGCGCAACTCGACACCGACCTCGACGCTTGGGGTACCACCTTGTCACCTGAAGTTTTGGCCGCGATTGACGCGATTCGTTGGGAGTTGCGCGACCCCGCGCTTTGAAAGTTTGACCATGATGTCTTTAGATTCATCCACCATTTTGGGTCTCGTGCTGGGCGGCTACTTGATCGGTTCGCTGTCCTTTGCCGTCATCGTCAGTCGTGTCATGGGCCTGGACGATCCACGCACCTATGGCAGCCAAAACCCCGGTGCCACCAACGTGCTGCGTTCGGGCAACAAGCAAGCAGCCGTGACCACTTTGTTGCTGGATGCCTTGAAGGGCTTTTTCCCGGTGTTTTTCGTCAAGTTGTACGGTGCCCAGTTTGGTTTGGACGAGCGTGCCGTGGCCTTGGTGGCGCTGTCAGCGTTCATCGGCCATGTGTGGCCCGTGTTCTTTCGCTTTCAAGGTGGCAAGGGCGTGGCCACTGCGGCGGGCGTGCTGTTTGGCATCGAACCCGTGTTGGGCTTGGCCACTTTGGGTACCTGGCTGATCGTGGCGTTTTTCTTTCGCTACTCGTCGCTGGCCGCGCTGTCAGCCGCTGTTTTTGCGCCTATGTACTACTGGTTGGGGGACCGCATCGTCTGGTCCGCCAGTCAAGCCGAATTGCTGGCTGTGATTTTGATGTGCGTGGTGTTGGTCGCGCGTCACGTCGACAACATTGCTCGCTTGCTAAGAGGCGAAGAGTCAAAAATTGGGACAAAAAAATCCGCGACGACAAGCGACGCGGATTCAAACTAAGCGGCGCTTTATTTGGCTGAGGTCGTGATGCCAAGCGCGTCGAGGGTTTCGTAGGTCAGCAGTCCAGCCGCAAGACCTTGACGCGCTTGGTAGGTTTGAACGGCGTTCAAGGTTCGTTGGCCCAGCTTGCCATCCACCGTGCCCACATCTTCACCTTTGTCGCGCAAAGCGTTTTGCACTTCTTTGATCAAGGTGGCCGGTGCATCTTTTTCGCACAGCACACGGCGCCACGTCACTTGAGGAATGCTGGTGTATTGCTTGACTGTGATTTGGCTGCTCGTGGGCGGAACTTCTTGCGTGGCAACAACCGCAGGCGTATCTACAGTGGTCACAGGCAGGTTGATGGTGACGGGTGGAATCGGGACGGGAATCACTTTGGCACTCTCGTTCAAGACCATTTTGGTGATGGTTTTATAAACGGCCGGAGTGATTTCTTCGCGGACGGATTCAGCTTTCACCAGCAACAGTCTTTTCACTGCCTTGTAGCGCGCAGGAACTTCAGTGGCACATTGGGTTCTTGGGGCTTCAGACTGCTTCGTGCCCGCTATCCGCAGTCCAGCGGCGCGGCACGAGCGCAGCACGATGTGTGCGGACTCAACCAAGACATCTTCTGTTTTTTCTTGGTAGATAGCAGGCTCAACGATCATCTTTTTCACTTCGTCTTTGACCTTCACAGACTCCGTGACTTGTGTGTACGTTGGGGGCTGCACACGGAAAGTTTCGGCGCCTTCTTTGCGCACGAAGGCAAGCTTGTCGGTTCGCAATTGCGCGGGCTGCACGTTGTAGCTGAGTCGACCTTCTTGGGTCACAAAGTCTTGAACTTCTTGTGAGACACGTGACGGGATGACCAGTTGAGCCCAACATTGCCCCACGGGAACCATCATGCCATCTTGCTGCAACGCAACTGGTTTCGATTCGTTCTCGGCAGGTGCCAGTTCCTTGGTCGAAACTTCAACGCGTTGCTCTGTGGTCGGCAACAGTTCGAGCGCAGCAACTGCTGGCACGTTGCGTGCTGGCACAGGTGCATTGGTTGATGGTGCTTTGTCGGGTTGACTGCCATTCCAGTCTGAGGCCAGCCAGTAGGAACGGGCATTGGGTGTCGGGGCATTGGCAGACGTGTTGCCAGGCAAAACAGAACAAGCACTCAGTGCCGATGTAGCCAAGATGGCTACCAGCGTGCGGGCTGAAAAAGCGACGAAATGATCGGACATGCAGTAAAACCTCATTCAACGCACAAGGCGTCTTAACTTCAATATGGCGTGCAAAATTGTTACAGATGATAAACGTGTTCTGAGCTTGAAGCTGTGCCAGAGTGGGTGTTTACAAAATTTATCTGTTCGCTATCAAGAAGGGTGAGTTGCACTTACAACGTGGCCACCCCCATGCAAAACACAAGGCCCGTGTTTGGTATGCACGGCGCAAGTGTGTCAGTCGCGAAAGTTGTTGAACGACAAGGGCAGGTCAGTCATCTCTTTGCGAATCAGAGCCATGGCGGCTTGCAAGTCGTCGCGTTTGGTACCGCTCACACGCACGGCATCGCCCTGGATCGAGGCTTGCACCTTGATCTTGCTGTCTTTGATCAAGCGCTGGATCTTTTTCGAGACTTCGGTCTCAATGCCATTGCGTACTTTGATGACTTGCTTGACCTTGTCGCCGCCCACCTTTTGCACATCGCCTTTGTCTAAGAAACGCACATCGACTTCGCGTTTGGTCAGTTTGTTGCGTAGCACGTCTTCCACCTGCACCAGTTGAAAATCGGCGTCCCCGTACATGGTGATTTCTTTGTCTTTGAGCTCAATGGCGGCAGAGGTGCCTTTGAAGTCAAAGCGCGTGACAATTTCTTTGGCCGTGTTTTCCACGGCGTTTTTCACTTCGACCAGGTTGGGTTCACACACGGTGTCAAAAGAGGGCATGGCAATCGCTTGAGGTTATTCAGGGTGAGACAATTCTCCTATGTTAGTTGAGTCCAATTACCCCCTTCAAACGCACAACACTTTTGGCATCGTTGCCAAAGCTTTGCAGCTGGTGCATGTGCGCAGCGAGGCCGATGTGCAGGCCGTGGTGGCCCATGCCCAGCTGCGCGACTTGCCCAAATTGGTGTTGGGTGGCGGCAGCAACATCGTGTTGACAGGGGACGTGAAGCCTTTGGTGCTCAAGGTCGAACTCAAAGGCATGCGTTTGGTCGAAGAGACCGACAAGGCTTGGATGGTCGAGGCTGCCGCTGGCGAGTCTTGGCACGAGCTGGTGCAATGGACGCTCGCGCAGGGTTGGCCCGGTCTGGAAAACATGGCTTTGATTCCTGGCTCGGTCGGGGCATCACCCGTGCAAAACATCGGTGCGTACGGCGTGGAGTTGCAAGACCGCTTTGAGTCTTTGGACGCCATCGATTTGCGCACCGGTCACAGCTTCAGTCTGGACGCTGCGCAATGCGCCTTTGGCTACCGTGATTCGGTGTTCAAACACGGCCCCAACCAAGCCAGCGGCGGCTCGCGCAGCATGGGACTGGCAGGTCAAGCCTTGATCAGCCGGGTGCGGTTTCGTTTGCCCAAGGCCTGGAAGCCGGTGCTGGGCTATGCCGACTTGGAACGCAAGATGGCCGAGACGGGCATCACACAGCCCAGCGCCCAGCAAATTTTTGACTGGGTGTGCGCCATTCGCCGTGCCAAGCTGCCCGACCCCGCCGTGATTGGCAATGCGGGCAGTTTTTTCAAAAACCCCACGGTCACGCCAGAGCAATGCGCCGACATCATCGCGCGCGATCCCAAGGTGGTGCACTACCCGCTGGATGACGGCAGCATCAAACTGGCCGCAGGTTGGTTGATCGACGCCTGTGGCTGGAAAGGCAAAACAGTCGGCAATGCGGCGGTGTACGACAAGCAGGCGCTGGTGCTGGTGAACAAGGGGGGGCGCGACCATCCTTGTACCGGCGGGGAAGTGATGACACTGGCCAAGGCCATTCAGACCAGTGTGTATGAACGCTTTGGCATTCGTTTGGAGCCTGAGCCGGTGGTGGTGTGAAGCGAGCATGGCCTGCCAACTACCTAGAGGCGTTGCAGGTGGCGGTGTCAGGTGAGTACGCGCTGGGCCAAATCTGCCAGCACTTGTTTGACATCACGCGTCTGTTGGAGGTCCATACCTTGGTCAAGCTGGTCTGTTGCGAGCCCGGGCCATAACGTGGGCGGCAACAGACCACGAGCTTGCGTATCGAGTGCCCACACAATGCCCGCATGGCCATGGTCGGTACCGCCACTGGCGTTGGCTCTGAGTCTTCGTCCGAACTCGCTGACCACGACCATGGTGGTGTGCTTGCCAGCAGCTTGCACGTCATCGAACAAAGCACGAAGGTTGGCCGACCACTGACGCACCAAGTTATTGATCTTGCCGCTTTGATATTCGTGCGTGTCCCAGCCACCTAAATCCAGGCAGGCAACTTGAAGTCCGATGTCCATACGAATGAGTTGAGCAACCGTTTGTACGGCTTGTTGCCAGTCGTAGTTTTCTGTGTTGTAGCTCACGCTCTTGGGTGCCATGTAGGAGGTGATGCGGCCATTGATACGAGGGGCTTTGTCGTCGACCAAGGCGAGTTGTTGCAAGGTTTGCCGACCTACTTGGAGCACCGGGTCTGAGCCAGGGGCAGATGGGTGATTGGCATAAAGTGCTTCCAGTACAGATCTGCCCACAGTGTCGCCAGGCAGGCTGAGTCCATTTCGCAACTCGCCCACCAAATTAATACCCGAATTCAAGCCTTGAAGGCTGCGAATTTGACCGGCCGATGTGGCTGCAAAGTCAACGCTTTTGCCTGTGATCGACGGACGCACAAAAGGTGCGATCCAGCCAGGCGTAGACGCTATGGGACGGCTTTGTGTTTGAGCAGAAGACTCCAAGATTTCTTGTGCCACAAAGTGGCTGCGGGTGGCATTGGTCAGGCCACAGGCGTGCAGCAGCTGTGCATGCCCACTTTGAAACAAGTCCAACAGGGGCACGGCGGCTGGGTGGATGCGGCAGTCTTGTTCTGCGGCAAATCCTTTTGGCAAACGCAGACCAGCGTTTTGTGCTCCCTCAATGATGCGCAGCTCGGGGGGACGATTGGCCAGATAGTTGCGGTCGTTCACTGGCGCTGCCATGTGCAGGCTGTCAGCGCCACCACGCAGAAACACCACCACCAAGGTGCGGTTGGGTTGGGCTGCAAAGCTCAGGTTGCGAAGCGAGACCGCCTCTGCCAAACCTGTGTAACCCAAGGCTTTGAGGAGTTCACGGCGTTTCATGAGCGGCTCCTCGCTTCATTTCCACTGAAAGGCGGGGCTCATGGCCATGTAGGCCAAGTTGCGACGCACACCGGACCATTCGTCAGAGGCCGCGCTGAGTAAGCCTTTGGGTGTGAAGTTTTGCGCAGACAGAATTTTCTGTATCGCACTTTGCGCGGCTTGTGGGCCCAGCAGTTGTTCGGCGTGATGTGCCAGCAACTTTGCTTCATCCACGGGTTGCGCTATGCCTTGGCTGAGTTGCTGAGGTGTGACTTGGCCTGTTCCCCACCAGTTCTCCATGACACCCATGGCCAACATCCAGCGTTTGCGCATGGTGTGCGGTGTGAGCCAATAGCCTGTGACATCAGGGTGACCATCGGGGGTGGGCCACATATAGAGACGGTGGCCTGCAGCAGACATTTCGTTGATCAAACCCATGGAAGGTGCCAGGGGTAATTCCAGTTTTCGCGCGAGGCTGATCACCAATTCGAGCGGGCGTTTGAGCTTTTTGGGGCTGGGTTGATGCACCGCTAGGTTGAATTCCGCAGAAGCGAAAATGTGAGAGAGAACGCGTGCAACTTGCTGGGGGTGATGGATGTTGTCGCCCCACACTTTGCTGCTGGAGTGAACCAAGCTGGTGGGAGGCGTGTCGGCGACAAATCGGCGGCATAGCTTTTCGCACAGGTTCTGCGCGGTGCCAGGGTGCTTGACCAACATTTCAAGCACCCGTTTGCCGTCGGACATCGGGGATGCAAACGGGTCAAAGTCTTGCGCCAAGATGCGTTTTTGGTAAGGGTCATGCCAAGCGTCAAGGTAGACGAACTGCCCGGTCCGGGGGAGCGATTGCCCCCCACCGAGGGCTCTTCCGTCCTCAATCACCCAGCCAGTGAAGGCGCGGGCTGCTTCGTAGACGTCTTGGTCGATATACCCTCTTGGTTCACCTTGTAACGCGCCAGGAACTTCTCGCCACTTGGCGTACAAATCGTTGAGGTAGTGCTGTTTGCCCAAGGTGTGGAGCTCAAAGAGTTCACGTGCATAGTTTTCATTGGGCGCACCGGTGCGTGAGTTGCGGTTGTTGAGGTAGATCAGCATGGGCGTGCTGGTGGCCACGGCTTGGAGCATGTCTGAGAAGTTACCCAAGGCATGTCGTCTGATGCAGTCACGCTCAAAGCTGGGCATGGACACAGCCATCGATGCGTCGCTCGCATGGACGTTGAAATGGTCCAACCAAAAGTCCACCATCAGCTCTTTGATTTGCCACTGGCTACAGGCTGCATGCAAGAGACGCGAGGCCATGAGTTCGCGCAAGGGCCGCATGCGTTCCTCATACGCCATTTTGGTTTGGTTGTCGGTGAGTTTCCAAAGCTCAGACAGCGGCTGCGAGAGCAAGTTCAGGGGTCTGTTTTCGCTCAACGCTGAATAGTCAGGACCGGCGCCATAGCTGATTTTGAGAACCGCTGCATTCAGTGCTTGGGTGAGTACAGGGTCATCGTGCGTAGGGTGGAGCTGTGATTCGATCCACGCATTGACACCGGTTTTTTGAAGCGTTTCTATGTCGGCGCGTTGCGCACCGAAGCTAAGACGGTCGAGGATGGCGACAGACATGCTTCAAATTATGCGCGCCATCCGTGACGCTGTGTGTTACTCCACCTTGATGTCAAACTCACGCACCATCTGTCCCCAAAACGCGTAGTCAGCCGCAGCCACCGAGGCCATGACGGAGGCAGATGTGCCTGTGGGGGTGAGACCCAGCGCACGCATGCGGGCTTGAATTTCGGGCAGTTTCACAATCTTCACGATCTCGGTGTTGAGCTTGGCCACGATGTCGTCGGGCGTGCCAGTGGGCACAAAGATGCCGTGCCACGAACTGCCAATGACGCCGTTGACGTCGAGGTTGGCACCGAACTCGGTCATGGTGGGTACATTGGGCAAGCTGGCGATACGCTCTGCGCCCGAAATGGCCAAGCCTTTGACCTTGCCAGAGGTGATCAGCGGAATGGCCGTGGTCGAAGCCTCAATGGAGAGGCTCACCACGCCACTCATCACATCGGGGGATGGGTTGGTTTTGTAGGGGATGTGGTTGAGCTTGATGCCTAGGCGTTGGGCCCAGGCTTCCATGGCCACATGGGGCTGTGAGCCAACGCCGAGCGAGGCGTAATCGACCTTGCCGGGGTTGGCCTTGGCATAGGCCACCAATTCAGCCATGGTGTTGAACGGTGCGTTGGGCGCGGCGGTCAGCACGTGGGGCACCAACAAAATTTGGCTCACGGCCTTGAAGTCGCGTGGCGGGTTGTACTTGGCGCTCTTGTAGACGTTGGGTGCAATGGCGTGCACGGCCTTGACGCTGAACAACAGGTTGTAGCCGTCTGCGGGGCTGTTGACGGCGGCCTCCGCGCCAATCATGCCGCCCGCACCCGGACGGTTGTCGATCACCACGGGTTGACCCAGCGCCACGCCCAGTTTGTCGCCGATCAAGCGCGCCACCACGTCGGGTGAGATGCCTGCGGCAAAAGGCACGATCATTTTGATCGGACGGTTCGGATACCCCATCGATTGCGCCCAGGAGGGCAGGGTGGCGGTGCTGGCGCCAGCGGCGAGTGCGGTGAGGATGTGTCGGCGTTGCATGGTGAGGTCTCCGGTTGTGGTTGTGTATGAAGCGTGGACTCAGTCCACTTGAATCTTGGCGTCGGCGATGGTTTTTTTCCAGCGTGCGTAGTCGGCCTGAATCAAGCTGCCCAGTTGTTCGGGCGTGCTGGTTTGAATGACCAAACCTTGTGCGGCCATTTGCTCTTTGACTTCAGGCAAAGCCAACACGGCGCTCACGTCGCGGTGCAAAGCTTTGACCAACTCGGGCGATGTTTTGGCGGGGGCCAACACGGCATACCAAGCGTCCACCGCGTCCATGAACTCGATGCCGTATTCACGAAACACCGGCACATTGGGTGTCACGGCGGAGCGTGTGGCCCCGGTGGAGGCGAGCATGCGCAAGCGCCCGGAGCGCACGTGCGGCAGCATGGAGTGCACGCTGGCGAACATGAGTTGCACTTGCCCGCCGATCAAGTCGGTGGTGGCGTTGCTGATGCCTTTGTAAGGCACGTGCAGCATGTCAAAGCCGAGCTGCTGCTTCATCAGCTCCATGGCCAAGTGGTGCGGTGTGCCGTTGCCGGGAGAGCCAAAGTTGATTTGGCCGGGTTTGGCTTTGGCCAAGGCAATGACGCCCGGCAAATCGTTGGCCCCAATGTTGGGGTTGACCACGATGGCAAAGTTGGCCACCGCCATTTTCATGATCGGCGTGAAGTCGGTGGTCGGGTCAAACGGCACCTTCTTGTACAGATTGGGTGCCATGGTCAAGGTGTTGATGGCCATGAGCAAGGTATGGCCATCGGGTGCGGCTTTGGCCGCCGCCTCGGCCCCAATGTTGCCGCTGGCACCGGGTTTGTTGTCGACGATCACCGCTTGCTTCCAGCGCTCGCTCAGCTTGGGCGCAATGATGCGGGCAATGATGTCGCTGCCGCTGCCCGGTGTGAACGGCACCACCAGTGTGACGGTGCGTTCAGGAAACGCGTGCGCTGCGAGTGTGGCCGCGCACAGCCAAGTGCCCACCCACAGTTTTTTCAGAGTGCCTTGCATGGTGTGTTCCTTAGCCGTGGTGAGACAAGCCCAGCAATTTGTAGGCGTTGCCAAAGTAGAGTTTGCGGGCGTCTTCTGTGTCGAGTTTCAAATCTTCGATGGAGCGAATGCCTTCGCGAATGAACATCGGGCCCTCTTCGGGATCGAACGGGCAGTCGCTGGCAAACACCACCTTGTCGGCACCAAAAAAATCGAGGCCACAGCGCAGCGCCGAGCTGGAGCCGCCCAACACCGTGTCGCCATAAAACATCTTGAAATATTCGATGGGGGGTTTGGACAAACTTTTCAGCACATCGGCCTCAGACCCGTCCACGCTGCGGCTGCCCAATTGGGCCCACAGGGTTTCGGCACGGCCTGAAAAATAGGGCAGCATGCCGCCGCAGTGGTGGGTGATCAAACGCAAATTGGGTAAGCGTTCCAGCAGGCCAGAAAACACCATGCGCGACATGGCCACGCTGGTCTCCATGGGCCAGCCCAGCACCTGCCAAATTTCGTATTTCGATTTGTCTTCGTTGGGGTAATCGGGGCGGCTGCCAGGGCGTGTGGGGTGCATCCACACGGGCATGTTGTGCACATTGGTGATGCGCTCAAAAATCTTGAACACCTCGGGCTCGTCCAAGGCTTTGCCGTTCACGCTGGTCAAAATTTGCACGCCCTTGGCGCCGAGCTTTTCAATGGCGTAGTCCATCTCTTGCAGCGCTGCTTCGGGGTTGTTCATCGGCAGCGAGGCCACAAAGTAGGGGAAGGTCTCGGGCCATTGGCGGCAAATCTCGGCCATGCCTTCGTTGGCGACACGCGCGTAGCCCGGTGACACATCGGGTCCGCCCAGCATCTCGGGTGAGGGCACGGCCAATGAGATCACTTGCTGCACGCCAGGAAAGCCTTTCAGCATTTCGACCCGGGCGGGCATGTCCCAGAGCATGCGCAAGTTGCTCATGCGTTTGACCATACCGGGTTCTTTGCCGTGCTGTTTGACCAGCGCCACATAGGCGGGTGGCATGACGTGGTTGTAGATGTCGATTTTGGTGTCGGTCACGGGATGTCTCTTGATGGGGATTGAAAGTTTTAAAAATCAAGGGCGGATGTTCTGGTCCATCCACTGGGCCAACCAGTTGCCAATTTGCAGGCTGTGCTTGTCTTGCATCAGCATGTGCGAGGCACCGGGTAGGCCCACTTGGGCCAGCTCAATTTGTTGGGCTTTGCCACCTGCTTGGTTGACGGCGGCCACAAATTCGCGACACAGCTTCAAGCGTGGGGCCCAGCGGGGTGAAAGCTCCACATAATCGCCCCACAACACCAAGATGGGCATGCCCAAGTAGGGTTTGAGGTCGGCTTTGGGGTCAGGACAAGCGCCGGGCTCCACCGCCACGATGCCCTGGATGCCACGTGTGTCGAGCGCGGCGGTTTGGAACGGAAAAATGCCCGATTGCGAATGGCTCATCAGCACTGCGCCTTTGAGCTGTTGTGCCAGCTGCGACAGGGCGGGGACGGTGGGGTTGGGCGTGGGCAAGGCGTTGAGCCAGTCCGGCACCATCTGTTTGAAAAACTCGCCTTGTGCTTCCAGTGGAAACTGCATGCCGGGGAAGACCTCGGGGTACTTGGCACCAAAGCGGAAGATGGCCCATGCGCCTTCTTGCGACGCGCCAAACACCTGCGGCAAAGTGTCTGCACTGGCCTTGCCTGCTTTGACTTGCACGATGGCCGAGGGGTTGGCGGCAGAGCGTCCGCGTGAGACTTGGTCAATCACATACGTGGGGTAGCCACGGCGCACAAACAACTCGTCCCAGCCCATGCGGCCATCGGGTGTGGACTCCCAGGTTTTGCCTGTTAGGCAGCAACCGTGGATGAGCACCAGCGGTGGACGCTTGGCGGCCACAGGTTCTTGGAAGCGCACATACATTTGCTCCACCGCAATCGTGCCTGATGGCGCGTAGGCCGGTAGCAGTGACAGGTGGGCCGACTCGATGTTGCGCCCGCCCACAAAGAAGCTGCCTTGTTTGGCGATGGTGAGGGGGCCGGTGTCGGTGGTGGGGGTGTTCGAGGTGGCGCAGCCGCTGAGGGCGAGCGCAGTCACAGTTGCCGCGAGTGCGGCCATGATCTTTTTCATCGTGTCTCCTTTTCTCACAATATATGAGAGACAAGGTCATGCCCATGTAACCTGCATGACTGTTCCTGTTGCAGGTGTGCTCCATGATGCGGCCACAAAACAACAGGAGGAGACACATGATTCGCCATTTTTCACGCGCCGCCATGGCGTTGGCGTTGGGCTTGACGGCTTTGGCCGCACAGTCGCAGACCTATCCCAGCAAGCCCATCCGCTTGGTCATTCCGTTTGCCCCAGGCGGCAGCACCGATGCCAACGCACGCATCATCCAAGACAAGCTCAGCACTCTGTGGGGGCAACCCGTCATCATCGACACCAAGCCCGGTGCCAACACCATCATCGGTACCGACCTGGTGGCCAAAAGCGCAGGTGACGGCTACACCTTGTTGCTCACCTCGACCGCGTATGTGGTCAACCCGAGCATGTACCAAAAGCTGCCTTATGACCCGGTGAGCGACTTCATCCCGGTGACCATGGTGTCTGTCTCCCCATTCGCGTTGGTCACACCCGTGGCCAGCCCCATCAAATCGATCAAAGATGTGTTGGCCCTGGAGCGTGCCAAGTCGGCCAGCTTGTCTTTTGGTGTCTCCGACTCCAGCGCGGCGCTCTCGGGGCACTTGTTCAACATGATGGGCAAAACCAATATGCAAAGTGTGTCGTACAAAGGCGCAGGCCCTTTGATGACCGACTTGGCGGGTGGCCATGTGCCCTTAGGCATCGCCGCAGTGAGTTCGGTGCAAACCCAGGTTCGCGCTGGACGCGTGCGTATCTTGGGGGTTGGCTCGGCCAAGCCCTCACCGCTGTTTCCAGATGCGCCCACCATTGCTGCCGATATTCCCGGCTATGAAGCCACCTCATGGTTTGGTTTGTTTGCCCCAAAGGGCACGCCCAAGGACGTGGTGACCAAGATACAGCGTGACGTCGCCACGGTCATGAAAGACCCCGACATTCAAAAACGCTTCTTTGACATTGGTGCCGAAGTGGGCGGCCAAAGCAGCGACGACTTTGCCGCCCGCGTGCGCACCGACATGGACTTGTGGGCCAAGGTGGCCAAGTCAGCAGGCATCAAACCCGAATAAACACAACCACCCAAAGGACTCACAGAATGGATTTCAAAACCGAAGTGCGCGACGGCATGCGCATCGATTGGGATGTGCCCATCGTCATGGACGATGGCTTGGTGCTGCGCGCCGACGTGTTTCGCCCCATCGCCGAAGGCCGTTACCCGGTCATCATGACCTATGGGCCCTACGGCAAAGGCGTGGCGTTTCAAGAAGGCTACAAAACCTCGTGGGAGATCATGTGCCGCGAAAACCCCGACGCGGTGTCTGGCACCACCAACCAATACGCCAACTGGGAAGTGGTAGACCCTGAAAAGTGGGTGCCCGATGGCTTTGTGTGCCTGCGTGTGGACTCGCGCGGCGCGGGCCGCTCACCCGGTTACTTGTGCCATAACAACGACCGCGAGCAACAGGACTACCACGACTGCATCGAGTGGGCTGCGGTGCAGCCTTGGTCCACTGGCAAGGTGGGGCTCAATGGCATCTCGTACTACGGCGCCAACCAATGGCGCGCTGCGGCCACGCAGCCGCCGCACCTGGCGGCCATTTGTGTGTGGGAAGGCTGGCACGACAACTACCGCGACGGCAACCGCCACGGCGGCATCTTGTGCAGCTTTCGCAAAAACTGGCAAGACATGCAAGTCAAAACCGTGCAGCACGGTGTGGGCGAGCGTGGGCGCAAACACCCCGTCACTGGTGAGCTGGCGTGTGGCCCTGAAACATTGAGCGAAGAAGAGTTGGTGAAGAACCGCGAGAACATGGCCGCGCAACTGCTGGCCCATGAGTGGGATGGTCCTTACTACCGCGAGCGCTCGGCCAACTTGGCGCGCGTGCAAGTGCCCTTGTTGTCAGCCGCCAACTGGGGTGGCCACGGTCTGCATTTGCGTGGCAACCTGGAAGGTTTTGTCGGCGCGGCCTCGACCCAAAAATGGTTGGAAGCGCATGGCGGTTCGCACTGGGCACCGTTCTACACCGACTACGGTGTGAACATGCAAAAGAAGTTTTTCAACTACTTTTTGAAAGGCGAGCAAAACGGCTGGGACCAAGAGCCACGCATTCGTTTGCAGGTGCGCCACCCCGGCGAAAAATTTGTCGAGCGTCACGAAACCGAATGGCCGCTGGCACGCACGCAGTGGACCCACTTCTACCTCAACCCGCACGACATGTCCTTGTCCCGCACGCCTGTGCAGGCATCGGGCAGCGTGACCTATGAGGCTTTGGGTGAAGGCGTGACTTTCTCAACGCCGCCACTTACGGAGCCCATGGAGCTGACCGGGCCTTCGGCCCTCAAGCTGTTCTTGTCGTCGAGCACTGTCGATGCCGATGTCTTTGCCGTGCTGCGCGTGTTTGACCCGCAAGGCGTGGAGGTGGTGTTTCAAGGCGCTTTGGACCCGCACTCACCCATCAGCTTGGGTTGGTTGCGGGCCTCGCACCGCAAGCTAGATGCCGCTCGCTCACTGCCGTACCGCCCCTTCCACAGCCACGACGAAAAGCAGGCCCTGGTGCCGGGCCAAGTGGTCGAGCTGGATGTGGAAATTTGGGCCACCTGCATCGTGGTGCCTGTGGGTTACCGCGTGGCGCTCACCCTGCGTGGCAAAGACTATGAGTGGGACGGTCCAGCGGCCAGTTTGTCGAACATGAAGCACCCCATGAAAGGGTGTGGTCCGTTTGTGCACGACGACCCCGAAGACCGGCCTGTTGATGTGTTTGGTGGTCAGGTGACCTTGCACTTTGGTGCCGATCAGCCTGCCAGTGTGCTGTTGCCTGTGATTCCACAGGCTTGATCAGGAGATCCTCATGAACATTAAAAAATTGAGCACCATCGTGGCCACTGCGGCGTTTGGTTTGTCCATCGGCTTGAGCACGGGCAGCGCGCTGGCCCAAGCCAGTTTTGCGGCACCGCCGCAAATTCCGTATGGTGCGCCCATCAGCACCGAGGCGGCTAAAAAAGCCGCAGCTGCGGCGATTGCAGAAGCGCAAAAAAACAAATGGAAGATGGCCGTGGCCATCGTCGACACCGGCGGCCATTTGATTTACTTTGAACGCATGCAAGACACCCAAACGGGCAGCGTGGACTTGGCGATTGAGAAGGCCCGCACTTCCGCCTTGTTCCGTCGTCCGACCAAGTTGTTTCAGGACGCGGTGGCCGGTGGTGGTGAAGGCTTGCGCTTGTTGCGCTTGACGGGTGCCATCCCGATTGACGGCGGCATTCCCCTCATCCAAGACGGCAAGTTGGTGGGGGCTGTGGGTGTGTCGGGCGGCAGTGGCGACCAAGACGGTCACACGGCCATGGCGGGTGCTGCCGGATTGAAGTAAGCACCGCACTATCTGAGTTGAAAACCACGGCCCTGCGCTTGCAGGGCCTTTTCATGGGGCCAAGCCTGTGAACCCTGAAGATCTGTACAAGTTGGTCACACTGACCATGCCGTTTGGCAAATACCAAGGCCGTCTACTGGCCGACTTGCCCGGCAACTACCTCAATTGGTTTGCGCGTGAAGGCTTTCCCAAAGGCGAGATGGGTCGGCTGCTGGCGCTCATGCATGAGATCGACCACAACGGCTTGAGTGAGTTGTTGCGACCGTTGCGGGTCAAACCGTAAATCTCACCCACCACCTTGTGCGGTTTTTATCTGAGACGCTGAACCCGCTTGACATCAGGCTTGATATTTAAGATCATGTCTGAATGAGGCAGGGCAAGCAGCATATGGGACGGTCCGTTGTGCAGGATGTGTACAAGCCTGCTGATGTGCGCTTGCCCAAGCGATTGGGCGGTGGCGTTTTGAAAGAGTATGTGGTGAGAGACCATGCCACGAAGAACGTGCTGCATTACGCATTGGCGTACATCAACCCACTGATTTATTCGGGAGATAACGGACGTGTGCTCGGCTATGACAAAAGTCATGGCTTGCCACACAAGCATTGGATGGGGCAGAGAAGCGAGGAGCCGTTCATATCGTATGAGGCCTTGTATGAAAAATTTCAAAATGAGTGGATGGATATCGCGATACGCTTTGTCAACGGAGAACTGTGATGACTAAAAAACAAAAAATCAGCACGACTGATTTCAAAGGCTACCAACCCCTGGTCAAACACGTGCGCCGAGGTGTTGACGTTGCCCGTGCGCTAGATGAAAAAACTGATTCTTTGCCTCACGCCTTGCAATTCACCAGCCTGGAATTTGGCAACTTCATGAGCGAATTGACGCCCAAGCGTTTCCAAATTTTGCGTTTGTCCAAAGGCGGTAATCGATCAATTGCTGAATTGGCGGTGGTGACGCAACGCGATCAAAGCGCAGTGTCTAAAGACGTGAGTCGCTTGAAAAAGCTCGGGTTGGTCACGGTGGTGGATACCTTGAATCCAGGGCACGGCATCAAGAAAGTGGTCCAACCCATTGCTGAAAATATTTTGATTCAAGCCAGTTTGACTTGAAACAAAAAACCAAGTGGGTGCGCGTTTTTTCAGTGCACACCCCATCGCTTCAACGTTTCATTCTTCGGCAGTAAAACCGGAGGCTTTGATGATGGGACCCCACATGGCCATGTCATTCTTGATGAGTGCCGCGAAGCTTTCAGGTGTACTGAGAAATGGGTCCATCCCGAATTTTGAAAATGTGTCGTTCAGTTCTTGAGATTTCAGTGCTTCATGGATCGCTGCAGCTGCTTTCGCAACCACAGACGGGGGTGTGTTGGCTGGCATCAAAATGCCGATCCAGATTTCGGCCACGACGTCTTTGAAGCCTGACTCGACCATGGTGGGTATGTCTGGCATGAACTTGCTGCGTTGTGCGCCTGTGGTGGCGAGCACGCGGACTTTGCCGGACTTGAGTTGCGGCAACACTTCTCCAATTGGGTTGAAGCTGGACGCAATCTGTCCCCCCATCAGGTCTTGCAAGGCGGGTGCTCCGCCTTTGTAGGGGACATGCAAAATTTGGAGGCCAGCAGCTTTGGAAAACATCACACCTGCGAAATGTGGGGTTGCGCCTGCGGACGTCGACGCGTAAGCCGCTTGTTTCGGATTGGCCTTGCACCACGTCACAAAGTCGGCCAGTGTTTTGACGCTCTCGGGCACGGATGGACCCACAATGAAAGCCAGCGCAGTTTTAGCGCAAGCGGCCACGGGGGTGAAATCCTTGATCGGGTCGTAAGTGAGTTTGCGAAAACTGTGTGGGTAAATCGTCATCGCAAAGTCAGGCGTGAACAACATCGTTGTCCCATCTGCAGGTGCGTTCTTGACGTATTCGACAGACAGCCGGGCAGCTGCCCCAGGTTTGTTCTCAACGAGGATGCCCGCCGGATAACTGCTACGTAATTTTTCTGCCAAGGCCCGCGCTGCCACATCGGTGCCACCGCCCGGTGGAAAACCCACGATGAGGCGGCTGATCTTGTCTTGCTGCGCCAGAGCAGCTCCTGGTGTGGCCAGTGTTGGCAATGCCAAGACGGCAGATAAGGAGAGGAGGTGTCGTCGATGGATCATGACTTTCGCCTTTCAAAGTTGGATGCAACCGTGGATGAACTTCAGGAGATGTGGCTACTCTGGATCACGTCTTGAAAACGTTCACAACACCACATGCACGTTCTTGTGCTGGGTGTAGGTCAGCAGTTCATCAAAGCCTTCTTCGCGGCCAATGCCCGACTGTTTGTAGCCACCAAATGAGGCGCCAATGAAGTGGCTGCTGGTGTGGTTGACCCACACATAGCCCGCTTGCACGCGACCGGCTGCGCGGTGGGCGTTGGAGAGGTTGCTGCTCCAGATGGAGGCGGTCAAGCCATATTCCACCGCATTGACTTGGTCGAACAGCGTGTCTTCGTCGTCCCACTTGAGCACCGACAGAATGGGGCCAAACACTTCTTCGTTGGCAATACGCATGTCTTGCGTGACGCCGGTGAACACCGTGGGTTCGACAAACCAACCGTTGGCCAGCGCCGCATCTGTGGGCACCTTGCCGCCATAGGCCAGGTGCGCGCCACCGGCTTTGGCAATCTCGATGTAGCCCATGATTTTTTCCCACTGGGCTTTGGAGATGATCGAGCCCATGGTGGTCGCCATGTCGGTGGGAATGCCCGGCTTGTAGTGGGTGATGGCTTTGAGCAAGCCCGCCACCACTTGGTCATACACCGAGGCGTGCACAAACAAGCGCGAGGTGGAGCCGCAGCTCTGGCCGCACCAGGTGAAGTTCATGCCGCCCACGGCACCAGCAATGGCTTTGTCCATGTCGGCGTCGGGATAGATGATGCAAGCGTTCTTGCCCCCCAACTCCAGCGTGACGTGTTTGAGTTGGTCGGCGGCTGCTTTGGCAATGGCGCGTCCGGTAGGCACGCTGCCAATGAGCGACAAGCGTGGCACCAGCGGGTGGTTCACCAAGGCCTGACCGCCCGGGGCGCCAGAGCTGATGATGTTGAGCACACCGGGCGGCAAGATGCCGTCGATCAGCTCCATCATGCGGTAGGCCGACAGCGGTGCCTGGTAGGGCGGCTTCATGATCACCGTGTTGCCCGCAATCAAGGGCGGTGCCATCTTGGCGGCGGTGAACATGATGGGGTGGTTGTAGGCCACGATGCGGGCGCACACGCCATAGGGCTCGCGCACCGAGTAGTTCAGCACCCCGTCGCCCATGGGCAGGGTCTCGCCTTTGATCTCGGTGGCCAGGCCGGCATAAAAGTCAATTTGCGCAGCGGCAATCAGGGCGTCGCGCTGCATTTCGCTGATCGGGTTGCCGCAGTTGGCCGCGTCGATCATGGCCAGCTCAAACGCGTGCTCGCGCAGCACCGCCGCCACTTTTTTCAACAAGGCGGCGCGCTCGAGTGGCTTGAACTTGCGCCACACCGCAAAGCCCGCATGCGCAGCACGTACTGCAGCATCTACGTCCTCAGCGTTGGCTTCGGCGCATGGGCCGAGCGACTCGCCAGTGGCGGGGTTGTGGGTGTCGAGGTAGCCGCCCAAGGGGGTGTGCCAGGCACCGCCGTAGTACAGGTCACGGTGGGTGGGCAGGAGTTGGCGGTAGTTGGAGGTGTCAGACATGGTGGGTTCAAACTTGGGCGGTGTGGGAGGTGTGACTCAAGGTGACTGGGGCAAGAGGTTCAGCGCTTGTGAACCGCAGAGCTGGTGGTGGCGGCGTTACCACTCATGTTGGCGTCGTAGCCGGGGGCCACGCAGGCATCAATCACGCACACCTTGCCCGCTTGCACAGCCTGCAAGCCTTGCGCAATGGCCGCATGCAGGTCTTGGGCGCGGCGCACCGGGCCAATGCCTTCGGCACCCATGGCGCGGGCCATCTGTGCGATGTCAATTTCGGGGTCGCTCATGCGCTGGCCAATCCATTTGTTGTCGGTCGGGCGGTGGCGCTCTTTGGCCACACGCTCTTGGTGCAGCTCGTCGTTGAAGAACGAGTGGTTGTTGCACACGATCAGCAGCAGCGGAATGCCGTAGCGCACCGCGGTCCACACCGCGGTGTTGCCCATCAAAAAGTCGCCGTCGCCAATCAGGGCCACCGGGATGCGGTCTGAGTTCGCGTCGCGCAAGGCCAAGGCCACGCCCACGGCGTTGCCGGGGCCAGCGCCAATGCCGCCGCCGCCGTCGGCCCCGAGGTAATCCATCGGATGGCGGAAGTGGCGGTAGGCACCGTTCCAGCCCAGGGGCAAGCGGGCGATGCACAGCTGCAGGTCATGGGCGCAGTCGTGCAAGACATCGGCCACGGCACGCAGGCTCACCACATCGTCTGACGGTAGGGCAGGCAGCGCGGCTTTGGCGGGCCAATCGCCCACAGGGGGGCGTGCCGTGACGGCGGCGTTCAAAGCCGCGATGGCCGCATCAGGCTCGCACAGCATGTACACATCGGCCGGGGGCAAGCTGCCACCGTCCATGCTCCAGCCCCTGTGGATGTGCATGTCCAGCGACACATGGATGACTTGTGCCGTGCAGGTGGCACCTTGCAGGGCTTGCTTGAAGGCACCGCCTGGGTCCACCCAGTCGAGCATCAACACCACATCGGCTTCGCGCACAGCGGCGCAGGCCTCAGGGCTCATGAAGTAAGCGGGTGAGCCCACGTGCTGTGGATGGTCGGTGGGGAAAGAGGCCGCGTTTTTGAGGTCGGTGATGACCGGCGCTTGCAGTGCTTCGGCCAAGGCCACGCGGGGCTGCCAGTCGGCCACGTCACGCGACATGCGTCCCATCAAGATGACGGGCTTCTTGGCGTTGGACAACAGCTGCGCGGCGCGCTGCACATCGGTGGGGGCGGGCGGTGGGGCCACGGGCGCGGCGTAGCGCGCTGTGTCGGGAGTGGGCACCAGGCCGTCGGTTTTGCTTTCTTGCAAGGCCGCATCGAGGTTGATGTAGACCGGGCCACGCGGTGCGGTTTGCGCAATTTGGCCGCCGCGCAGCAAGGCCTCAATGGCGGCAGGCACCGAGCCGGGTTGGTTGTCCCACTTGGTGTAGTCGCGCACCAGCGCGCCTTGGTCGCTGACGGTGTGGATCCAGTCGATCCAGGGCCGACGCCTGGCTGCGTCCCAAGGCCCGGTGGCGCCGAGCATGAGCACGGGCATCCGGTCGCACCAGGCGTTGAACACGGCCATGGTGGCATGCATCAGCCCCACGTTGGAGTGCACCACCGCGCCCATCATGCGGCCTGAGGCTTTGGCAAAACCTTGGGCAATGGCAATCGCCACTTCTTCGTGCAGGCACAGCAGCATTTGCGGCGCGCTGTTGCCCAGGTGGTTGACCAGACTGTCGTGCAGGCCCCGGTAGCTGGCGCCGGGGTTCAAGGCCAAGTAGGGCACGCCCATGGCGCGCAGGCATTCGGCGATCGAGTCGCTGCCCCAGTAGGTGGCGGGCTCGAGGTTGGGGGTCGGTTCTTCGCGTTTGATCATGGTCAGTCTGCTTTGATGTTGGCTTCTCGTATCACTTTGCCCCAGCGGGCGTAGTCGTCTTTGATGGTGGCGGCCAGCGCTTCGGGGCTGCTGGGGGCGGTTTCGATGCCTTGGCCACTCAGGTTGGCTTTGACGTCGGGCAGTTGCAGCACGCGCGCAATGTCGGCGTTGACGCGTGCCACCACGTCTTTGGGCACCCCAGCGGGCATGAACACACCCAGCCACACGTCTAGGGCCACGCCGGGCACAGTCTCGGCAATCGCGGGCAAGTCGGGGAAGGCCGCAAAACGCTTGCCACCAGCACCGGCAATCAAGCGCAGCTTGCCTTCTTTGATGTGGGGCAGCAGCGAGTTGATGGCCCCAATGAACACCTGGATGCGTCCACCCAACAAGTCGGTGATGGCGGGCACCGCGCCTTTGTAGGGCACGTGTTGCATTTGAATGCCCGCGGCATGGTTGAGCATTTCAGACGCCAACTGCTGGGGTGAGCCGTTGCCCGAGGAACCGTAGTTCAGCTTGTCGGGGTTGGCTTTGGCATAGGCCACCAACTCGGCCACGTTTTTGGCAGGCACCGAGGGATGCACCACCAGCACAAACGGCACCAGGGCCACTTGGCTGATCGGGGTGAAGTCTTTGAACACATCGAACGGTGTTTTGCCCACATGCGGGTTGGTGACAAAAATGTTGTTTGCCCCAAGCAGCCAGGTGTAGCCATCGGGCGGGCTCTTGGCCACCAAATCAGCACCCAAGTTCATGCCCGCGCCGGGGCGGTTGTCCACCGTCACAGCCTGGCCCCATTGCTCGGTCAGCTTTTGCGCGATGACGCGTGCCACCACGTCGTTGCTGCCCCCCGGTGTGATGGGCACGATGAATTTGACGGGGCGTGCCGGGTAGGCGGTGTTTTGCGCGTGGATGGGCAATGCCGCCCACAAACTTAAGCAGATGGTCAACAGATAGCGAACCATACGTGTCTCCTCCAAATCATTTTTGTAGAAGCAACTCTAGTGGCGTGCGCAGGGCGCTCCAGTCGCGCGGGCGTCAAGCGCGGTGTGCGTGTCTCACTTGCTGAGAAGTGCGACGGCGATGCACAGCAAGAACACCAGCAAGATGCGTCTAAACAACACCTCGCTCACCCGTGTGCGCACACGCTTGCCCAGCGACAAGCCCAGCGCCATCGGGGCCATGGCGACCACCGACACCACGATGTGTGACAACTCCAGGCGTCCGTACCACCACAGCGCGGCATACAGCGGGGCAGCGCCAAACAGGTAAATCACGCTGATCGTGCCAATGAACTCTTCGCGCTTGAGTTGCAAGGCCATCAAGAAGGTGATGATGATGGGCCCCGTCAACGACGACACCCCGCCCATGGCCCCCGACAGCGTGCCCACAGCGGCCCCAGCCCAGCGCTCCCAGCGTTTGGCAATGTGCACCTTGGGGTTGAAGGCCATCAGGCTGATGGCGGTGATCACAGCCACGGCCATCATGACGTTGAGTACGGTGGCGGGCAACTGCAGGGTCAGGGGCACGGTGACCAAGGTGCTCAAGAGCAAGCTCACGATCAGGGGCCAAAAGCGGTACAGGTTGTGGCGCGAGGCCCGGCTGTCATAGGTTTGCCACAGGTTGGACACCAGCACCGGAGCGGCCACCAGCGCAATGGCCGTGGGCGTGGGCAACATCAACGACAGCAAGGGCACCACCACCAAAGGCAGGCCCACACCCAACACCCCCTTGACCGTGCCCCCCAGCATGAACACCAGGCCTAAGCCCAGCCACAGCCAGACGCTGGCATGGGCAAACTCAGGGGGCAACAGCCAGGCGAGGTCGAAGTCAGAGAGGTCCAACACTCAGTCCACTTTGCCAATGCGTTGCACCAAGGCCGCCATGTCTTTGGCGTCGGTCTGCACGTAGCGTTCAAACTCTGGCGCATCTTGAAACATGAAGCTGCTGCCCGAGGCCTGCATGGCCTGGTTGGCGCGTGCGTCAGCGGCTGCAAATTTGGCGGCTTGACGCAGTTTTTCGACCACAGCGGGGGGCGTGTGCGCAGGCACGAACAGCCCCGACCACTGGGCGTAGGCGATGGGCACGCCCAACTCCTTGAGGCTTGGCACCTCGGGCATGCTGGCCAAGCGGCCTTCACCCCAGTGGGCCAGTGCACGCAGTTTGCCGGCCTTGATTTGTTGCGCCACGCTGGCCGGTCCGGTGGACAGGGCTTCGATCTGGCCCGACAGCAAGGCCATCACGGCAGGACCTGCGCCGGTGTAGGGCACATGCAGCATGTAGCTGGAGGTGGCGACCTTGAGTTGCTCCATCGGCACGTGCATGGTGCCGTAGTTGCCCGACGAGCCAAACGACACTTTGGCCGGATGGGCTTTCACATAGGCCATGAATTCGGCATAGGTCTTCCAGGGACTCTCGGCACGCACCACCAACACGGTGGGGTCGGCGCTGAAACGCGCGATGGGCTTGAGCTGGTCGAGCTGGAACATCGGCGCGCGTTTGAGCACCTTGTCGGCCTCGGGCAGCACCACCAGTGAGGACAGCGCCATCAGCACCGTGTAGCCATCGGGCTTGGCCTTTGCCACTTGGCCCATGCCAATGCCCCCGCCCGCACCGCCTTTGTTTTCCACCACCACCGACTGCTTGAGGTAGCGGCCCATGGCTTCAGCCACAGGGCGTCCCACCGCATCGGCCACGCCGCCGGGAGGAAACGGCACCACCATGGTGATGGGGCGGCTGGGGTAGTCTTCTTGGGCTTGGACGGATGGCGTGCCGCACACGCTCAAGAGTGAAAGCGTCAAAGCGCTGATCAGGTGTGTGCGGCGTGATGTCATGGGGGCACCTCAGATGAACTTGTTTTCGATGTGGCCAATGCCGTCAATCTCGACCCGCACCACGTCGCCTGCTTGCAGGTAGCGTGGGGGCTTGAGCCCCATGCCTACGCCAGCAGGGGTGCCGGTGGCGATGATGTCGCCGGGGTAGAGCGTGATGCCGCGCGAGATGGTTTCGATCAGCGTGGGGATGTCAAAAATCAGTTGTTCGGTGGGGCCGTCTTGACGCAGCTCGCCGTTGACGAAGCAGCGCACGCGGGTGCGGGTGCCGTCCAGTTCATCGGCGGTGACGAGCCATGGACCCATGGGGCAGAAGGTGTCAAACGACTTGCCCATGTCCCACTGCTGGTGACGCATTTGCACGTCGCGTGCCGTCACATCGTTGACGATGGTGTAGCCATACACATGTTGCATGGCGTCGGCGGCGCGGATGTTTTTGCCACCTTTGCCAATCACCACCGCGAGTTCGGCTTCGTAGTCGATGTGGTCAGACACGGCACTGCCGGGCAACTGCACCGGGTCGGTCGGGCCCACCACACACTCGGGCACTTTGGTGAACACGATGGGCCAGGCCTGGGTGTTGGTGTTGCTGTCTTTGAAGACAGAGGCAGACAGTTCTTTGGCGTGCTCGTGGTAGTTGCGGCCCACGCACCAAATGTTGCGGCGTGGCAGTGGCAGCGGCGCTTCGAGGTGCACGTCTTTCACAGGCACTGCCGTGGTTACCAGGGCAGGCAGTGAGCCGCCAGCCATCAGGCTTTCAATCAGACGCAAGGCGCCGTGCTCGGCCACCTCTGCGCTGACTTGAAACGCCGTGACGTGTTGGCCGTCAGCGGAGACTTGGCCGACGTGGCGTTGGTTGAGATAGCGATAGGTGGCGATGCGCACGGTGTGCTCCTGAGAGAAGGTTGAAACTGCGCGGGATGCTAAACCACATCGCTTCAAGTGGTGTGTCTGCGTGTCATGTGCATTACAGACGGGCGCGCAGACCCACCAAGCCCGAGGCCAAGGCGGTGCCTGCCACCACCACCAAGCCACCCAGCAGCATCCAGTGGGTCACCACCTCATCTAGCACCACGATGCCAATCAGATTGGCAAACACCGGGATCAGGTAAGTCACCGTCATGGCCCGCGCGGGGCCGGTGCGGCTCATGAGCCGAAAGTACAGCACATAGGCCAGCGCTGTGCATAAAAAGCCCGCGACGCCCAAGGCGACCCAGGCACGCCATGGCGGCGTTTGATCGGGCCACAGCAGCAACGCAGGCAAGGTCAAAAACAAGCTGGCACCCCACAAGCTGCCGCTGGTGGTCACCATCGAAGGAATGCCTTGCAAATAGCGTTTGGTGAAACTACCGGCCAAGCCATAAAAAAACGTGGCCCCCAAGCAGGCCAGCACGGCCAGTCCCGAGCCGCCGCTTTGAAAGCCAATGCCTCCTGGCACTTCGCTGGCCAGCAACACCACACCCGCGAAACCAATGGCCAGCCCCAGGGCTCGTGAAGCGTTCAAACGGTCGCCCAGCCAATACCAGGCAATCAGCGCGCCAAACAACGGGGTGGTGGCATTCAGAATCGATGACATGCCGGTGCTGATGTGCAGCAACGCGTAACCGTACAAGACAAAAGGAACGCCTGCGCTGAGCACGCCGACGACAAAGGTCTTGCGCCAGTGCAACAGCAGCAAACCCACCTCGCGTCGCCACACCAACACTGGGGTGAGCATCAGTGCCGCCAACAACACGCGCACCCAGGCCGTGGCCACAGGCCCGAAGTCATGTGCGCCCAGGCGCATGAACAAAAACGAGGAGCCCCACAACAAGGCCAGCAGCACGAAATCGGGCACCCACTGGCGCCACGGCACAGACGCGTCGCTCACGTGTGAGCAGCTTCTAAAGAGAGCAAGGCTTTTTTGCGCTCCAGACCACCGGCATAACCCGTGAGCGCGCCAGCCGCGCCCAGCACACGGTGGCACGGAACCACCATGCTCAGCGGGTTGCGCCCCACGGCAGCGCCGACGGCACGCACGGCCTTGGCGGAGCCCACACGGCTGGCAATTTGACCGTAACTGGTGGTTTTTCCGTAGGGAATGGCCACCAAAGCTTGCCACACCCGTTGCTGAAACGGTGTGCCCGTGGCAAAGGCCAAAGGCAACTCAAAGGTTTGCCGCAAGCCATCGAGGTACTCCTGCAACTGGCCATGGGCTTCGCGCAACACACGGTGCTCGCGCACCCGTTGCCAGTCGGTGATGTCTGGGAAATGCGCCTGGTCGAGGAACCAAATACCGACCAAGCCTTGGCTGTTGGCAGCCAGCAGCACTTCGCCCAATTGGGTGGGCAAAATGTTGTACACGATGTCTGAGTAGGTGCGTGTCATGGAAAGGCCTTTCGGCGTCATCGTATCCGCACTTTTGCGGGGCGTTTTGAAGCAATACCCCCTCTTTACAATCACTCTTTATGCAAGTTAATACCTCTATCTTCAAAGCCTATGACATCCGTGGTGTGGTGCCTAGCACTCTCAACGTTGAGGTGGCGCATGCTTTGGGCCGCGCCTTTGGCACGCATGCGCAAACCTGTGGCGAAACCGTGGTGGCGGTGGGTCGCGATGGCCGTTTGAGTGGCCCGTCCTTGGTCGACGCTTTGGTGCGTGGCTTGGTCGAAGTGGGCATCGAGGTGATCGACGTGGGCGCGGTGACCACGCCCATGCTGTACTTCGCGGCCAGCACCTTGTGCCGCAGCGGCATTCAGGTCACAGGCAGCCACAACCCCAAGGACTACAACGGTTTCAAGATGGTGTTGGGTGGACGCGCCATTTACGGCGACGAAATTCAAGGCCTGCGCGAGATCATGCAAGCCGAAACCTGGGTGTTGAAAAACGGTGGCTCGGTACGCTCGGTGGATGTGACAGCCGACTACCAGGCGCGCATCGTGGGTGACATTCGCATGAGCCGCCCAATGAAAGTGGTGGTCGATTGCGGCAACGGCATTGCCGGGGCCACTGCGCCGGCCATCTTTCGGGCGCTGGGCTGCGAGGTGATGGAGTTGTTCAGCGAGGTCGATGGCAACTTCCCCAACCACCACCCGGACCCCAGCAAGCTCGACAACCTCAACGACGTGATCCACGCGCTGCAAACCACCGATGCCGAGTTGGGGCTGGCGTTTGATGGCGATGGTGACCGCTTGGGCATCGTCACCAAAGACGGCCAAATCATTTTCCCGGACCGCCAGATGACCTTGTTCGCGCAAGACGTGCTCACCCGTGTGCCGGGCGGCACCATTGTGTTTGACGTCAAGTGCTCGCAGCGTCTGGCGCCCGCCATTCGCAGCGCAGGCGGCCAAGCCTTGATGTTCAAAACCGGACACTCGCTGATCAAGGCCAAGATGAAGGAAGTTGACTCGCCGCTCGGTGGCGAGATGAGTGGCCACATCTTTTTCAAAGAGCGTTGGTATGGGTTTGATGACGGCACCTATGCCGGCTGTCGCCTGCTGGAAATCGTCAGTCGCAGTGCCGACGCCAGTGCGGTGTTGAATGCCTTGCCCACCAGCCACTCGACGCCAGAGTTGAACGTTGGCTGCACCGAGGGCGAGCCGCACCGCGTGAGCGCTGCCTTGCAGCAGTTGGTGGTGTCCGGGGGCGTGCCTTCGCCTGAGCATCAGCCGCAGGTGTGTGTCATTGACGGCTTGCGCATTGACTGGGACGATGGCTTTGGCCTGATTCGCGCCTCCAACACCACCCCTGTGTTGGTGCTGCGTTTTGAAGGGCAAACACAGCAAGCGCTGGCGCGCATTGAGCACGACATGCTGGCGCTGCTGCGCCAGGTCAAGTCGGATGCGGCGTTTCAAGAGGCCTCACATTGATCCTGCACGTCAGCCCCGATCCCCGACCGCTCAAGGTGCTGGTGGTCAAGCTGTCGTCGTTGGGCGATGTGGTGCACACCCTGCCCGCCGTGATGGACATGCAGGCGGCTTTTCCCAATGCACAGATCGACTGGGTGGTCGAGCGTGGCTTTGCCCCGTTGGTGACGCGTTGCCAAGCCGTGCATCGGGTCATCGCGTGTGAGCTGCGCCGCTGGCGCAAAGACCCGTGGTCGCCCACCACGCGTGCCGAGTGGCGTGCGTTCAAAACCGATTTGCAGCAAGACGCCTACGACGCCGTGATCGACTTGCAAGGACTCACCAAGTCGGCCCTGGTGTCTTGGCTGGCCCGCACCACGCCCGGCGGCAAACGCTATGCCTTGGCCAACCGCACCGACGGTTCTGGCTACGAGCGCCCCACGCGCTGGGTGGCCGATGTGGCGCTGCGCGTGACACCGCACATCCACGCCGTGGCGCGCGCTCGTGTGGTGTGCGCGCAAGCCTTGGGCTACGCCGTGCCCGACCGCTTGAACTATGGCTTGGGGCAGGCCAACCTTCAACCCAAACCCTATGTGGTGCTGGTGCACGGCACCTCACGCGCCGACAAAGAGTGGCCGCTGGCGCATTGGTACGAGCTGGGCCAGCGTTTGAAGCAAACGGGTCTGGACGTGGCGCTGCCCCATGGCAACGAGGCAGAGCGCATCCGCAGCGAAGCCTTGGCCGACATGCTGCCCGGTGCCGTGGTGTGGCCGCGCTTGTCGCTGGACGACTTGACCACCGAGATGGCCCAGTGCGTGGGCGTGGTGGGGGTGGACAGTGGCCTGAGCCACATCGCCGTGGCCTTGGATGTGCCGCACGTGCAGATTTACAACTTCGACACCACCTGGCGTACGGGCCCGGTCGGGCTGGCGCGCCAATGCGCCTTGGTCGATTGCCCCACGCCCACGGTGGATGCCGTGTGGCAAGCCTGGCAGCGTTGCGTGCAGGCCACCTCAGGCGCTGCATCTGCTGAGCCGCAAGCGGCACCCGCTGCCAGCCACGCCCAAGAGGCTGCGCTAGGCCAAGGGGCGAATGCATGACACGCTGGCTCTACACCCTGGTGGTGTGGGCGCTGCAACCGCTGTTGCGCGCCAAGTTGCAACGCCGTGGGCGTGTCGAGCCGGGCTATTTACAAGCTATGGATGAGCGTTTTGGCCATTACACCCAGGCCCCAGTGGCCGTCGGTGAGCGTGGCTATGTTTGGGTGCATGCGGTGTCGCTGGGCGAAACCCGCGCCGCAGCGGTGCTGTTGCAGGCCTTGCGCAGCACCTACCCCGGTGTGCGCATCGTATTGACCCACGGCACCGCCACCGGGCGCGCTCAGGGCAGCAGCGTGCTGCAACCTGGCGACGTGCAGGTTTGGCAGCCTTGGGACACGCCCGCCGTGGTGCAGCGCTTTTTGAACCACTTCAAACCGCAATTGGGGTTGGTGCTGGAGACCGAGGTGTGGCCCAACTGGGTGGCCCTGTGCCAACGCGCACAGGTGCCGCTGGTGTTGGTGAATGCGCGCATGAGCGAGAAAAGCCTGCGTCAGGCCCAACGCCTGTCTTGGCTGTCATGGCCGGCCTATGCAGGGTTGTCGGCGGTGTGGGCCCAGACCGAGGCCGACGCGCAGCGTCTGCGCGCCTTGGGTGCGTCCGTGCAGGGCGTATTGGGCAATTTGAAGTTCGATGCGCAGCCGGATGCGCAGCAACTGGCCCAAGCCTTGGTGTGGGCGCAGCGTTTGACCCGCCCGGTGATTGTGTTGGCCAGTTCACGCGAAGGCGAAGAAGTGCTGTGGCTTGATGCTTTGCAAGCGCTCAAAGACGACCCGCTGGACCAGCGAGACCATGTGAATGCCGTGCATTGGCTGGTGGTGCCACGCCACCCGCAACGCTTTGACGACGTGGCCCACATGCTGCAACAGCGCGGCTGGCAGGTGTCACGCCGCAGCCAATGGCGCGACGGACCCGATGCGGACGATGTGAACACCGTGTGGCTGGGCGACTCGTTGGGTGAGATGGCGCTGTATTACGGCTTGGCCGATGCGGCGTTGTTAGGCGGCAGCTTTGCGCCTTTGGGCGGGCAAAACCTGATCGAGGCCACGGCCTGTGGTTGCCCGGTGCTGATGGGCCCACACACCTTCAACTTTGCTGAAGCGGCTGAATTGGCCGAAGAGGCGGGTGCTGCCTTGCGGGTCGAGGACATGGCCCACGCCATCGTCACAGCTTTGCAGATGGTGCGCTTTGGACCGGACGAAAACGCCCACGTGGCAGCGTGTCTGGCGTTTTCTCAACAGCACCGGGGCGCTGCCCAGCGCACGGTGCAGGCGCTGGCGCCTTACCTCAAGGCTTGAGCAACGCGTTGATGGGTTGCAGGTCTTGCGGCGTCAAGGTGCCGGTGGCTTGGCGCAACTTCAGGGTGCCCACCAACACGTCGTAGCGCGCTTTGGCCAGGTCACGTTTGGTCTGGTAGAGCTGGCTTTGGGCGTTCAACACGTCGATGTTGATGTTCACCCCCACCGAGTACCCCAGTTTGTTGGCGTCCAACGAGCTTTGGCTGGAGGCCTCTGCGGCTTCATAGGCCTGCACTTGGCTCAGGCCTGACACCAGTCCGAAATACGCGGTGCGCGTGGATTGCGCGGTGTTGCGTTTGGCCGCTTCCAGGTCGGCGCGGGCTTTGCTCTCAAGTGACACGGTTTCTTTCACCCGGTAGTCGGTGGCAAACCCCGAGAAGATGGGCAAGTTCAGCACCAAGCCCGCAGAGGGGTTGTAGATGTGTGTGTCTAATGCCCCTGTTGCGTTGCCGCCGAGGTTGCGAATGCCGCCGTAAGACACTTGTGCGTCCAGTGTGGGTTTGTGCCCGGCCACGGCTTTGTCGACTTCGAGTTTGGCGACTTCCAGCGCCAGCTGTGCTTGGCGCACCGCAGGGCTGGCAACTTCAGATTGCGAGACCCAGGTGTTCACATCTTCGGTGGGCGCTTTCACCAATTGCTTGCTGTCGGCCAAACGGAGTGGGGTTGCATTGTTCAGACCCACCACCAGGTCGAGTGCCAAATGCTTGATGCGGGCATCGTTTTCGGCGGCAATTTCTTGCGCGGTGGCCAAGTCGAAGCGGGCTTGTGCATCGCGCACACCGGTGATGGTGGTGGTGCCCACCTCAAAGTTGCGTTTGGCCGAGGCCAGTTGTTCGCCCACCGCTTTCTTTTGTGCGCGCACCAGTTCCAGGCTGTCTTCGCTGGTGAGCACGTCAAAGTAGGCCTGCGACACACGCACCAGCAGGTCTTGCTCGGCCGCTTCGTATTGCGCGGTGGCTTGTTGCAGCAAAGGCCCGCCTTGTTTGTAGGTGGCCCACACGGCAGGGCGGTACAAAGGTTGGGTCAAGGTGATGGCTGCGGAGCCCGTGCCGTAGTAGCGAGGCGCGGAGGCCGCTCCGCTGTCATAGCGCAAGTCAAAGTAAGTGCGCGATGCGCTGGCCGACAGAGCAATGTTGGGCAAGATCCCGCCCAAGGTTTGGTTGGCTTTGGCCAGGTTGGCCTCGTATTGCGACTTGGCGGACATGTAGCTCGCGTCATAGCCTCGGGCTGCGTCGTACAACTCGACCAAACTTTGGGCTTGTGCAGCAGGTGCAAAAGCAAAGGCCATGGCCGCTGCCAAAGGCAAGGCGCGAAACAGAGCGTGGGAGAGCTTCATGCGGTTCTTTCAAAAATCAATACGTGGGCACAGAGGCGTCGACTTGCGACGACCAGGCGTGAATGCCGCCGGTGATGTTGGCCACGGTGTCAAAACCTTGTTGCGCCAAAAATGCTGCTACCTGCATGCTGCGCGCGCCGTGGTGGCACAAGCAGGCGATGGGCCGCTCGCGTGGCAAGTCTTGCAGACGCAAGGGCACGGTGCTCATCGGGATGGTGAGTAACTCGAAACCTTGTGCTGTCACGCTGGCGGTTTGTACTTCCCAGGGCTCGCGCACGTCTAAGACCACCGCAGGACCTTGAGCGGCTTGTGCCGTGATCCATGCGCTGAGTTGCGCGGGTTGGATGTGGTCAATCATGCGTAGGGCTTAAAAGTGAAAGCGGGTGGGTTCGGCAAAACCTTGCAAGCGTGGGGCCGTGGTGTCCCACAGGGCTTTGCTTTGCCAGCTGGTGTCTGCCGTGCGGGTGAACAGGGTGGCGCACATCACGGGGTCGGTGCCGACGATGGCGATCAAGCGGCCACCGATGGTGAGTTGCTGCAACAAAGCTTGTGGCACTTCCGCCACCGAGCCGCCGAGGACGATGGCGTCAAACGGCGCGTCGGCACCAGCGCCGTGGCTACCGTCGGCCTCTCGCACCTCCACGTTGCTCACGCCAGCACGTTGCAAATTGGCACGCGCGGTAGCGGCCAGTTCGCTGTTGATTTCCAGGCTGATGACGCGTTGGGCACGACCTGCCAGCAAAGCGGTGAGGTAACCGCTGCCGGTGCCCACTTCCAGGACCTTTTCGTTGCCAGTGAGGTGCAGGTCATGCATCAAGCGGGCATCCACACGTGGTGGCACCATGGTTTGTCCGTGGCCTAGCGGAATTTCGGTGTCGGTGTAGGCCAGGGCTTGGTAGGCCTGGGGCACGAACAGTTCACGTTGAAGGTGTGACAGCACCTTCAGCGCCGCAGTGTCCAACACCTGCCAAGGGCGGATTTGTTGCTCCACCATGTTGAAGCGGGCTTGTTCTTGGTTCATTTCAATACTCCAAATACATCGATACAGCGGCCTGGGCCAATGTCCCAATTTTAACGGTCAGGGTTGCTGCCCACTGACGCCCAGCTGCGCTTCAACCATTGAGCCAGGTCGTCCATGTAGCAATACACCACAGGCACCACCACCAAAGTCAACAAGGACGAGGTGATGACCCCACCAATCACCGCCTGCCCCATCGGAGCACGCTGCTCGGCCCCTTCGGACAGTGCGAAGGCCAGAGGCACCATGCCAAAGATCATGGCCAGGGTGGTCATCAAAATAGGGCGCAAGCGTACTTCGGCGGCGCGCAGCAAGGCGTCATGGCGGCTGAGGCCTGGTTGGACAGAACCGTCCGGGAGCACCTGGTCTTCACGTGCCCGAATGGCAAAGTCGACCAGCAAAATCGCATTCTTGGTCACCAAGCCCATGAGCATGACCATGCCAATGACCGAGAACATCGACAGGCTGGAGCCAAACATCAGCAAGGCCAGCACCACACCGATCAAGGTCAGCGGCAGGGCGGTCATGAGCGCCATGGGTTGCAAAAAGCTTTTGAATTGGCTGGCCAAGATCATGTAGATGAACACCACCGCCAGCACCAGCGCCGAGATGGCGTAGTCAAAAGACTCTTGCATGCTCTTGGTGGAGCCACTGAACTGAAAGCTGTAACCCGCAGGCAATGCAATGCCCTGCATGGCCCGGCGGATGTCGTTGGAGACTTCGCCTGAGGAGCGGTTGTAAGCGTTGGCGTTGATGGCAACTTCGCGCTTGAGGTCGCGGCGGTTGATTTGGTTGGGGCCTGTGCCCTCGTACACCTGTGCCACTTGGTTCAAGCGTGCCACGCGGGGGCTGCCATCGGCGGCGCTGCCCACGGTGAACGGCAGACGTTGCAAGTCTTGCGGTGTGACGCGGGCGGAAGGCGCCAGACGCACGTTGACGTCGTAGGTTTGGTCATCGTCAGCGCGCCAGTTGGTCACGGTTTGCCCCGCCACCAAAGTGCGCAATTGGCTGCCTATGCTGCCCAGGGTCAGCCCTAGGTCACTGGCCGCTTCGCGTTGCACATTGACTTCGATGGTGGGCTTGTCGGGTTTGAGACTGGAGTCCAAATCGACCAAGCCTGGAATGGGGCGCACGGCGTCCATCACCTGTTGGCTCAGGCGTTCGAGCTCGTGCAGGTCGGTGCCCAGCAAAGAAAACTCGATTTGCTTGTTGCCGCCCATGGTGTCGAGCAAGCCTGCATGGGTCACGGTGATGCCAGGCACTTGTTGCAAGCGACGGCGCAGCACAGCGGACATGTCGTCCACATTGCGCTGGCGCAAATGACGGTCTACCAAACGCACATACAAGCTGGCGTAAATTTTTCCGTTGGCCACCCCGGTGTTGAGGGTGGCCAAGGTGTAGCGCACTTCAGGAAACTCGCGAATGATGGCTTCGACTTGCTGCGCTTTGGCCTCGGTGGCCTCCAGCGACGATCCCACGGGCGTGTAAAAGTTCACATAGGTTTCGGAGTAGTCGGCCTTGGGCACAAACTCGGTACCCAGCAGCGGCACCATGAAGATGCTGACCACAAACGTCAAGACGGCCAAGCCAACCGTGGCTCGCCGATGACCCAGCGACCAACGCAAAATGCGTTGGTAGAACCCACCCAAGCGGTCGGTGCTGCGTTCGAACCAGGCGGTCACGCGACCCAAGGTTCGGTCGTAGAAGTTGGCGCTGCCATGTTGCCCGTGGGCATGGATGCTGGGGTCGTGCCAGATGGACGACAGCATGGGGTCGAGCGTGAAGCTCACGAACATCGAGATCAGCACCGCCGCCACGATGGTCAGACCGAACTGGTGAAAGAACTTGCCGACAATGCCGCCCATGAAGCCAATTGGCAAAAACACCGCCACGATGGACAAGGTGGTGGCCAGCACCGCCAAGCCAATTTCTTGGGTGCCGTCCATGGCGGCTTGGTAGGGCGTTTTGCCCATTTGCACATGGCGCACGATGTTCTCGCGCACCACGATGGCGTCGTCAATCAGCAAGCCCACACACAGCGACAAGGCCATCAGGGTGATCATGTTGACGGTGAAGCCCAGCATGTACATGAACAGGAACGTGCCAATGATGGCAATCGGCAAGGTCAAGCCCGTGATGACGGTGGAGCGCCAGGAGTTCAAAAACAAGAACACGATCAGCACGGTCAGCAGCGCGCCTTCCAGCAGGGTTTCGCGCACGTTGTTGACCGCCACGCGAATTGGGCGTGCGCTGTCTTGCACCGGTTGCAGACTCACGCCGGGTGGGAGCAAGCTTTGCATCTCTTGGATGGTTTTGTTCAGGCCATCGATCACATCAATGGTGTTTTCGTCTTGGGCCTTTTGCACCGTCATGAGCAGGGTGCGTTGACCGTTGTACAGCGCCAAGCTTTCCACCTCTTGTGCCCCATCTTTGACACGCGCCACCTGCGACAAGCGAATGGGGGTGGTGCCACGCCGCGCCACGATGATTTGGCCAAAGTCCTCAGGGCGCAGCATGCGTCCCTGCACTTGGATGACGCGGTCTTGTTGCAAGGACCGCAGCGAGCCCACGGGCAGGTCTTGGCTGTCGGTGCGCACCGCGTTCACCACCTGATCGGCGCTGACGCCCAGTGACTCCATGGCCTGCGGGTTGAGGTAGAGGTTGATCTCGCGCTTGGTGCCACCCACCAAGTTCACTGCGCCCACGCCGCGCACATTCTCTAGGCGCTTCTTGAGCACTTGGTCGGCCCAGTTGGTCAGCTCCACAGCCGAGGTGGAGGCTTCGGCGTTGTTGCCGGATGCGGTCTTGGCGGGCAACACGGCCAGCGACCAGATGGCCCGGCTGGCCGGGTCAAAGCGTAAGACCTTGGGCTCTTTCACGTCGGTGCGCAGGGTGGGGCGAATGCTGGCTACTTTTTCGCGGACATCGTCAGCCCCTTTGCGGCCATCGATGTGCAGTTGAAACTCCACCACCACCACGGACATGCCTTCGTAACTGCGCGAGGTCAGCGTGCTGATGCCAGCGATCGAGTTGACACCTTCCTCGATCTTCTTGCTGACTTCACTCTCCACAATCTCGGGCGAGGCACCGGGATATTCTGTGGTGATCACCACCACCGGAAAGTCGACATTGGGGAATTGGTCGATTTGCAGCCGCTGGTACGAGAACAAGCCCAGCACCACAAAGGCGAGCATGAGCATGGTCGCGAAGACCGGATTTTTCAAACTGACTTGGGTGAACCACATGCCGTGCTTACTGTGTTGAGCGTGCGCTGCTGGCCGCTGTGGCTGACGTCGCCGCTTGGGAGGTGAACTTCACCGCCAACCCCTCGCGCAGTGTGCCCACATGACCTTTGAGCACGGTGCTGCCGGTGGGCAGACCCTCCACGCCGACCCAGGTTTCGGTGCTGGCGCTGCGCGCGTCTGTGCCGTGTAGCCCCAAGTTGACCATTTGGTGTGCGACGCGCAGTTGTTGGTTCACCGTCTCCAGCACTTGCACGTAGGGACGCGCACGGTCGGTACGCACCGCTGACAAGGGGATGGCCAGCACTTGGCTTTGTTGCAGGCCCAACAGGCCTTTGGCAAACAAGCCGTGGCGCAAGCCTTGGGGCTGGTCAATGGAGAGGTAGGCCAAGACGCTGCGACTGCCCACTTGTGCACTGGGGCTGATGCGTTTGACGGTGGCTGTGACGGTGTCGTCACGGTCTTCAACCTGCAGCTTGGCCACTTGACCGATGTGCACATCGACCGAGTCGCTGGGGCTGAGCGGCACCTCGACTTCGAGTTGGCTCAAATCCACCAGTTCCAACACCTTGGCGTCAACGCTCACCCGCTCACCCGCTTGGGCTGCACGCAAGACCACCACACCGGCAAATGGGGCGTACAACACGGCGTCATCCAGCGCCTTGCGTGCCACGTCGGCACCTGCGGTGGCGGCTTGGTGGGTGGCTATCGCGCCTTGGTACGAGGCCAGGGAGTTGTCGAGCGCTGTTTTGGCAATGAAGCCCTGGTCGACCAAGGCTTGGTTGGTGTCCCACTGACGCTGCGCAATTTCCATTTGCGCTTTGGCGGCGCGGGCTTGTTCATTGGCTTGCAGCCAACGGCGTTGGTACTCGGTGGGGTCGATGCGCGCCAGTACTTGACCGGCTTTGACCACATCGCCTTCGCGTACGCTGAATTCTTTGAGTTCGCCGGCCACGCGCGCTTTGATGACGGCGTAGTTCAAGGCCTTGACGGTGCCTGAGACGGCCAAGCTACGGGTGATCAGCCGTGGCTCAGCCACCCACACATCACTTTGGGCCAACTCAATTTGGGTGATGGCCGGTGCCTGGGCTTGCGCCGCCGCCTGTTGTTGATGGCGTGCCGAGAGTGCACGCCATACACCTGCGGCCAGCGCCAGCACAAGCAAAGTCATCACGATCCAGCGCGGTTTGATGTTCATGGTGTGTATGTTGGTGAGGTCATGCCGTGTAACAACACGTCGACTTGCAAATGGATAAAGGTTTCTGGATCGATGATGTCGGCGCAGGTGGCACAAGCACCCATCGAGTGCTTCCACATCATCAAAAAAATCATGGGGGCGATGACGGTGTAGACCGCTTGGTCCGGGTTGATGGGGCGAAATTCACCGCTCGCGACACCGCGCTCCAAAATCTGGCGAATCAGTGCCTTGCCTGGGCGAATGACTTCTTCTTGGTAGAACGCTGCGATGTCAGGGAAGTTGAGTGCTTCACTCATCACCAATTTGGCGATGCCACTGGCCGGGGTGTTGCCAATCTTGTGCCACCACGCTTGCATGGCATAGCGCAGCATCTCGGCACTGGTGCCGGTGAAGGTTTTGAATTCTTCGTTCCAGGTGGGAAAGAAGTGGGCGATGTTTTCGCGAATCACCGCCTTGAACAGATCTTCTTTGGTGGGAAAGTACAAAAACAAAGTGCCTTTGGACACCCCGGCGTGAGACGCGACTTCTTCCACCCGAGTGGCAGCAAACCCTTTTTCAACGAACAAGGCCAAGGCTGCATCGAGCAGCTCGCCAGGGCGTGCTTGCTTGCGCCGTTCTCGCTTTTGAACGGGCTCTGATGTGTGGGTAAGGGTGAGGACAGAAGGGGACATGCGGCTAATGACTTGTCGGTTATTAATGTACCGCAAGTCGGCTAAAAGTGGTTGTTACTTTACCTGTTTGTTACTCAGGCTATGACCCAGTCGATGACCCAGCGAGGGGCGCATCACGTCAGCCGCAAGCCCAGCCATTCGCGCAAGATCCAGCTGCTGTCGCGCAGCGCGAACGCATTGGGCAACCATTGCAGCAAGGGCTGCAAGTCGCTGTGCACATAGCCCATGGGGGCAGGTGTGACATCAAGCCCTGCGGCTTCAAATTGCCGCACGCTGCGTGGCATGTGCCAGGCGTGGGTGACCAACGCAATGCGTTGGACGCCATCTTGTCGCAGCAGCGCAGCGGTGAGCTGTGCGTTTTCACGCGTGTCACGCGACAGGCTTTCTTGCCAGCGCAGCGCCGGGCCGTGCAGGCGGGCCAGCACATGAGCGGCCACCTGTGCCTCGGGTGTCTGATCGGGCGCGCCTGCCCAACCCACACCACCGGTATAGCCCAGCGGCAAGTGGGTGGTTTGTGCCAAGTGCATGCCATAGAGCAAGCGGGCCATGCTGTCCGGCGGCAGGTTGGGGCCCTCGTACTCGGGCGCGTGTTGCTCTACGCCGCCACCCAACACCACAATGGCTTGTACTTTGTGACGCAGCAAAGCCTCGGGCGTGGTGGGCTTGACTTGTGGCAGCAGGTGCAAGGACAGCCACAAGGCCACCGCCGGGCAGCTCAGCAACCACAGACCTGCGCACACCAGCAAGCCGCCCGCCACAGGCAGATGCACAGAGGATGGGCGTTTGTGCGCGTGGCGTCGCCAAACCCATAGCAGCACCAGCGCCATCAGCAATAGGCCGCTGGCCGTCGGCAAGACCAAGGCGGTCAAGAGGGGTTTGAGGGCGAGCAGGGTGTCCATGGCTGGGCATCATATGATGACGCCCATGAACGCCCTTTCTGCATCACCCCAGTCTTCACCTTCAACCCATGCCATCACCTTGGGTGGCGGCTGCTTTTGGTGTACCGAGGCAGTGTTTGTGCGCGTCAAAGGGGTGTTGTCTGTGACCTCGGGCTACTGCAATGGCCACGTGGTGAAACCGAGCTATGAGCAAGTGTGTACCGGCAACACGGGTCACAACGAGGTGGTGCAAATCAGCTATGACCCTAGCCAGATCAGCTTGCGTGAGTTGCTGGAAATTTTCTTTGTCATCCACGACCCCACCACCTTGAATCGCCAAGGCAACGACGTGGGCACGCAATACCGAAGCGGGATTTATTTTCATGACGAGGCGGACCGTGTGGTGGCGCAGCAGGTGGTGGAGGAAGTCAACCAGCACCTGTCAGGGCGTGTGGTGACCGAGGTGCTGCCGCTGAGCAATTACTCGCAGGCCGAGGACTACCACCAGGACTACTTTGCCAACCACCCCAACCAAGGCTATTGCGCCTTTGTGGTGGCACCCAAGGTGCAGAAGTTTTTGCACACCTTCACCGACAAGGTGCGCGATGCTTGAACGTTGGCGCTTGCAGGCGGGTGTACGTCAAGGCCTGTTGGTCTTGGCCTTGCTCGTGCTGTTGGCGCAATCGTTGGGCCTGGCACACCGCTTTGTGCATGCTCCCAGTCTGGGCACAAGCCATGCGCAGGCCATGGCCGAGGGCAGCCAAGACGAAGCTGCCGTGCCCCCTGCGGCCACACCAGCACCTTGGGGCTGGGTGTTTGGTGAACACAAAACCACGGTCGATTGCCAGCTCTACGACCAGTTGTGTCACGACGCGCTAGGCCTTGCGTGGTCTTGCGTGTTGGCATTCGCTGTGCCCACGGCATGGCTGCGCTGGCGGCTGCGTGAGCGCTTTGGGTTGCACGCGCGTTTTTTCTCGGCCCGCGCGCCCCCGCTGTTTTGAACTGACTCGTTTCTTTGTTTGGGTGGTATCAGGTCACCCATGTAGTCAATTCTTTTCAGTGGGATATACACATGAGTTTGTTTTTTCAACGCAGCTTTGTCGCTGCGGCTGCTTGCGGCAGCTTGTCCATGGCTTGGGCGCAATCAGAGGGCTCGGTAGCCGACCCCCTCACCACACAACTACAAGAGGTCACCATCACCGCGCAACCCCTCAATGACGCCAGCGTGTCTGTGCCCGCACAACAGCTCTCAGGCTCGGCGTTGGCGCAACGACAAGGCAGCACCTTGGGCGAAACGCTGGACAACTTGCCGGGCATTGCCAACAGCTCGTTCGGCCCCAATGTGGGCCGACCTGTGATTCGGGGCTTGGACGGGGACCGCATTCGCATTTTGCAAAACAGTGGCGCGAACATGGACGTGTCGGGCTTGAGCTTTGACCATGCCGTTCCGCTGGACCCTCTCACCACCGAGCGCATCGAGGTGCTGCGTGGCCCCGCCACCTTGCTGTATGGCGGCAGTGCCATCGGTGGTGTGGTCAACGTGATCGACAACCGCATTGCCCGTGAGCGCAGCTTCGATGCCAAGGGGGGCACGTTGGGCAAGGTTGAGTTGCGCGCAGGCGGTGCCGCGCAAGAGCGCAGCACGGGGGCTATGGTCGAGACGGGCAACGACCGCTGGGTGCTGCACGTGGATGCGTTTGACCGCAGCACACGCAACCTGTCGGTGCCAAAGGTCATGGACTGCACCGTCAACGGCGTGACCACCACGCAGCGGCGGGTGTGCAACTCGGCCAGCGACGCGCAAGGCTCGGCCATTGGCGGCACCTTGTTGTTTGACCGTGGGTATTTGGGGCTGTCGGCCAGTGAGTACCGCAGCACCTACGGCACCGTGGCCGAGTCGGATGTGACCATTGGCATGCTGCGCCGCCACCAGGTGATGGAGGGGCAGTGGCGTGATGCGGCAGGCCTGCTGCAAGCGCTGAAGTTTCAATGGGGCCACACGAGCTACAGCCACACCGAATACCCGGGTTCTGACACCGGAACGCGCTTTGACAATGCCGGGCACGAGCTGCGCCTAGAGGCCACACCCTATGCCCAACGCTGGGCCAACGGCATGCAGTTGCAAGGCGTGGTGGGTGTGCAGCGCGAAGGCAACCAGTTGACCGTGCAGGGTGACGAGGCCTTTGTGCCGCCCAGCCGCACCGTGAGTAACGCGGTGTTCACCCACCAAGTGTTGACCACGGGTTGGGGCCAGCTCAGTGCGGGGGCACGCGCCGAATCGGTGACGGTACGCAACCAAGACACGGGGGTGGACAAAGGCTTCAGCCCGTTCAGTGTGGCGGTAGGCGGCATGCGCAATCTGCGCCAGGGTGAAGCGCAAAACGGTTGGCAACTCAGCAGCCATCTGAGTTGGAGCCAGCGCGCGCCCAAAGACTACGAGCTGTTTGCCAACGGCCCGCATGCGGCAACCGGCACGTTTGAGATGGGCAACGCCAACAACGCCATGGAGCGGGCGACGCAATGGGATCTCGGCGGCGAGTGGAAGAACGGGCCGCACAAAGCCTCGGTGACGGGGTTTGTGTCGCACTTTGCCAATTACCTGTCGCTGCAATCGACGGGCAGCAACGATGACACATACGACTTGCCTATCTATGCCTTTGAAGGGGTGCGTGCGCGTCTGGTGGGGATGGAGTCCAGCGCCACGCTGCGCATGGTGGGGGGCAGCCAAGCCTTGTGGAGCTCCGATGCCACCCGGGGTGCGATGGATTTGGCCCTGCGTGCCGACTTTGTACGTGCCGATGACTTGACGCACAACCGACCCCTGCCGCGCATCGCGCCCATGCGGGTGGGGGCTGACTGGGTGTGGACGGACCAAGCATGGAGCGCGCGCTTTGGGTTCACACATGCAGCCGCCCAACACCTCGTGCCGCAGGCGGGCGATGTCACCACCGCAGGCTACACCTTGTGGAACGCGGGGCTGAACTACCAAACCCGCAGTGCAGGCACGCGCTGGTTGCTATTTGCCAAGCTCGACAACCTCACCAACCAACTGGCGTATTCGTCCACCTCGGTGCTCACGCAGACCATGGGCAGCAACGCCCCGCCTTTGGCCGGGCGCAGTGTGAAGCTGGGCTTACAGGCCAGTTTTTAAGGGGCCAAACGCTCGCGCACCCAGCTGGCTGAGTTGCTGCTGGGTACGCTAGCGGCTGGGTTGAGCCGGTAGCGCAGGCGGTCATGCAAGCGGCTTTTGCGCCCCTGCCAAAACTCCCACTGGTCGGGCACCAAGCGGTAGCCCCCCCAGTGCGGCGGGCGGGGCGGTTGCAGCAAAAACTGCGCGCCGTACTTGGCGGCATTGGCCACCAGCGTGCCGCGTCCGTCAATCACCTGGCTTTGCGGGCTGGCCCAGGCACCAAGGCGTGAGTCGAGCGGGCGGCTGTGAAAGTAGGTGTCGCTCTCGGTGTCGCTGACTTTTTCCACTCGGCCCTCGATGCGCACCACGCGTTCCAACTCGACCCAATGGAATTGCAGGGCCGCAAAGGGGTTGCCCGCGAGTTGCTGGCCTTTGCGGCTTTGGTAGTTGGTGAACCACACAATGCCGCGCGCGTCGTAGCCTTTGATCAACACCACGCGTGTGCTGGGGCGCAAGTCCCCGCCCACGGTGGCCAAGGTCATGGCGTTGGGTTCGGGGATTTCCGATTGAATGGCCTCTTTGAGCCAAAGGTCAAACTGCTGCATCGGGTCGGCGGCAGAGGCCGATTCGTTGAGTTCGGCACGTTCATAGCTTTTGCGAAGGTCGGCGATTTGTTTCATAGGTGACAGCTCAAAGGTCTAGGTGAGGGCAAGGCCCACTGCGCATCCTACCCAAGCGGCTTATGCTCTGGCCCTGTTGATGAATTTGACTCAGAGAAATGAGACTGCCATGGAAAGTTTGGACTTACGCGTGTTGAGTGATGTGCTCGCTTGGCGACAAGCGGGTCGACGTGTGACCCTGGTCACGGTGGTAGAGACCTGGGGCAGTGCCCCGCGTCCTCCCGGCGCCTTGTTGGCCGTGCGTGACGATGGGGTGGTGAGTGGCTCGGTGTCGGGCGGATGTGTGGAAGACGATTTGATCGCCCGCATCAAGGCCGGTGAGTACGACAGCTTGTCGCACCCGTCGATGGTGGCTTACGGTGTGAGCAAAGAAGAGGCCGCACGCTTTGGCCTGCCCTGTGGTGGCACCTTGCGTTTGGTGCAAGAGCCCATCACCGATGTGCAATGGATTCAAGACGTGCTGGCACGCACAGCGGCCCACCAGCTGGTGGCGCGCACCGTGACCTTGGCCACGGGTCAGGTGACGCTGCGTGACGCGCAGCGCACCGACACTTTGCAGTTTGACGGCAGCAGTTTGACCACCTTGTTTGGTCCGCGCTGGCGCTTGCTGTTGATTGGTGCCGGGCAACTCAGCCAAGCCGTGGCGCAGATGGCCAGCTTGCTCGACTTTGAGGTGTTGGTCTGTGACCCACGCGAAGAGTACGCAGCCACGCTCGGCATTGAGGGCGTGACCCGTGTGCTGGGCATGCCCGACGATGTGGTGCAGCAGTTGGTGCCCGATGCGCACACCGCCATCGTGGCGCTCACCCACGACCCCAAGCTTGACGACATGGCCTTGATGGAGGCCTTGAACTCGAACGCTTTCTACATCGGCGCCCTGGGATCGCGCCGCAACCAAGAGGCCCGCAAGAAGCGCTTGGCCGAGCACTTTGACTTGTCTCCTGAGGCCCTGGCGCGGTTGCATGGGCCAGTGGGTTTGGCGATTGGTGCGCAAACCCCGGCCGAAATTGCCGTGTCCATCGTGGCCGAAATTGTGCAGGTAAAAAACGTGGCCCATGCACAGGCCAGCGCCGCAGCCCCCACCGAGACCTTGTGCAGCATTTGAGTGACCAGGCCGCGTCGGTGGTGGTGCTCATCCTCGCCGCAGGGCGGGGGGAGCGCTTCAAGGCCTCTGGCGCTCAAGTGGACAAGCTTGATGCACCGCTGGCAGGGCAGCGGGTGCGTGACCACGTGTTGCGCAGCGTGCAAGCCAGCGGCTTGCCCTGGCACATCGTAGAGCGCGAACACACCCAGCATTTGGCGCAACCCGGCATGGGCGACAGCATTGCTTGTGGGGTGGCAGCCACAGCCGATGCACAGGGCTGGTTGATCTTGCCTGCTGACTTGCCCTTGGTTTTACCTGCCACGCTGCTGGTGGTGGCGCAGGCACTGAAGCAGCATCCGGTGGTGGTGCCTTTTTATCAAGATAAGAAGGGACACCCGGTAGGTTTTGATGCCAGCTGTGGAGCGGCTTTGCGTGCTCTACAAGGCGACGAAGGTGCGCGTTCTGTGGTGGCCCAACGCGGTGCTTGGCGATTGGAGCTGTCGGACCCCGGCTGTGTGTTGGATGTCGACACGCTGGATGCGTTGGCCCAGGCCGAAGTGCTGTTGAAGCGACGGGGTTGATCTAAAGCCATGGCAAGCCGCGATGCCAGCCGCTAAGATAGCGCACGCCAGCATCTTCTGGTTATCTATTCGAAGATCTCTATGAACAACGCATTCAAGACCCCCACCAACCGCCGTGTTTTCATGTTGCAAACCGTGGCCGCGACCAGCGTGGCTGCATTTGCCTCTGCCGCCCAAGCGCAAGCCATGGTCGCTGAGTCTGACGCCCAAGCCACCGCATTGGGATACAAGGCCGATGCGACCAAGGTCGACAAAGCCAAACAGCCTAAGTACGCCGCAGGTCAGATGTGCAGCAACTGCGCACTGTTCCAAGGTGCAGCCGGTGCGGCCGCCGGTGGCTGCCCGCTGTTTGCGGGCAAGCAAGTCGCTGGCAAAGGCTGGTGCTCGGCTTACGCCAAAAAGGCTTGATCGCGGTCAACGCATCGCACCAACGAAAAAAGGGCCGCAAGGCCCTTTTTTCATGTCCACTGTGGTGGTTTAAGCCCCTTACGCTTCTGCGCGTTCGATCAGCTCAATCTTGTAGCCATCGGGGTCTTGCACAAAGGCAATCATGGTGTTGCCGCCTTTGACGGCACCTGGTTCGCGTGTGATGGTGCCGCCGGCTTGGCGGATCTTGTCGCAGGTGGCGCGGATGTCCGACACGCCAATCGCAATGTGGCCGTAGGCGGTGCCCAAGTCGTAAGACGTGACGCCGTAGTTGTAGGTCAACTCAATTTCAGCTTGGTCGGGGTTGCCACCGTAGCCTACAAAGGCGAGGTCGTAATGTTGGTCTGGGCGTTGGGTGGTGCGCAGCAACTGCATGCCCATGGCTTGGGTGTAAAAGTCAATCGAGCGTTGCATGTCGCCCACGCGCAGCATGGTGTGTAAGAGTCTCATGGTTGGGAGGGTCCTGGTAAGTCAAAAATCAAACAGGTGGTGGTGGCATGGGCGTAGAGCGTGCCGTCGGGGCCCAGCAAGCTGGCCTCGGCTGAGGCCATCTGACGCCCGCTGTGCAGCACATTGCCAATGGCGCGCACGCGCTGCACTTTGGGCGTGAGGGCTTTGACCAAGTTCACGGTCAGGCCCGAGGTGGTGTAGCCACGGCCAGCAGGTAGCAGGGTGTGCACCGCGCAGCCCATGGCAGAGTCGAGCAGGGTGGCAAACCAGCCGCCATGCACGGTGCCCATGGGGTTGAAAAATTCGGCATGTGGCGCGCCTTGAAATGCGACGTGGCCTGCACTGGCTTCGACCAGCCAAAAATCCAGCAGCTTGGAAAACGGGGCGGGCCGAGTGTGGCCTTGCAGCATGCCTTGAATCAGCTCTAAGCCCGTGCGTGGCCGCACATCGTCCAACGGCGTGACGCCATGGGGCAGCATCAGGCTGCGCACAAGAGCTTCTTGGTCTAACCACTGTTGCAAGGTGTCGGTGGGTGTTGTCATGGGCGCTCCTTCAACGGCCTGTGAAAACTGGAGGGCGGCGCTCAGCGAACGCAGCACGGCCTTCGGAAAAGTCACTGCTGTGCACCGATTGGCGAGCCCGCTCTTTGAGCACGGGTTCGCAATACAGGCCAGCAGCCACTTCGTTCAAACTTTGTTTGGTGGCTTGCAAAGCCAAAGGTGCCATGCGAGTGAGCGTGTGGACCAGTTGCGTTACCGCACTGTCAAGTTGGTCTGCCTCAGCCAAAGTTTCAAACAGGCCCAGCGCCTTCAGGTCTTCAAAGCGCAAGGACTGTCCGAGCAAGAAGGCACGCTTGCTGGCGTTCAAACCAAAGCGACTCACATAACGCCGCAGCCCGCTGGGGTAGTAGTGCAGCCCGAGTGCACAAGCCGGCATGCGCCAACTCATGCCGCACAAGCCCACGCGCAGGTCGCAGGCCAGCACCAGGTCGGTGGCGCCTCCGTATACGCTGCCGTTGAGTGCGCAAATGGTGATGGGGCGCAAACGCTCAAGGGCTTCGGGAATCTTTTCAAAAAACAAGGGCGCCATGACGTCGTTGTCAAAGCCGCCCACGTTGTAGCCTGCGCTGAAGACGGGCTTGTCTTGACCGTGGGTGCTGGCTTGCAGGACCACGACCTGGATGGCTGGGTTGTGGTTGATGGCGTCGAAATGCGTCATCAACATGTGCAGGTCTTCGTCGGTCAAGCTGTTGCGCTGGGACGGTCGACGCAGTGTGAGGGTGGCGACTGCGCCGGTGACCTCCAGGGAGGGCGTGCCTTCAAGGGGGGGCATGGGAGATGTCATGGTCACCGATGTTAGTGGAGTGCCGTAGGGACTGTGTCAAAGGGTAAAGTCAGGCTTATTACAAGATAGATGGAAAGCTCAGACCATGACTCAAGAAATCATGCAAGTCTCCAATTTGCCCGTGTTCATGATGAACGACCTGCAAAAAGACTATGTGGTGCACGACCGTGCCCACATCAATGACCCGGGCGCACTGTCACGCGTCACGGCCCTGGTGGGCGGTGGCGATGCGAAGGTGGATCGAAAGTTGTTGTCGATGTTGCCCGGCGTGAAGATCATTTCCGTATTTGGCGTGGGTTATGACGGCATTGATGTGGAAGCGGCCAAAGAGCGCGGCATTGTGGTGACGCATACGCCAGGGGTGCTGACCGACGATGTGGCTGACTTGGCGTTGGGGCTCATGTTGTCGATTGGGCGTCGCATTCCACAAGCCGATCGTTTTTTGCGCAACGGCGATTGGGTGAATGAGCCCTTTCCTTTGACGCGCAAAGTTTCTGGCGCGCGCCTTGGATTGGTGGGTATGGGCCGCATTGGCCGCGCCATTGCCAAACGGGCCGAGGCTTTTGACATGACGGTGTCCTACACCGGACGAGAAGCCAAGCTTGATTTGACCTACCCCTTTTATTTAACAGCCACTGCTTTGGCCGCCGAGGTTGACTTTTTGGTGGTGGCTGTGCCCGGCGGTGAGCACACAAAAAACTTGATCGGTGCGAGTGTGTTGCAGGCCTTGGGTCCTACGGGTTATTTGATCAACGTGGCGCGTGGCTCGGTGGTAGATCAACCGGTGTTGATTCAGGCATTGAAGGACAAGGCCATTGCGGGCGCTGGTCTGGATGTGTTTTGGGACGAGCCCAAGGTTCCGTCGGAGTTGCGCACCTTGCCCAATGTGGTGCTGACGCCGCACATGGCCAGTGGCACCCAAGAAACACGACGCGCCATGGCCGATTTGGCGATGGCTAACTTGAAGGCCTTCTATCAAAAGCAGCCCTTGTTGACGCCTGTGCCAGAGTGTCAGTCTTGACGGTGTGACGAGCCCCAGCAAAAAGCCCGCGTCAGCGGGCTTTTGGTTGCAGAGTGCACAGGGGTTAGCGTGCGTAACCGCCACCACCACCGTAGCCACCACCGCCTGAACGGCCGCCACCACCGCCACTGCGACCACCCCCACCGCCACCACCACCATTGCGTCGGCCACCGCCGCCACCAAAGCCGCCGCCACCGCGCTTGCGCTCGGTCATGAGGTCAACGCTGGTGCGTGTGGGGTCGGGCTGGCGTTGACCGCCGCCTTGGGTTTTGTGGCCAAAGGCATTGACACCGCTTTGGGTGCCCAAATGCGCGTTGGCGCGGGGCTGGAAGTCGTCGTCATCGCGACGCGGTGCACGTGCCTCGTTGTCACGCGGCATGCGTGGCTCTAGGTCACGCGGCGCGCGTGGTGCGTCTTGGCGCGGACCTCGGTTGTCAAACTGGCGTGCTGGGCGTGGGCCTTGACCTTGTGGACGGTTGCCGTCACGTGGTGGGCGGTCGCCGTTACGGTCGCGGCTCACATGGCCATTGGGGCGTGGGGCACGGCCTTCGCTGTCGCCGCCTTCACCGCGAGGTGCTGGGCCACGACCACCGCGTCCACCACCACCACCGCCTGACGCGCCTTTGGTGTCACGGATGCGTTGCATCATTTCATTGCGCGCTGCTTTGGCCGCGGCTGCCATCACATCTCGGCCTGGGGGTTTGCCCAAACCACCCCACAGAGTTTGACGACCCATGGCGATGGGTTCGGCTTTTTCATCGGGCTCGGGCCCGAAACCTTCGACCATCACAACCGGTACTTGTTGCTTGGTGAAGTGCTCAATGTCTTTCATGAAGCCTTCTTCGTCCAAGGACACCAGGCTCACGGCTTCGCCACTCGAACCTGCACGACCGGTACGGCCAATGCGGTGCACATAGTCTTCGCTGATGTTGGGGATTTCGTAGTTCACCACGTGTGGCAACTCGTCGATGTCGATGCCGCGTGCGGCAATGTCGGTGGCCACCAAAGCACGGATGTCACCGCTTTTGAAACCTGCCAGGGCCTGGGTGCGTGCAGTCTGACTCTTGTTGCCATGCAGCGCCATGGCGCTGATGCCGTTTTTGGTCAAAAACTCGGCCACGTTGTTGGCGCCAAATTTGGTGCGTGTGAACACCAGCACCTGGCTCCAGTTGTGTTCGTTGATGATGTGCGCCAGCAAGGCCTTTTTCTTGCCACGACCCACTGGGTGTACCACTTGCGTGATGCGTTGCACCGTGGTGTTGCTGGGCGTGACCTGAATGCTTTGTGGGTTCTTGAGCAAGCCATTGGCCAGTTCACGAATTTCGTCGCTGAAAGTGGCCGAGAACAACAAGCTCTGTTTGTCTTTGGGCACCAGGGCCAAGATTTTTTTCACGTCATGGATAAAGCCCATGTCGAGCATGCGGTCGGCCTCATCGAGGACCAACATCTGCACGGTGGACAGGTCCAACATGCCTTGCTGCTGCAAGTCAAGCAAACGACCAGGTGTGGCCACCAAAATGTCCACCCCTTTTTTGATTCGTGCGACTTGTGGGTTCATGCCCACGCCGCCAAAGATGACGGTGGAGGTGAGCTGCAAGTATTTGCCGTAGGTGCGGATGGACTCTTCCACCTGCGCTGCCAGCTCTCGCGTGGGGGTGAGCACCAAGGCACGCACACCGTAGACGCCAAACTTGTTCTCCGTGCTGCGGCTCATGGTGAGCTTGTGCAGCATGGGCAAGGTGAAGGCGGCAGTTTTGCCAGTGCCGGTTTGGGCCCCTGCCAACAGGTCGTGGCCTGCGAGCACGGCTGGAATGGCCTGGGCTTGGATGGGGGTGGGGGTTTCGTAGCCCTGTTCGACTACGGCTTTCAGGATGGCCGGAGCCAAATTCAATTCTTCAAAGTTCATGATGGAGCGCTTATGTCAGCGCATGACACCAACCCGCTTGGCCCGAAGGCCACCCAGTCAAAGGTCGGCAATATTTACAAGGTGAGCATTTGAGATCACAAACAGAGGTGTTTGGAGCAGGCTCCAGCAGAAGTGCTGATGTTGTGGCAACTGGCGGCGACAACAGCTCTATTGTGGCACGGATCGGGAGTGCGGGGATAATCACGCCTTTATTGCAATTGCGACCCCCCGAAAGAACAACACATGGCTCAGTACGTTTTCTCTATGAACCGTGTCGGCAAGATCGTGCCGCCCAAGCGTCAGATTTTGAAAGACATTTCCCTCAGCTTCTTCCCGGGTGCCAAGATTGGCGTGCTGGGTTTGAACGGCTCGGGCAAGTCGACCCTGCTGAAAATCATGGCCGGTATCGACACGGAAATCGAAGGCGAAGCCATCCCGATGGCCGGCTTGAAAATTGGATACCTGCCACAAGAGCCGCAACTCGATCCTGAGCACACCGTGCGTCAATCGGTCGAGAGCGGCATGGGCGAAGTCAAAGAAGCCCAGGCACGTCTGGAGGAGGTGTACGCCGCCTACGCGGAAGAAGACGCCGACTTTGACGCTTTGGCCGCTGAACAAGCCAAACTCGAAGCCATCATCGCTGCCTCGGGTGCGGGGGACGGCTCAGACCATTTGTTGGACATCGCGGCTGATGCGTTGCGTTTGCCCCCATGGGACGCCATCATTGGCAAGCTGTCGGGCGGTGAAAAGCGTCGCGTGGCTTTGTGCCGCTTGTTGCTGTCCAAGCCCGACATGCTGCTGTTGGACGAACCCACCAACCACTTGGACGCCGAGTCGGTGGATTGGTTGGAGCAGTTTTTGGCCCGTTTCCCCGGCACCGTGGTGGCCATCACCCACGACCGCTATTTCTTGGACAACGCCGCCGAGTGGATTTTGGAACTCGACCGTGGTCATGGCATTCCCTACAAAGGCAATTACTCCACATGGTTGGAGCAAAAAGAAGCCCGTTTGGCGCAAGAAAACCGGACCGAAGATGCGCGTGCCAAAGCGATGAAGAAAGAGTTGGAGTGGTCGCGCCAAAACCCCAAAGGGCGTCAAGCCAAGAGCAAGGCACGTTTGGCGCGCTTTGAAGAGCTGTCCGACTACGAATACCAAAAACGCAACGAGACACAGGAAATTTTCATTCCGGTGGCCGAACGTTTGGGCAATGAGGTGTTCGAGTTCAAGAACGTCAGCAAGTCCTTTGGCGACCGTGTGTTGATCGACAACTTGAGCTTCCAAGTACCAGCGGGTGCCATCGTGGGCATCATTGGTCCCAACGGGGCCGGTAAGTCGACCTTGTTCAAGCTGATTGCGGGCAAAGAAAAGCCTGACAGTGGCGAAGTCAAAGTGGGTCAAACCGTGAAGATGGCCTTTGTGGACCAGACGCGTGATGACTTGAACGACGACAAAACCGTGTGGGAAGACATCTCGGGGGGCTTGGACATCTTGACCGTGGGCAAGTTCCAGATGCCCAGCCGCGCTTACTGCGGTCGCTTCAACTTCAACGGGGGTGACCAGCAAAAGAAAGTGGGCATGTTGTCAGGGGGCGAGCGCGGTCGTTTGCACTTGGCCAAGACCTTGATCGAGGGCGGCAACGTGTTGCTGCTGGACGAGCCTTCGAACGACTTGGACGTGGAGACTTTGCGTGCGCTGGAAGATGCGCTGCTGGAGTTTGCTGGTTCGGTGATGGTGATCAGCCACGACCGCTGGTTCCTGGATCGCATTGCCACCCATATCTTGGCTGCTGAAGGCGATAGCCAGTGGGTGTTCTTTGACGGCAACTACCAAGAGTACGAAGCCGACAAGAAGAAGCGACTCGGTGAAGAGGGTGCCAAGCCCAAGCGTGTGCGCTTCAAGGCATTGAAGTAATCTTTTGCTGATTCGCGCAGAAGGCCCAGTTCTTAGGAACTGGGCCTTTTTTCATGGCGCTCAGGGTTTCATGGCGGGCCACCAGTGCTGGCCCAGTCGCAGTTCGGTGGCGGCTTTCACCGCCTGCACCACCGCCATGGCAGTGACCTCTGCGGCCAGCGTGCTCAGCAACATCATGTCGGCGGCTTGGCCGCTGGTGCCAGTGCCCAAGGCAAACAAGGTGTCGCCATCGAGCGGTGTGTGAACAGGGCGAATGCTGCGCGCCAAGCCATCATGGGCTACTTGTGCCAAGCGCTGCGCTTGTGGTTTGGTCAATACTGCGTCGGTGGCTACCACGCCAATGGTGGTGTTGCTTCCTATCGGCACGTGGGGCATCACATGGCCAGAGATTTGAGCTGTTCGGATGTCTAGCAGTTCGCGGCTGTCGGAGGCACGACGCGCACCTGCGAGCAGTTGGCCCGTGAGTGGGTCCACCACATCGCCCAGCGCATTGCAGACCACCAGAGCCGCAACGGTGATGCCGTTGACCGTGAGCGCTGCGCTGCCCACACCGCCTTTCATGGCGCAGTCCGGTCCATTCATCTTGCCCACCGTGGCTCCGGCGCCTGCCCCCACATTGCCTTGTGCAACAGGGGCAGTGCTCGCATTAACGCAGGCTTGGTAACCCGCTTGGGCATCTGGGCGAATGCGCGAGTCTCCCTGAGAAAAGTCGTCCACCAGCAGATCAAAAACCACCGCAGCAGGGACGATCGGTACCCGTACAGCGCCTACGGCAAGACCGTGGCCCCGTTCTTCGAGCCATTGCATGACACCCGAAGCAGCGTCCAATCCATAAGCGCTGCCCCCACTCAAGACCAGGCCATGCACATGCTGTACCCAATTGCTCGGCGAGAGCAAGTCTGTTTCGCGTGTCCCAGGCGCTGCCCCTCGTACATCAACACCAGCGACGGCTCCCCCAGGCGTCAGCACCACGGTACATCCTGTGGGACGACGCGAATCGGTGAAATGGCCGACCAAGACCCCATCAATTTGAGTCAAAGTATTATTTTTCATACCATTTAGAATTCACGAAACATGAAAAAATGTCTTAAAATAATACGTAAGTTTCATTTTTGGCAAATAAGGATTGATCATGGCTATTACCTCTATCAAAGAGCCTTACGACGGCTACTGTGGGACGAGTTATGCAGCCAAAGTGTTGGGAATATCGGTTGGGACTGTACAGGGATTGGTCGAAAAAAACGATTTGCGTGCATGGAAAACACAAGGCGGACACCGTCGCATTTCCTTGCAATCTATTCAAGAATACCAACGCCGTCATAACTTATCGCCTGCCTCGACAACTTCTGGCGAAGACAGACTGCGTGTTTTGGTGGTCGAGGACGACGAAAACACCCGCATCATGCTGCAAGCTAATTTTGAAAAATGGGGCTTGCCCATTGATGCCGTGATGTATTCATCCGCCATGGAAGCCTTGCTGGACATGCCCAGCCTGCAACCACAAGTGCTGCTGACAGATTTACGCATGCCCAACGTGGATGGGTTTCAGTTTTTGAAAACACTCAGTGAGCACGCCTTGTTTTCGACGATGGCGATCGTGGCCATCACAGGCATGAGCGCCAAAGAAGTTCAAGCCAAAGGCGGCTTGCCAGATGGTGTGCAGTTGCTGCAAAAACCCATCGACTTGGATTGGTTGCATGGCTTTTTTGACGCTTTGATGTCGGTGCGTCAAATCAACCGCCGCGGTCGCGCTTAATTTAGCAAGCGCTAGGGCCTTCCCGTATGGGCGCCCTTTGTCGGACAGGCTAATCTGTCCGCATGAAAGCACACCACCGTTTTTGGCCGGCACGCCTGCCGCATGCGATCTCTGTTCCACACACCTCGCTGTGGGACAACTTGGCCATCAGCGCTCGCCGCTACCCCGATAAAACGGCTTTGATATTTCTGGGTCAAGCCTTGCGCTATGCCGACTTGTTGGCGCAGGCCGAGCGGTTGGCCGCACACTTGCAACACCTGGGGGTTCAAAAGGGCGATCGGGTGGTGCTCAACATGCAGAATTGCCCGCAATTGGTGATTGCGCATTTCGCCATATTGCGTGCCAACGCCGTGGTGGTGCCAGTCAACCCGATGAACCGTGCGGAAGAACTCAAACACTACATCACCGACCCCGATGCGCGTGTGGCCATCACCACAGCCGATTTGGCCGCTGAGTTGGCCCATGCCAGCAACCAATTGCCTTCTGCACAGCGTTTGGCGCATTTGGTGGTGACGCATTTCGCCGATGCTTTTGACACCCAGGTGTCAGGCGACGATGCGCCGCCCCAAGCTTGGCACACGTGGTTGTTCACCCAGCACCCGCTGCCCGAATTAGATGGCGGAGAAGCCCACACCTGGCAAGACGCACTCGCTTGCGCCCACAAAGTGGGACCCTTGCTGGTTGGCCCCGATGACTTGGCGGTGTTGCCCTACACCAGTGGCACCACAGGTTTGCCCAAGGGCTGCATGCACCCGCACCGCAGCATCATGCACAACGCCATGGCGACGGCGATTTGGAGTGGCAGCACCCACGAAAACGTGGGGTTGTTGGTGGTTCCGATGTTTCACATCACCGGCATGACCAGCGTCATGCATTCGGGCATTTATCTGGGGGCGACATTGGTGCTCATGCCGCGCTGGGACCGCGAGCTGGCTGGGCGCTTGATCTCCAAATGGCAGATCACCCACTGGACCAATATTCCTACCATGGTGATTGACTTGTTGGGCAGTCCCAACTTTGACAAATTCAATTTGAAAAGCTTGGTCCATATTGGCGGTGGTGGCGCTGCCATGCCGCAAGCGGTGGCGCAGCGCTTGTATGACTTATACGGCTTGCGTTACAGCGAGGGCTACGGCTTGACCGAAACCGCAGCACCCTCACACAACAACCCGCCCGACGCACCCAAGCAGCAGTGCTTGGGCATTCCGTTCATGAGCACCGATGCACGCATCGTCGACCCCGAAACCTTGCAAGAGTTGCCGCAGGGCGAGTCCGGGGAAATCGTCATTCATGGCCCCGAAGTGTTCAACGGCTATTGGAAGCAACCTGAGGCCACCGCTGCTGCGTTCTTTGTGCTCGACGGCAAACGTTTCTTTCGCTCGGGTGACTTGGGGCGGGTGGACGAAGACGGCTACTTCTTCATCACCGACCGTCTCAAACGCATGATCAATGCCTCGGGCTTCAAGGTCTGGCCTGCCGAGGTGGAGGCGCTGATGTTCAAACACCCGGCGATCCAAGAGGCGTGCATCATCTCGGCGCGTGACAGCTACCGGGGCGAGACCGTCAAAGCTGTGGTGGTGTTGCGCGCTAGCCATCAGGGGTTGGTGACTGAGCAAGACATCATCGCTTGGTGTCGCGAGCACATGGCGGTCTACAAAGCCCCCACCCAAGTCCAATTTGTCGATGTCTTGCCCAAGAGCGGCAGTGGCAAAGTGATGTGGCGCGCCTTGCAAGAAGCACAGGCCGCAGCAGCGCGTGGCTAAAGCCTGGGTGACAGCCCACTTTTGCGGGTGCGGGTAAGCTACGCCCCGTGCTCAAACTATCTGTCCTCGACCAATCCGCTGCGGCTGCTGGCCGCCACCAAGACACCGCCATTCGCCAGACCTTGGCTTTGGCGAGCCAATGCGAAGACTGGGGTTACCACCGCTTTTGGGTCAGTGAACACCACAGCCATCCCAGCATCGTGGGCACCGCCCCTGAAGTGCTGATGGCTGCCATTGCGGCGCGCACCACGCGCATCCGCTTGGGGTCTGCAGGCGTCATGCTGCCGCACTATGCGCCGCTCAAAGTGGCTGAACAATTTCGTGTGCTCGACGCCTTGGCGCCCGGGCGCATTGACTTGGGCGTAGGCCGCGCCCCGGGCAGCGACGGGCGCACCGCCCAACTGCTCAACCCTGACCGCCATGCTTCAGACAACTTCCCGCAACAGGTCCTGGAGCTACAAGCCTGGGTCACTGGACAGCCTATTCCGGCAGGGCACCCTGGACACGGCATCTTCGCCTATCCGAGTGGCCCCACCTCACCGGCGGTGTGGATGCTGGGCAGTTCAGACTACGGTGCACAGTTAGCCGCTCATTTGAGCCTGCCCTACGCCTTTGCTTACTTCATCACTGACGGACAAGGGGCTGATGCAGCACTGCGTTTGTACCGTGCCAACTTCCGTGCCAGCGAGGGCATGGCCAAGCCGCATGCCACCGTGTGCGTGTGGGCCTTGGCCGCCGACACCGAAGACGAGGCTTGGGCGCTGTTTCAAAGCCGTGCGCGCTGGCGCATGGACCGCAATTCGGGGCGCATCGGCCCGATCTTGCCGCCGGACCAAGCCCTGCGTGACTACACACCCTCGGAGCAAGTGGCCTTGGCCGAGATGCGTGCCAACGCCTTGGTCGGCAGTGCCCCTCAGGTGGCCGCCAAGCTGCGCGCCTTGGCCGAGCGCTTGCAAGTTGACGAGGTGGTGCTGATCACCTGGACCCACGACCCAGCGGCACAGCGCCGCTCATATGAACTGCTGGCGCGTGAATTCGCGCTCAGCTGACAACTCTTAACAACTCACACGGAGCTTCACCATGTTTTCAACCGCCATTGCCGGTAGCCTGCCCAAACCCGAGTGGTTGGCCGAGACCAACAAACTGTGGCCCAAGTGGCACGCCGAGGGCGATGCCCTGCGTCAAGCCAAGGCCGATGCCACGCTGTTGTGGATCAAAGCCCAAGAAGACGCAGGACTGGACGTGATTGGCGACGGTGAACAATCGCGTCAACACTTTGTGCACGGGTTTTTAGAGCAGGTCGAAGGCATCGACTTTGAAAACAAAGTCACCATGGGCATTCGCAACAACCGCTACGACGCGCAAGTGCCCCAAGTCATTGCCCCCTTGCGACTCAAAGGCCGTGTGCATGCGTTTGAAGCGCAACTGGCCCGCGCCCACACCCAGAAAAAACTCAAGTTCACCTTGCCTGGCCCCATGACCATCGTGGACACCGTGGCCGACCGTTTTTATGGCGAGGGCGAAGAGGGGCGCATCAAGATGGCGTTCGCCTTTGCCGAGTTGTTGAACCAAGAAGCCTTGGCCTTGCAAGCCGATGGCGTGGACATCATCCAGTTTGACGAGCCTGCCTTCAACGTCTACCTGGACCAAGCTGCAGACTGGGGCGTCAAGGCCTTGGAGCGCGCTGCGCAAGGCCTGACCTGCACAACAGCGGTTCATATTTGCTATGGCTATGGCATTGAAGCCAACAACAACTGGAAGAAAACCCTGGGCGACGAATGGCGTCAGTACGAAAAAGTGTTTCCGGCCTTGGCCAAGAGCAGCATCCAGCAAGTGAGTTTGGAGTGTTATCACTCGCACGTGCCGCCCGAGATGATGGCCTTGCTGGAAGGCAAAGACGTGATGGTGGGGGTGATTGACGTGGCCAGCGAGGTGATTGAAACGCCCGAAGAAGTGGCCGACACCATCGGCCGCGCTTTGCAGTTTGTGCCCAAGCACCGTTTGATTGCTTGCACCAATTGCGGCTTGGCCCCGATGAGCCGTGAGGTGGCGACCAAGAAGCTCCAAGCCTTGGCGGATGGTGCTGCGTTGGCGCGTCAGCGTTACGCCTGAGATTTTTCTTTGGCGGTGGGGGATGTGTTTGGGCGTCTGTTGCCGCTCATGTCCCCCGATTCAGGCTACGCCTGAATCTCCTCCTTGACTTCGCTGCAACAGACACCCAAACACATCCTCGGGCGCCCAAGTCGCAGATACAGGTAGGCCTGAGTCTCCTGCCTGACTTCGCTGCAACAGACACCCAAACACCTCCTCGGGCGCCCAAGTCGCAGGCACAGGCACGCCAAACCCTCAGGACCAGACGGCGTGGGTGTCTTGTGAAGCGAAGTGAAGGAGGAGAGTCTTGCAGCATGCAAGACTCGGGGGACATGAGCGGCGCAAGGTACCCACGCCGTCTGGTCCGTACGAAGCAAGACCTGGTCCGTGCGAACTAAGAGCAACTGCTCCCACCACACCCATGGATTTCGCCCTGAGGCAAGCCCTCAGGCTTGGATACTACCCCCGTGGCTTCGTCATAGCCCACACCGCGCAGGTGCAGTGCCAAGGCCGCATCCATCGTTTGGGCGTGCTGCGGGAACCACAGACCCAGCTCATGCGCCATTTGACGCACCAACGCCAAGTCGCCTTGTTCTTTGCCACGCTTGAGGCCTTCGCGCATCACTTGCAAGATCACGTTGTGCTGAATGCTGTGGCAATTGCTCGATGAGAAGTGGGTGTCCGCCATCCAGCGGTCTTCGCTGCCAAAGTGTTCTTCGGTGTGCGCGATCAAGTCCACGAAGCGATCCAACAGTTCATCGTCTTGGGCCATCTCAGTCGCACCCAGCAGGTCCACAAACTCGCGGTGGGTGTCGTCCATGAAGTCGAGTTCAAGGCCCAAGGCATCGCTCCACGCCAGGGTGGGTGCACGTGCAGCGGTGAAGTCGAGGGTCTCGGTGGTCATGGCATTGCTCTCCAAATCTTGAATGGCATGAGCATAAATTGAAAACCACGTCTCTGAGTTGCGCTAAGTCAAGCGAGAGACGGGTGGCGCTGGGCACCTTCCACGCAGAATGCCGTTTGTTTACAACCAAGTGCGCAGCCACGCCACAAAGCGACGTGGGTAGCTGGGCTCCACCCAAAAAATGGCACTTGTCACCACGGCATTGGCCACGCCGGTGCACAGCATCACCTCAGGAATGGTCAGCCCTGCGCTGAGCAGGGCCCCGGCGATCAAGGCACTGGCAACCATGAACAAGGCGTTGAGGATGTTGGTTGCCGCAATCAACCGTGCACAGTGGTCTTGGTGGCTGGTCAACTGCACCCAGGCATACATGGGCACGCTGTACAGGCCCGTGAACAGGCTCAGCAGAGCCAAGTCGGCCATCACCCGCCAATGCGCTGCGTGGCCCACAAAGGCCGAGATATCCATGGGCAAAGCCGCTGGCAGATGCCGCACCGCAAAGAACAAGTCGATGCAAAACACACTCATGCCGATGGCACCCAGCGGCACCAAACCGATTTCAACTTGACGCCGGCTCAACCGCTCGCACAGCAAAGCCCCTGTGCCAACACCGACCGAGAACAACACCAGCAGCAGCGAGGCCACATGGGCGTCGCCGTGTAACACCTCTTTGGCAAAACTGGGGAATTGGCTCAAAAAGGTGGCACCAAAAAACCACATCCAGCTGATGCCCAGTAGCGTGTGAAACACACTCGGGTTGCTGCGTGCCAAACGCAGGTTGCGCCATGTCTCGGTGAATGGGTTCCAGTTGATGCGCAGCAGCGGTGCCAAGGCGCGCCCGGGCGGTATCAACGCACTGGCAAAACGCCCCAGTGCAGCGAGTGCCAAGCAGGCCAGCGACACGCTGGTGGTACCCACCTCAGGCAAGGCCACCAATAAACCACCCGCCACATTGCCCAACAAGATGGCTACAAATGTGCCCATCTCCACCATGCCGTTGCCACCCGTGAGCTCTTGCGCATTCAACACGCGTGGCAGGTAGGCAAATTTGACCGGACCAAACAAGGTGGAATGCACACCCATCAAAAAAATACAGCCCAGCAAGGTGGCGACTTGATGGCTGGCAAAGCCCCAGGCGACCAGCGCCATGATGGCGATTTCAAAGTTCTTGACCCAGCGCATCAGCGCCACGGGGTCGTATTTGTCGGCCAATTGGCCGCTGGTGGCCGAGAACAACAAAAACGGCAGGATGAACACAGCCCCAATCACCAGGCCCGCCAAGCTGGGCGGCAGCCAGTCGATGCTGAGTTGGTAGGTCACCAACACGGTGAAGGCGAACTTGAACAGGTTGTCGTTCGCGGCCCCGCAAAACAGGGTCCAGAAAAAAGGCCCAAACCGACGTTGACCCAACAACGCAAACTGGTGTGTTGCGTCTGTGGGGGCAGCGTCGGCGGGGCCGGCCATGGTGCTTACATGCGCTCGAAGATGGCGGCAATGCCTTGGCCGCCGCCAATGCACATGGTCACCAGGGCATATTTGCCTTGGATGCGTTGCAACTCATACAAGGCCTTCACGGTGATCAAGGCCCCCGTGGCACCGATGGGGTGACCCAGCGAAATGCCCGAGCCGTTGGGGTTGACCTTGGCCGGGTCAAAGCCGAGCTCTTTGCTCACGGCGCAGGCTTGGGCGGCAAAGGCTTCGTTGGCTTCAATCACATCCATGTCGTGGACCGTCAAGCCCGCTTTTTGCAACGCCAAGCGGGAGGCCGACACCGGGCCCATGCCCATGATCTTGGGCTCCAAGCCGGTGTGCGCGTAGGCCACCAAGCGACCCAGCGGCTTGGCACCACGGGCTTGTGCGGTCTTGGCTTCCATCAGCACCACAGCGGCGGCGGCGTCGTTGATGCCCGAGGCGTTGCCTGCGGTCACGGTGCCGTTTTCTTTCACGAACACGGGCTTCAACTTGGCCATGTCTTCGGGCTTGCAGTTGGGGCGGAAGTGCTCGTCGGTGGCGTAGGCCACATCGCCTTTTTTGCTCTTCAGAATCACTGGCAGGATCTGGTCTTTGAAGTAACCCGCTTCGGTGGCACGTTGTGCGCGGTTGTGGCTCTCAACGGCCAAGGCATCTTGCATGTCGCGGGTGATGCCAAATTGCGCCGCAATGTTCTCGGCCGTCACGCCCATGTGGATGGTGTGGAAGGGGTCGTGCAGCGCACCCACCACCATGTCGACCATCTTGGTGTCGCCCATGCGAGCGCCCCAACGTGCGCTGAGCGATGCGTAGGGACCACGGCTCATGTTTTCTGCACCACCGCCAATGGCGATGTCGCAGTCGCCCAGCATGATGGCCTGGCTGGCCGACACAATGGCTTGCAAGCCCGAGCCGCACAGGCGGTTCACGTTGAAGGCGGGCGTGGCTTGGCCGCAACCGCCGCTGATGGCGGCCACACGTGACAAATACATGTCTTTGGGTTCGGTGTTGACCACATGGCCAAACACCACGTGGCCCACGTCTTTGCCGTCCACGCCCGCACGGGCCAAGGACTCGCGCACGACTTGTGCGGCCAATTCGGTGGGCGGAATGTCTTTCAGACTGCCACCATAAGTACCAATGGCGGTGCGAACACCGCTGACGACGACGACTTCACGCATGTTTGTCTCCTGTGGATGAAAATTAAAACCGAACCAGTGTGCACCCGCTCGGCTACAGCTCTCTTACGCCGCCTGATACGGCGCTGACGTACCCCAAGCCACAGGCAAATCAAAAGACAGGGGCTCTTGGGTGAACGGATGGGCCAGCGCCAGGCTCTTGGCGTGCAACATCAGGCGCGGGCTCATGGCCAGCACCTCTGGTGGCGCGTACAAGGAGTCGCCCAGCATCGGGTGCCCCAGGCTTTGCATGTGCACCCGCAGTTGGTGGGTGCGCCCCGTGAAGGGTTCCAGCTCAATCAGGCTGGCCATCTCACCCACTTGGAGGCTGCGCCACAGGCTGCGGCTGGGTTTGCCGTCGGGGTGGATGATGTGGATCGGGCGACGCTCCCAGTCCAGCAGAATTGGGCCTTCCACCGTGTACCAACCTTCTTCGTTGGGTGCTGAGGCGGTGAGCAACGGGTTGCCTGCCACCACCGCCACGTAGCGCTTGTGCACTTGGCGTGTTTCAAACGCACGGCTGATGCGGCGTTGCGCCTCAATGCCACGCGCCATGATCAACAAGCCGGAGGTGTCTTGATCCAAGCGGTGCACCACCAAAGCATCGGGATAGCGGTCTTGCACGCGTTTGGACAAACAGTCTTGTTTGTCGGGCCCGCGTCCTGGCACCGACAACAGGCCGCTGGGTTTGTCCAGCACCAACAGGTGTTCGTCTTCGTAGATCGGGGTGATCACAGGCAGGGGCTCAGCAGGCACTGGCATCGGGTTGTTCAAGCACCACATGCGTGGTGGGGTGGGCCACACAGGGCAGCACATAGCCCTCGGCCTTTTCTTCGGCGCTCAGGCCTGGCCACTCAATGCTGTACGTCACTTCTCCGCTGACCAAGCGACACAGGCAGGTGCGGCAGGTGCCATTGCGGCAAGAGCTGGGCAACTGCACACGCGACATGTCAGCCGCTTCCAGCAAGCTCAGGTCGCCTTCGACGTCGTACTGCAAATCAGCGGGCATCACTTTGACGGTGAAAATTTCAAAAGAATCAGACATGGTTATGGAGTTGTTGCTCGGCTTTGTCCAGCCACAGGCCCAAGCTGTCGAGCAATTCGGTTTGGCTGAAAGAACAGCTTTCTTCGCTGAACAAGGCGCTCGACTCCAAGCGGTCCAACAGCCCCAACCACACCTCGCTGTAGCGTGCGGGCAGGGCTTGCAGCAACACCTCTTGGGAGCGTGCCGCGCTGCTGAACGCCGACACGCTCAGCGCGCCGCCACGCACCTCAGACAGCGTTTGACGCAAGCTGGCGATGGACGGGGCTGCGGGGTGCATCACTTGTTCTTGATCTTGCCGCGAGGTGCCACGTAGGTGGTGGGCGGGTTGGGACGGTCCGAGGTGGAGGTCTTGGGGGGCGAGTTGTCCTTTTTAGGCTTCTTCGTCATTTTGTTGCTGTGTTGTTCGCCTTTGGCCATAAGCCCTCCTGGAAGATCATCTCGGACTGAGACGGGACCATGGTAATTCACATCACTTAAGGGCTGTGCGTTCAAGGCATCAAGGACACGCTGTGTGGCGGAAATAAGGTCGGACACCAACCGTGCGTTCACGTCCAGCATGCCTTCGTATTCACCAAGATTGCGTGTGTTGTGACACTTGTCCAGCACACGCCAAACTTCCGGGCCAAGTCCCAACGTATGCGGCAAAACTTGAAACACGATGAATCGGTTGCTGGGCCGATAGCCCTTGCGTCTTAGCGCTGCCAAGCACAGTGCGTGTGCGGCGTTGTAGGCCAAATCGAATTGGCTTTCTAGTGCAAGCGTTGGTGACTGCGCGTCGCGCAAGCGCATGCTGCCTGTTCGCATCAGTCCTGCTAGCTCAGCGTTGTCTGATGGCTCGGCCTTGAGTGATTTGCCGGGACCACTGAGATTTTTAAGTGCGCTGTTGTCCATTTTTTTGCTCCAACTGACCGATCAACCAAATCTTGGGCTGGTTCATCACGCGCGTGATGAAGGCCTGATCTTGGTCGAGGCGTTGGGCAAATTCGTCAGGCGTGTATAGCGTTGGGTTGATGTTGCGCTTAAGTTGTTGGCTCGCACTTTCAAGCGCAGCAAACACATCGGCGTAGCTCAGGGTTTGGCTGACTAGCAAAACGTCCACATCACTCTTTGCGGTGTCTTGCTGGTTGGCCATTGAGCCGTAGACAAACGCCGAGCGAATGCCTGCGGCCATGGGGGCCAATGCGTTGCGCAGCACATCGGCCAGGCCGACTGTTTTGAGGACCAAGCTTCGTAGCTCGGCATAGAGAGGGGACTGGGCGTTGGCTTGAAAGTGTTTTTGGTTACCAAGTTTGGTGACGGTAATCAACCCTGCTTGCGCTAAATTGGCCAACTCGCGCTGAACCGCACCTGTGCCTGACTGCGCGAGGGAAATCACCTCGTTGGCATAAAAGCTTCGGTCTGGTGTGCTAAACAAAACAGACAGCACCCGTTGGCGCACCTTTGGAAACAATGCGTTGGCGAGGCTGTCATTGGTTTTTATACCCATAATGGGTTTTATCATACCTTATTTGGGTATATTTCTTGTTGCCAAGCGCCACTGGCCAATTCGTTCAGACTGTAGGGGCCTATCGCGGTACGGATTAGGCGCAGGGTGGGCAAGCCCACGGCGGCTGTCATGCGTCGCACTTGGCGGTTGCGGCCCTCGCGAATCACCAACTCCAGCCACGACGTGGGCTTGTTCATGCGCACACGGATGGGGGGCGTGCGCTCCCACAGCGCGGTGGGTGGTTCGGCCACGCGTGCACGCGCTGGGCGTGTGAGGCCATCGTTCAACAACACGCCCAGGCGCAGCGTCTGTAGCGCTGCCTCGCTGGGCACACCCTCCACCTGCACCAGATAGGTTTTCTCCATCTTGAAGCGTGGGTCGGCAATCTGGGCCTGCTGGCGGCCATCGTCGGTGAGCAGCAGCAAGCCTTCGCTGTCGGCGTCCAAGCGCCCGGCCACATACACGCCTGGCAGATCGATGAATTCTTTCAGGCCACGCCAGCGTCCCTCCGGCGTGAATTGGCTGAGCACGCCATAAGGTTTGTTGAAGCGAATGAGCATGGCCCCAAGCGTAGCAGGCGAGCAACGAGGCACTGCTAGCATGGCCGCATGACTGCCCATCACGAGAGCGTGCAAACCGCCACCCTGTACCCCGACGCCTTTGGTGTGTCGGCCCCCGAAGCCGCCGTGTTGCGTGAGCTGTGGCCGCGCAAACCGGGGGTGTTCATTCGCAGTGTGTCCTTGTCTGCGGATGCACCGGTGGATGTCGATGTGCCAGCGCCCTTGCAGCTTGAATTGGGGCAGGGTCAATTTGGTTTGGTGCCGCCTTGGGTCAAGTCCGCCTCTGACGCCAAATTGCGCTCGACCAAGCTGGTGAATGCGCGGGCCGAGACGGTGAGCACCTCCAACAACTTTCGCGACACTTGGCTGGCCGGTCAGCGCTGCATCGTGCCGATGATGGCGTTTTTTGAAGACGACTGGCGCAGCGGCAAACCCGTGCCAACGCGCATCGCCCGTGTGGACGGCAAGCCCATGGGCGTGGCAGGTTTGTGGGAGCGCTGGGCCAAAGACGGCACCGAGATCATCAGCTTCACCCTCTTGACCGTCAACGCCAACAGCCATGCCTTATTGCACCGTTACCAACAAAACGGCAACGAAAAACGCATGCCCGTTATCTTGGGCGAGGGTGCGTATGGCGCTTGGCTGACCACCCGTCCAGAGAAAGCGCGGGAGTTTATGCGTGCCTATCCCGCGCACTTGTTGACGGCAAATCCGGTGGAGAAAAAGTAATCGAGCGAATTACTTTGCCCACGTGTCCTTCAACCCCGTGGCCTTGTTGAACACCAAGCGACCTGCCGCATGGTCTGTGCGATCGGCCACAAAGTAGCCATGGCGCTCGAACTGAAAGTGCGTGCCTGCCGCGCTGTGCGCCAATGAAGGTTCGGCATACGCGGTCACCACCTTCAAGCTGTCGGGGTTGAGCAAGCTCAAAAAGTCTTTGCCACCTGCGTCGGGTTGTGCGTCGGTGAACAAGCGGTCGTAGAGGCGCACTTCGGCTTGTACGCCATCCGATGCGCCGACCCAAGTGATCACGCCTTTGACCTTCACACTGTCCGATCCGGGCGTGCCGCTCTTGGTGTCGGGGATGAGTTCAGCATGCACTTCAAGCACTTGGCCGTTGGCGTCTTTGATGGCGCCCGTGCAGGTGATGACATGGCCATATTTCAAGCGCACCTTGTTGCCGGGAAACAAGCGAAAGAAGCCTTTGGGTGGTGTTTCTTCGTAGTCGCCACGCTCAATCCACAGTTCTTTGCCGAACTTGAATTGGCGTTGTCCCAACTCGGGGTGATGCGGGTGTACTGGGGCGTGGCAATCGTCCAGCGTGCCAGCGCCATGCAAGGCATCCCAGTTGGTGATGACCAGTTTCACCGGGTCCAGAACCACGGATGCACGCGCGGCTTTGGGGTCGAGGTCTTCACGCAGGCAACCCTCCAGGGTGCTGTAGTCAATCCAGCTGTCGCTCTTGGTCACACCAATGCGCTCGGCGAACAACTGCAAGCTCTCGGGGGTGTAGCCGCGACGGCGCAAACCCACGATGGTGGGCATGCGCGGATCGTCCCAGCCCGACACCTTGCCTTCGTTGACCAGTTGGGCCAATTTGCGCTTGCTGGTGACCACATAGGTCAGGTTCAAGCGCGCAAATTCATACTGCTTAGGTGAGGGCGCTGCCAGCAAACCACCTTCGCACAAACGGGCCATCAACCAGTCGTAAAACGGGCGCTGGTCTTCAAACTCCAGCGTGCAAATGCTGTGGGTGATTTGTTCCAACGCGTCTTCGATCGGGTGCGCAAAGGTGTACATCGGGTAGATGCACCAGGTGTCGCCCGTGTGGTGGTGGGTGGCACGGCGAATGCGGTAGATGGCTGGGTCGCGCATATTGATGTTGGGCGCGGCCATGTCAATCTTGGCGCGCAGCACCGCCGCGCCGTCTTCCAGCAAACCGCCTCGCATGTCGCGAAAGCGTGCCAAGTTCTCAGCCGGTGTGCGGCTGCGAAACGGGCTGTTGACCCCGGGTTTAGAAAAATCGCCGCGGTTGACGCGCATGTCCTCTGCACTTTGCTCGTCCACATAGGCGTGGCCCGCTTCAATCAGATGCTCGGCGGCGCGGTACATGAAGTCAAAGTAGTCGCTGGCCTGATAAGGCGCTGCACTACCTGTGGTTTGACCGAGTTGCGCCCAGTCAAAGCCGAGCCACTTCACGGCGTCGATGATGCTGTTGACGTACTCGGTGTCTTCTTTTTCTGGGTTGGTGTCGTCAAAGCGCAGGTGACACACGCCACCGTAATCGCGGGCCAAACCAAAGTTCAGGCAAATGCTTTTGGCATGCCCCACGTGCAAGTAGCCGTTGGGCTCGGGCGGAAAACGGGTGCGAATCTTGGCTGGGTCTGGTGCACCTTGTGCGTGGTGTGCCGCGTCACCGGGGCTACCGGCCCAACGTCGGCTGGCGTAAGTGCCTTGTGCCAGGTCGTTTTCAATGATTTGGCGCAAAAAATTGCTGGGTTTGTGGTCGTTGTCAGCCGGTGTAGTCATAACTTTCATTTTAGAGGCGGCCCCATGCCTTCTCGAGTGCAGGGTGCTCTTTAAAATGCGCACTCCATCTCTTTGCTCTGAATCGACCTTCCCACTATGTTTCAAACCCTTCGCAACCGTGAGGCGGCGATGCCTTTCATCATGCTCGCCGTGCTCATCGACATGGCGGCCATTGGGGTCATCATCCCGGTCTTGCCTGTGCTGGTGGCCAGTTTTTCTGCCAACCAAGCCGATCAGGCCTATTGGTACGGCGTGGTCGCTGTGGCCTTTGGCATGGCCAACTTTTTGGGCTCGCCGCTGCTGGGCGCACTGTCAGACCGCTTTGGTCGCCGTCCGGTGTTGTTGCTGGGTTTCATGGGCTTGGGCATCAGCTTCTTTGGCATTGCGCTGACTGACACCTTGTGGGGCTTGATCGTGGTGCGCACCTTGGGTGGTGTGATGCAAGGCAACATTGCCATAGCCAACGCCTATGTGGCCGACATTTCGTCACCCGAGCAACGTGCCAAACGCTTTGGCTTGCTAGGCGCCATGATGGGCGTGGGCTTCATCATCGGGCCCGTGGTGGGTGGTTTGATGGGGGCCATCAACCTGCACTTGCCTTTTTACTTGGCCGGTGGTTTGACCTTGTTGAACCTGCTGTATGGCTACTTTGTGTTGCCTGAGTCCCTGCCATTGGACAAGCGCAAACCCTTTGCCTGGCGCGACGCCAACCCCATCAAGGCCTTGCGTGGTTTGGCTCAGCTCAGAGGCGTGGGTCCTTTGGTGGGCGTGGTGGCCTTGAGTGGCCTTGCGCAGTTTGTGCTCTACACCGTGTGGGTGCTCTACAACGCCTTCAAGTTTGGTTGGGGGGCAGAGGAAAACGGTTACTCACTCACCGCTGTAGGGGTCACGGCCGTGCTGGTGCAAGGGGTGTTGATGGGCCCGCTGCTCAAACGCTTCAAGCCGCAACGCCTGGCCATCATGGGTTTGGTGTCGTCGGCGCTGGGGTACTTTTTGTGGGGTGCCGCTACCGAGGGCTGGATGATGTACGCCGTGATTGGCATCAACCTGCTCGGGGGTACGGTCACGGCCTCGGTGCAAAGCTTGATTTCGTCTGCTGCCGACAGCCGCAACCAAGGCCAGACCATGGGGGCCGTCAGCTCACTCAACGGCTTGATGGCCGTGGTGGCACCCATGCTGGGTGCCCCTTTGCTGGCTGCGGTGTCGCACTTTCCGCAAGGCGATTGGCGCATTGGTGCACCGTTCTTCTTTTGTTCGGCGCTGCAAGTGGGCTCGTTGGTGTTGGCGGTGTTGTATCTGCGCCGCCACCCTCAGTCGCCCCGATAATTGCGCACGTTTTGCTGGAGTTGTATGGATATCGTTTTGCTATTGAAGGCCGCCGTGATGGGCGTGGTCGAAGGGTTGACCGAGTTTTTGCCCATCTCCAGCACCGGACATTTGATCTTGGCTGGTGCGTTGCTCGGCTTTGACGATGACAAGGCCAAGGTGTTTGACATTGCCATTCAAACGGGTGCCATCTTTGCGGTGGTCTTGGTGTACTGGCAAAAAATAGCCAGCACCGTGGTGGCTTTGCCTTCGCAACGCATGGCACGCCGGTTCGCGTTGAATGTGCTGATTGCCTTTGTGCCTGCCGTGGTGTTGGGCTTGTTGTTCGGCAAGTTCATCAAAGCCCATTTGTTCACGCCCACCGTGGTGGCGAGCACCTTCATTTTGGGTGGCTTCATCATCTTGTGGGCCGAGGGCTGGGGACGACGCCACGCCTTGACCGGCACCGAGGGCGCGATGGATGTGCACCCCAACGACAACGCCCGCATCTTGAATGTCGAGTCCATGACCCCGCGCGACGCTTTAAAGGTGGGCTTGGTGCAATGCCTGGCCATGATTCCAGGCACCAGCCGCAGTGGTGCCACCATCATTGGCGGCATGTTGTTGGGGCTATCACGCAAAGCCGCTACCGACTTTTCGTTTTACCTGGCCATTCCCACCTTGATCGGGGCCGGTGCCTATAGCCTGTACAAAGAGCGTGCCTTGCTGAGCTTGGCCGACGCGCCCGTGTTTGCAGTGGGCCTGGTGTTTTCGTTCATCAGCGCCTGGGTGTGTGTGCGTTGGCTGTTGCGCTACATCGCCACCCACAGCTTCATCCCGTTTGCCTGGTACCGCATTGTGTTTGGCGTCGTGGTGTTGGCCACCGCTTGGTCAGGCGCGGTGACTTGGTCGGCGTAAATACCAGCCCAGTTCAATCAGCCCGCTTTCATCAGCCAATCAAATTCAACAGCGCGGCCTCAACGGCTGCCGCCGCCACCAGCGGATGCTCCATCGGAAACAGGTGTGTGCCATCCACCATGGCAATGCGCCCCTGGGTGATGCGGCGGCTGAAGTCCAGCCCCACTTGCCGCAACTCACGCGATTGCAAGCCGCCAATCAAGGCCGCCTTGCACTGCAAGGGGTGACGCTTGAAGTAGCCCTCCAAGTGATCGGGCAGGCCGTTGTAAATCGCGCTTTCAATGTCACGGTCAAAACTCAGCAGACGGCGCACGCCTTGTGCACCCTGCACCTCATGCGTACCGTGCGTCACGTAGTCGTGCAACACGCGCGGGTGCCATTTGGCAAACACCTGCTTGCGTTGAAAGTGGGCCAATACCTCGGCTTGGCTGGGCCAGCTGATACGGCGTTTGCGGCTCACCGCGGCGGGTGACAGTGACTCCGCCATGGGCAGGCGTTTGCCCATCTTGAGCAAGTTGGCGCGCCAGCCACCCAGCATGGGCGAGTCCAGCAACACCACGCCACGCACCAAGGCGGGTGATTGGGCTGCCACCATCATGCTCAAGATGCCGCCCAGTGAGTGCCCCACCAAAAACACCGGCGCAGCAGCGGCCAAAGGCGTCACAAAGTCGGTCAGCTCTTGCACCAAGTGAGGCCAGTTGTTGGTCACCGGATAGCGTGGGTTGTGGCCCAGCTTTTCAATCGCCTTGACCTGAAAACCACGCTGGCGCAAGGCATCCAGCATCACGCCATACGTGCTCGCTGGAAAGCTGTTGCCGTGCGAGAAGACGATCAGGGGTTGCGGCACCATGCAAGTCAGATCAGCTTGTCGTCTGGAGTCTCAATTTTTTTGAGGGCTTGCGCGCGCAAAGCGGCTTGCATCAGAGGCGTGGTGGTTTGGCCACCATCCCACATCGGGTCTTCAATGCCATCGAACACTTCGCGCAAGCGCTGGCCCCAGCTGTTATGCAGCATTTGGAAGTAGGGGTTGTGCTCGTCGATGCAGACCACTTTGTCGCTTTGAAAACTGTCGGCCTCGTACACCACCATGTCCAGGGGCAAGCCCACCGACAAGTTGGATTTGAGGGTCGAGTCCATCGACACCAGGGCGCATTTGGCTGCCTCGTTGAGCGGGGTGTCGGGGTGCAGCACGCGGTCGAGCACGGGCTTGCCGTATTTGGACTCGCCAATTTGAAAGTACGGCGTCTCCGCTGTGGCTTCGATGAAGTTGCCGGGCGAGTACACCTGGAACAAGCGCATGCCTTCACCCGCAATTTGCCCGCCAAAAATCAGCGACACATTGAAGTCCACGCCGGCGGCTTTCAGCGCAGCCGCATCGCGCTCGTACACCCGGCGAATGGCGGAGCCCAGCACGCGCACCGCGTCAAACATGCTCTTGGCATTCCAAATGGTGATGGGGTCGCTCTCGGGTGTGTCTTTGAGTTGCTCGACTTGCAAGATCTCGCGCACCGATTGCGAGATCGACAAATTACCCGCCGACAACAACACCATGAAGCGGTCGCCCGGCTTTTCGTAGACGATCATTTTTCGGAAGGTGCTGATTTGGTCCAGGCCCGCGTTGGTGCGCGAGTCTGACAAAAAGACCAAGCCAGCTTTGAGTTTGATGCCTACGCAATAAGTCATGACAGTTTCTTGAGTTGATACAGGGCGTCCAGCGCATCGCGTGGACTGAGTTTGTCGGGGTCGATCTCGGCCAGTTTCGCATGCAGCAAGCTGGGGCCTACGTGCTCGACTTCAGGCGGTGGGGCAAACAGGTCGACCTGCACGCGTGACGCATCGGCTCCCGCTTCGAGCGAGGCTAAGGCATGACGTGCATGGTTGAGCACGGGGGTCGGCATGCCTGCCAAACGTGCCACCTGGATGCCGTAGCTCTTGCTGGCAGGTCCCGGCTGAATTTCGTGCAAAAACACAATGTGGTTGCCACTCTCTGCTGCACTCACGTGCACGTTCACGGCGGCGCGGTGGTTGGCCGGGAACTCGGTGAGTTCAAAGTAGTGGGTGGCAAACAGCGTGAAAGCTTGCGTCTTGTCGTGCAAATGCGCGGCAATGCCGCTGGCCAAGGCCAAGCCGTCGAAGGTCGAGGTGCCACGGCCAATCTCATCCATCAGCACCAAGCTGTGTGGCGTGGCGGCGTGCAAGATTTGCGCGGCTTCGGTCATCTCCAGCATGAAGGTGGACTGCGCATTGGCCAAGTCATCGGCCGCACCGATGCGGGTGTGGATGGCATCAATCGGCCCCAAGCGACAGGCGCTCGCTGGCACATGGCTGCCGATGCTGGCCAGCAACACGATCAGCGCCACTTGGCGCATGTAGGTCGACTTACCGCCCATGTTGGGGCCGGTGATGACCTGCATGCGTTGCGTGGGCCCCAAGCGCGTGTCATTGGCAATGAATGTCTTGGCGGCACCGCCCGAGGCCATGCCATGGGTTTCGGCCAAGCGCGCTTCAACCACCGGGTGACGACCCTGGGTGATCTCGATGCAAGGGGTTTTGACAAACTCGGGGGCACACCAATTCAGCGTGAGCGAGCGTTCGGCCAAAGCACTCAAGGCGTCCAGCGTGGCCACCGCCGTGGCCAAGCGGGTGAGGGCAGGCACAAACACTTGCAGCGCGTCGAGCAATTGCTCGTACAAAAACTTTTCGCGTGCCAGCGCACGCTCTTGTGCGCTCAGTGCTTTGTCTTCAAAGGCTTTGAGTTCGGGCGTGATGAAACGCTCAGCATTTTTCAGGGTCTGGCGACGGCGGTAGTCCTCGGGCACCTTGTCCACCTGGCCTTGCGTGACTTCAATGTAAAAGCCATGCACCTTGTTGAATTGCACCCGCAGGTTGGCAATGCCGGTGCGCTCGCGCTCACGCGTTTCCAGCGCCAGCAAAAAGTCGTCGCAATTGGTTTGAATGGCCCGCAACTCATCGAGTTCGGCGTCAAAGCCGTCGCCCATCACGCCGCCATCGCGCACCAACGCGGCAGGCTCGGGCAACAGCGCGCTGGCAATCAGCTGCGCACATTCAGGCGGCATGTTCAGGGCTTGCACCACGGTGTGGAGTAAGGGGCTGGCGGGCAACAGGGGCGCCAACAGCGGCTGCATCTGCCAGGCTTTGTGCAGGGCCAGCCCGAGTGCCACCAGCTCGCGTGGGCGCACCTGACGCAAGGCCACGCGCGCGCTGATGCGCTGCACATCGGCCGAGCCTTTCAAGGCTTCGCGCAAGGCTTTGTAGGCTTGGCCGTGCCGGGTGTCTTGCAAGGCTGTAATCGCTGCCAAACGGTGTTGGGCGTTGCTGCGGTCACGCTCGGGTTCAAGCAGCCAGCGCTTGAGCTCGCGGCTACCCATGCCCGTCATGCAGGTGTCGAGCAGTGAGAACAGCGTGGGGCTGTCTTCGCCGCGCAGGGTTTGGGTCAGCTCCAGGTTGCGGCGGGTGGTCAGGGGCAAATCAATCAGCGCGTCATCGCGTGCCACCATCACGCCGTGCACATGGGTCAGGGCACGGCCTTGCGTGTGCTCGGCATAGCCCAGCAGCGCGGCCACAGCCGCGTGGGCTTGGCTCACGTCTTGGGCGTTCCAGGCATTGAGCGAGGCGGCCTTCAAGTGCTCCAGCAATTTGCGTGCACCTAAAGCCGAATCAAATTGCCAAGCGGGACGGATGTGGATGGGCAGGTTCACCTGCTGGCACAAGGCCTTGAGTTGTTGCTCAAACACCGGGCTGGCGTCGGCGCTGTAAATCACCTCGCTGGGCGCAATGCGGGCCAGCCAGCTGGGCAAGGCATCGCTGTCGCATTCGGCCAGATGCACCAAGCCTTGCGTGATGCTCAGCCACGCCAAGCCACACCCGGTGCGTGCGCTTTGGTGCACCGCCAGCACAAAGGCTTCGCTCTTGTCAGACAACAAGGCGCTGTCGGTCAGCGTGCCGGGGGTGACCACGCGCACCACCTTGCGTTCAACCGGCCCTTTGCTGGTGGCCACATCGCCCACCTGTTCGCAAATGGCCACCGATTCGCCCAGCTTGAGCAAGCGTGCCAAATAGGTTTCGACTGAATGGAATGGCACCCCCGCCATCACCACCGGCTGGCCGCCCGATTGGCCGCGCTGCGTGAGCGTGATGTCGAGCAGTCGGGTGGCCTTTTCGGCATCGGCAAAGAACAACTCGTAGAAGTCGCCCATGCGGTAGAACAACAGCGTGTCGGGGTACTCGGCCTTGAGGCCAAAGTACTGCTGCATCATGGGGGTGTGTTCTGCGAAGTCTTTGGGTGCTTTTTCGTTCTGAATGGGTTCTTTTTGCATCAATGACTTGGCGCGTTTATGCGTTCATGCCGACAAGTGTTTCGCTCGCTTGTATTTTGACAGGCTTTGTAGCGTGACTTAAATACTGTCAAAACGGCGCTACCCATCTCATCGCCCACCCGGCGCTATTGTCAAGAAGCAGAGTTTTTGATTTGAAAATAAGAAATCATCTTTGCATGATATCAATAAGGGGTGATAATTGAGGCAGGGAAAGGAATGGCGGGTCATTTTTCACGACGACTTCGACCTGGAGTTTGATGTGCTTTCACCAGATGTTCAGGATGAGCTTTTGGCCACACTGGTGGCTGTCAAGAAACTAGGACCAAAGGCTGATCGTCCTCACGTTGGGACGCTCAATAATGCCAAGCATCCCAATATGAAAGAACTGCGCTTCAAGGCGAATCACGGCGCAGAGATTTGGAGAGCAGCTTTTGCCTTCGACCCCAATCGTCACGCCATCGTCTTGGTTGCAGCGGCTAAACAGGGGTCAGTTGAGAAGAGGTTCTACAAAGACTTGTTGAAAACGGCCAATGAACGTTTTGACAGCCATTTGGCTAGATTCAAGGTGGCCCAGCCTGAGATCAAAAGCAAAGTTACTCAGGGAAAAAATAGGAGATGACCATGGGACGAAATTTAGACGACATCATCGATAGCCTCCCAAAGGATCGGCAAAAGAAGATCGAGGCGCTGAGTGTCAAAAAAATCGAAGACATGATTGCGCACGCCGAGACCCTCACTGACTTTCGCAAAGCGGTTGGCAAGACACAGGTACAAGTCGCCAAACAGCTCGGCATCAAACAGCATGCGGTTTCTCAGCTTGAGAAGCGCTCCGACACCTATGTCTCCACACTCAGGCGATTTTTGAAAACGCTTGATCTGAATCTGGAGCTTTCTGTGGTTGCGAAGAACGGCAACCGAATCAACTTGCCAAACTTTTTGCCTTGGCGTGAAAACGATACCGTGGCAGCAGACGCAGCTGTTTTGGCTCCCGCAACGAAAGCACTTGCGCGCAAGCTTGTCTCAAGAGACGATGGTGATAGCAAGTCAACAGCCTCGCGGAAAACGACATCAGAAGTGGCCAAGAGGATGCGGGTTATTTCCAGCAAGACACCCTCCGCATCACGCAGGGCCTGACTTGGGCTCAGTACTTACTGGCCCCAAGCCCGCGTTACAGAGGCGCGTCGTCCTCGCCCTGCGACGAGATGCTCAAGGTCTTGGCCGATTCGCTCACCGCACGCTTGTCGTCGGCGCTGGCGAACTTGGAGTACTTGTGCAACAAGGGCACCAGTTGGGCATAAATGCGTGGGCTGGCTGCCAAGCACTCGCGTTGTTCCAAGAAGTTGGCGTCGCCCGTGAAGTTGCCCACCAAGCCACCCGCTTCGGTGATCAGCAACGCACCGGCAGCCATGTCCCAGGGCTGCAGGCCCAGTTCAAAGAAACCATCGCTGAAGCCCGCTGCCACATAGGCCAGGTCGAGTGCGGCAGCGCCCGGGCGACGCAGGCCGGCGGTGCGTTGCATCACGTCGCCCATCAGGCGCAGGTATTTGTCAAAGTCGTCCTCGGGACGAAACGGAAAGCCGGTGGACAGCAAGCACTCGTCCAAGCGGGTGCGTTTGCTCACGCGGATGCGGCGATCGTTCATGAACGCGCCGCGCCCCTTGGTGGCGGTGAACAAGTCGTTACGGCTGGGGTCGTACACCACGGCGTGCTCGAGCTTGCCGCGCACTTGCAAGGCAATGCTCACGCAATAGACAGGAAAGCCGTGGATGAAGTTGGTGGTGCCGTCCAGCGGGTCAATGATCCAGATGTGGTCTGCCTTCGGGTTGCCGTGTTCTGAGCCAGACTCTTCGGCCAAGATGCCGTGGTCGGGGTAGGCGGTCAGCAGGGTGTCGATGATGGCGCGTTCGCTGGCGTGGTCGACTTCGGTGACAAAGTCATTGACTTGCTTTTGCGAAATGCGCACGGCTTCCACATCGAGGGCAGCGCGGTTGATGATGGCACCAGCGGCGCGTGCGGCCTTGATGGCCACGTTGATCATGGGGTGGAGTGTGGACGACATGGATTGTGTGAAGAGCTGACCCGGCAAAGGGTCGAATGAACAGACCCGGTGATGCGGGCGGCGACAATAGGCCAGATTTTACGCCCCTCGTTACGCACATTGCCCATGCACACCCGTTTCATTCTTTTAAACACCAGCCATGCCGGCAACGTGGGGGCGACCGCACGCGCCATGAAGGTCATGGGCTTCACCGATTTGGTGTTGGTCGCCCCCCGTTGGGACAACGTGCTGCGCCGTGAAGAAACCATCCAACGCGCCAGTGGTGCCTTGGATGTGCTGCACAACGCGCGCATCGTCGCCACGCTCGATGAGGCGCTCGATGGCATCAGCCACCTGTGTGCCACCGCCATGACGCCGCGTGACTTTGGCCCGCCCACCCTGGACCCGCGCAGTCACTTTGCAGCCCTGGCTGCGTCCCACGCGCAAGCCCCGCAGCAAGGGGTGGCATTTTTATTTGGCTCCGAGCGTTTTGGCATGCGCAACGAAGACGTGTACCGATGTCACACCTGCTTGAGCATTCCCACCGACCCCAAGTTTGGCTCTCTCAACCTGGGGGCTGCGGTGCAGGTGCTGGCCTATGAGTGGCGCATGGCCCTAGGTGGTTTTGCGGTGCAAGAGGCCGTGCCTCCCAGCGAGTTGGCCGACGCCGCACAAGTGGCAGGTTTGTTGGAACACTGGCAACAAGCCTTGACCGCGATTGGATTTTTGGACCCGGAGTCGCCCAAGAAGCTGATGCCGCGCTTGAACCAGTTGTTCAACCGGGCGCAGCTGACGCAAGAAGAAATCCACATCTTGCGTGGTGTGGCCAAAAGCATGGCGCAAGCCGCCAGCGACAAACGATAGACTCACCGCTTATGTTTTCACGCCTTCGCTCCGACGTTCAATGCATCCTTGACCGCGACCCTGCTGCGCGCAGCCGCTGGGAGGTGCTCACCTGCTATCCCGGTTTGCACGCCGTGGTGTTGCACCGCTTGGCCCATGCCTGCTGGGGCTGGGGCTTGCGTTGGTTGGGGCGTTTCATCTCGCATCTCTCACGCTGGTTGACCGGCATTGAAATTCACCCTGCTGCCAAGATTGGCGAGCGCGTGTTCTTTGACCATGCCATGGGCGTGGTGGTGGGTGAGACCGCCGAAATTGGCGACGGCTGCACCATTTACCAAGGCGTGACCTTGGGGGGCACCTCGCTCTACAAAGGCACCAAGCGTCACCCTACGCTGGGCCGCGATGTGGTGATTGGCGCAGGTGCCAAAGTGTTGGGCGGCTTCACCGTGGGCGATGGCGCCAAGGTGGGCAGCAACGCCGTGGTGACCAAGCCTGTGCCTGCGGGTGCCACAGCCGTGGGCAACCCCGCACGCATCATCCAGGCCGAGTCGGATGCCAAGCGCGAAGAAGCTGCGTCGAAGATGGGTTTTTCAGCTTACGGGGTGACGCAAAACGACGACCCTCTGAGCCAGGCCATGCGTGGCCTGATTGACAGCGCAGCGGGTCAAGAGCATCAAATTGCGTTGCTCTGGCAAGCCATTGAACAACTGTCCAATGCGCAAACCGGTGCCGATTGCGTGCCCAGTGATGCAGCGCGTCAAGAACACTTCGAAGCAGCGCGCATCAACCAGTTGCTGGACTGACGCGCGGGTCTTACACCCGCCTGGACTTGATCGCCGTTTTAGGTCGCCAGCCTTTGCAAAACGCGTCGCGCGTTTCCATGTAGGGGCCGCCAATCAAGTCAATGCAATACGGCACAGCAGCAAAGATGCCGTCCACCAACTGCTTGCCTTCGGCGTCTTTCAAGCCACCCAAGGTCTCTTGGATCGATTTGGGTTGACCGGGCAAATTGATGATCAGGCTTTGGCCCCGAATCACCGCCACTTGGCGCGACAAGATGGCGGTCGGCACAAATCGCAAGCTGATCTGGCGCATTTGCTCGCCAAAGCCTGGCATCTCTTTGTCGGCCACGGCCAGGGTGGCTTCGGGCGTCACATCGCGCAAAGCCGGGCCAGTGCCGCCGGTGGTCAGCACCAAAGCACAGCCTGCATCGACCAACTCAATCAAGGTTTGGCTGATGGTGGCTTGTTCGTCCGGAATCAAACGTGCGTGGTAGTCGATGGGGTTGAACAAGGCCTGGCCCAACCAGTCACGCAACGCGGGCAGGCCTTTGTCTTCGTAAGTGCCGCTGGAGGCGCGGTCGCTGATCGACACGATGCCCACCTTCAGGGTGTCGCAGCGTGCATCGGGTGTGGGCAGGGCAGTTTCGGTCATGGCTTGTACACCTCGCTGTCGTCTTCTTCGGGCGTGCGGGCCGCGTCTTCGGTATCGCTCAAGGTGGTTTTGACGAGTTGAAAAATGTCGCGGTAAGCGCGGCCTTGACGTGGCAGCAGACCTTTGGCCACATCGGCTTTGGATGTGGTGTCGTCTTTGCGTGCTTGGCGCACCAAGGCGCGCAATTGTTGGCTGTCGGTGCTGGGGTGGGCCAGCATCCACTCCGACACCGCGTTGTCGTCTTGAATCAGACGGTCGCGCCAGTGCTCGGCCAGGTGCAGCGCCAGTGTGTCGCGGGTGCTGCCCATGCGCTGTTCGTTGAGCGTGTCGCGCATGGCGGCCACCGCGTCTTCGCTGAGTTTGCGCATCAACTTGCCCACATACTGCATTTGGCGACGCTTGCCTTCAAAGTTGGTGATGCGGCGCGCTTCGGCCATGGCCTCGCGCAGTTGGTCGTTCAAATGCCCTTGGGCTTGCAGCCGATCCAAGAGATCGATGCGCAAAGTCAGCAGCTCCACCCCGAGGTCTTGCCGCTCATCGCTTTCGCGTTTTTTATCGGTGCGGCTGGCACTGTCGGTGCCTTTGAGTTCGCGTTTGAGTTCCAGGTCGAGTTCGCTGCCTTCGGCCACAAATTGGCCGCGAACGAAGTAACCTTTTTTGGGTTTGCGTGACATAAAAAGAAGGGGGTCCAAAGCGGTCGGCTTGCCCTTCAACACAAAGGGAAACACAGTGGCAAGTATCATAGCCGCCGATATGAGCAAAGCCACCCCAAAACCCGCCGTCCCTGCCCGTCACACCTCTCAGGGTTTCAGTTACAGCCGTGATCAATTTGAAGAATTGGTCGATCTGGCACTGGGGCACGCCAAAAAACTCGGTGCCACCGATGCGGGTGCCGAAGCCTCTGAGGGCAGCGGTTTGAGCGTGTCCGTGCGCAAGGGTGAGCTGGAAAACGTCGAGCGCAACCGCGACAAATCGCTCGGCGTCACCGTGTATGTGGGCCACCGCCGTGGCAATGCCAGCACCTCTGACTTTTCCAAAGCGGCGATTGAGCGCACCGTGCAAGCGGCTTACGACATTGCGCGCTTCACGGCCGAAGACCCCATGGCTGGCCTGCCCGATGAGCAAGACATTGCCAAACACCATCCCGAGTTGGACTTGTTCCACCCCTGGACCATCACCAGCGAAGAGGCGGCTCAGTTGGCCCTGCGCTGCGAAGAGGCCGCACTGCGCACCAGCAAGCGCATCACCAACAGCGAAGGTGCTGCCGTGTCGGCCCAGCAAAGCCATTTCTTCAGTGCCCACACCCACGGCTTTCGCGGCGGCTATGCCAGCTCGCGTCACAGCCTGTCGGTGTCGCCCATCGCGGGCAAAGGCAACAACATGCAGCGCGACGCTTGGTACACCTCCATGCGCTCGGCCGACGAGCTGTCGTCCCCCGAAGCCGTGGGCCGCTACGCCGCCGAGCGTGCCTTGAGCCGCTTGAAGTCGCGCAAGATCGCCACCACCCAATGCGCGGTGTTGTTCGAATCGCCTGTGGCGGCGGGCTTATTGGGCGGGTTTGTGCAGGCCGTCAGCGGCGGCTCGCTCTACCGCAAGAGCACCTTCTTGCTCGACTCGCTGGGCAAACGCGTGTTCCCCAAACACATCGACATCTTGGAAGACCCCCATGAGCTGCGTGGCAAAGGCAGCTCGCCGTTTGACGACGAGGGCGTCACCACCCGCGCTCGTCGCGTGGTGGATGCGGGGCGTGTGCAAGGCTATTTCTTGAGCACTTATTCGGGCCGCAAACTCGGCATGCCCACCACCGGCAACGCGGGTGGGTCGCACAACCTGGTCATGCGCTCGCGCCTCACGCAAGCGGGCGACGACCTCGACGCCATGCTCCAAAAACTGGGCACCGGCTTGTTTGTGACCGAGATGATGGGCCAAGGCGTGAACTACGTCACGGGCGACTACTCACGTGGCGCCAGTGGCTTTTGGGTGGAGAACGGGCACATCGCCTTTCCCGTGCAAGAAATCACCATCGCGGGCAACCTCAAAGACATGTTCCAAGGCATCCAGGCCATTGGATCAGACGCCTACACCCTGGGTGCCAAGACCATCGGCTCGGTCTTGATCAACCGCATGAAAATCGCGGGCAGCTAAGCAGCCCCAGTCCCCCCCATCGGCGGTGGTCACCGCTGATTCCTCCTTTTCATAGATTGCACAGCGCACAGCATCACGCGCTGTGGGCTTCTTCACGTCCGCTCGATGCACGTGTGCGCCGTATGCGCGCCCGCGCAGCGATTTTTTGCAGCCATGAGCAAGTCAATCAGGCGTGAGCTATTTAGGGTTTGTTTTTCCTGAAAGCGCAGCGCATTGAATTCCAAAGAATTGCTTTTTGAGCAAGGCAATCTCTAAGTCGCCTTCATATTTTTTGAGTACTGCTTTCTTTATTTTTTTGCCTGTGATTTCGATCACAAAAATATCTTGTTTATGACAATAAAATCATTAAAAACAATAAAAATAACAAAATCATTAAATATGTAAAGTCTTTCAAGTCACACGACTTTGAGGCCGATAGACAGGGTGCAAAACATCGGCCCGCTCTCTAGAAAAACCTCTCATGCCTGCAGAACTCAATCCTCCTAAAAAAAACAATGCAGCGCAATCTACCCCCCCTACCCAAGGGATAGACGCCAAAAAATGGTCTCTTCAAATGGACGGTCTGTGGCTGTCCGAGAGCGAGCAAGCGCCCAGCCCATGGACGATTGCGGTCGGAGCCTCATCGGGACAAGCCACCAAGGTCAAAGTGCACCCAGGGGCCGCCTACAGGCTGCTGCCACCCAAGGTGTCTGCACAAGACACAGCAGCCCGCAAGAAACAAAAAATCAGTCACCGTCAAGAGCAAGATGATTTGATCCTCTCCACGCCAGAGTGTGACGAGTTGGTGTTGGAGGGGTTTTACGCCCATGCCCAATCGAGTGCGCCAGCCCTGTTGACAGTGACTGAGTTGGATGGCGCTGAACGTGTGTTGGGTGCCACGGAACAAATGGCATCTGCCAGCCCAAGCAACGACAAAACCTTGCTTTGCGCCAACGACCAGAGCGCGTCATCGGCCAGTCAAAACAACCCCAACACGGCCACGACGGCGGGGGCCAAAGACAAAGATTCAGACAGCGTGTGGCTGCCCGTCTTCGGTGCCAACACGCTGATTGGCTTGGCGCCCTTGCTGCTTTTATCTGGTGGGGGTGGTTCGGGTGGTTCCAGCACCTCGGGCGTGGTGGGTAGCTCAACACCTGGCGCGCCCACGATCACCCGTGTCACAGACGACGTCGGTTCTATCACTGGCGTGGTCAACAACGGCGGGCGCAGCGACGACACCCAACTGGTGGTGCGGGTCAGCCTGAGTGGTACCAACGCTGTCGCGAATAACACCCTACAGCTCTACGACGGCACCAACGCAGTCGCCAGTGTCGTGACCTTGAGTGCCAGCCACATCAGCAACGGCTATGTGGACATCACCACCAACACCCTGAGTAACGCCACCACTTACGCTTTCAACGCCAAAGTCATCAATGCGTTGGGCAGTGCCAGCACAGCGTCAGCCAACTACACCGTCACCATCGACACCACCGCACCTACAGCGCCGAGCATCGGCAGCGTCACCGACGACGTGGGTGCCATCACTGGCCCGGTGGCTGCGGGTGGCGTGACAGACGACACCCAACTGGTAGTGCGTGTGAACCTGAGCGGCACAGGGGCCGTGGCCAACGACAGCGTGCAGCTCTACAACGGCACCAGCACGATAGCCACTGCGGTGACCTTGAGTGCCACAGACATCAGCAATGGCTATGTCGACGTCACCACCCATACCCTGAGCAACGGCAACAGCTACGTCTTGAATGCCAAAGTCAGCGACGTGGCGGGCAACATCAGTGCGGTGTCGAGCGACTACACCGTCACCATCGACACCGCAGCACCTGCGGCGGCAAGCATCGGCAGCGTCACCGACGACGTGGGCACCATCATCGGTGCGGTGGCCAACGGTGGGCGCAGCGATGACACGCAACTCGTGGTGCGCGTCAGCCTGACGGGCACAGGTGCCGCAGCCAACGACAGCGTGCAGCTCTACGACAACACCAGCGCCATCGCCAACATGGTCACTTTGAGTGCCACCGACATCAGCAACGGCTATGTGGACATCACCACCTACACGCTGAGCGACGCGACAACTTACACCTTCAACGCCACAGTCACCGACGTGGCAGGCAACGCCAGTGCGGCGTCGGCCAGCCACGTGGTGACGGTTGACACCACAGCCCCTCTGGCACCCAGCATCACCCGTGTCATCGATGACGTAGGCGCCATCACCGGAGCCGTGGCTGACGGCGGGCTCAGTGACGACACCCAACTGGTGGTGCGGGTCAGCCTGACGGGTACGGGTGCCGTGGCCAACGACACGGTGCAGCTGTACGACAACACCAGTGTCATCGCCAGCGCAGCCGCCTTGAGTGCCACCGACATCAGCAACGGCTATGTGGACATCACCACCAACAGCCTGAGCAACGCCACCACCTACGCCTTCAACGCCAAAGTCATTGACGTGGCGGGCAACGCCAGCGCAGCGTCTGGCAACTACAGCGTCACCATCGACACCACGGCGCCGGTGGCGCCCAGCATCAGCCGCATCGTGGACGATGTGGGCACCATCACCGGCGCCGTGGCAGAGGGCGGCGTCACAGACGACACGGTGTTGACGGTGACCGTCTCGCTGGCAGGCACCAGTGCCGTGGCCAATGACACCGTGCAGCTGTACGACGGCAGCACGCCCTTGGGCAACCCGATCACCCTGACGTCGGCCGACATCTTGGCGGGCGCGGTGGACTTCAACACGCCGATCTTGAGCAGCGGTGTCACGCATGACCTGAACGCCAAACTCATCAACATCGCCGGTACAGCCAGCGACGCATCTTTGCATCACCACGTGAGCGTGGACACCACGGGTCCCAGTGTGTCCGCCATAGCACTCAGCGACACGTCTTTGAAAGCAGGCGAGACCAGTGCTGTCACCATCACCTTCAGCGAGGCTGTGAGCGACTTTGACAACAGCGACGTGACGGTGCAAAACGGCAACCTGAGCACTTTGAGCAGCGCCGACGGCGGCGTCACTTGGACGGGCACCTTCACGCCCACCGCGAACTTGGAAGACACCAGCAACGTGGTCAGCCTGGCCGCCAGCTACACCGACATCGCAGGCAACAGCGGCAGCACCGCCACCAGTGCCAACTACAGCATCGACACCCTGGCGCCGACGGCGAGCATCAGCCTGTCGGACAGCGCGCTCAAAGCGGGCGAGACCAGCGTGGTGACGATCACCTTCAGCGAAGCCGTGAGCGGCTTTGACAACAGCGACGTGACGGTGCAAAACGGCAGCCTGAGCACGCTCAGCAGCGCCGACGGCGGCGTCACCTGGACGGGCACCTTCACGCCCAGCGTCAACCTGCAAGACACCAGCAACGTGGTCAGCTTGGCTGCGAGCTACACCGACATCGCAGGCAACAGCGGCAGCATTGCCAGCAGCGCCAACTACAGCGTGGACACCCTGGCCCCCACGGCCACCATCAGCCTCTCCGACAGCGCGCTACAGATCGGTGAGACCAGCGTGGTCACCATCGTCTTCAGCGAAGCCGTCACAGGTTTCAACAACAGCGACGTGACGGTGCAAAACGGCAGCCTGAGCACCCTCAGCAGCGCCGATGGCGGCGTTACCTGGACGGGTACCTTCACGCCCACGGCCAACCTCGAATCCACCAGCAACGTGGTCACGCTCGCATCGAGCTACACCGATGTGGCAGGCAACAGCGGCAGCAACGCCATCAGCGCCAACTACGCCATCGACACCCTGGCCCCCACGGCCAGCATCAGCCTCTCCGACAGCGCGCTCAAGATCGGCGACACCAGCTTGGTGACCATCACCTTCAGCGAAGCGGTCACAGGATTCAACAACAGCGACGTGACGGTGCAAAACGGCAGCTTGGGCACCCTCAGCAGCGCCGACGGTGGCGTCACCTGGACGGGCACCTTCACGCCCACCGCCAACCTCGAAGACGCCAGCAACGTCATCACCCTCGCTGCCAGCTACACCGATGTGGCGGGCAACAGCGGCGCCACCGCCAGCAGTGGCAACTACGCCATTGACACCTTGGCGCCCACGCTGACCATCACCACGCCACTGAGCAACACAGACAACGTCTTGAACCGGGCAGAGCTGACCGCGATTGCCGGCAGCACCTTCTTGCTGCAAGGCACCGCCGTGGGCTTGGAGGTGGGCGCGAGCTACAGCGTCAACTTCAACCAAAAAACCTATACCGGCACCGTCACCACCGCCAACACCTGGAGCGTGAACATCCCTGAGGCGGACATGAACGCCCTGGTGCACGGCAACGACTACGCGCTGCGAGTCAACGCGCAAGACCTGGCGGGCAACGATGCCCTGGCCGTGAGCCAAACCCTGCAAGTGCGTTTGGCCCCGCCCGACACGCCCACCGTCAACGTGGTCAACACCAACAGCCTCACGCCCACCTTGAGTGGCAGTGCGCTCAAGTTGACCGACCCCAACGACCCCAACAGCGTGGAGCTGCCTTTGCAAACTGGGGACGCCTTCACGGTCACGGTGCACGGTGCGAGTTACACCTACACGGTGGGCGGGGGCAGCAACCCCAGCGCGCTGAGCTACGACGCAACAGCCAAGACCTGGAGCCTGGCCTTGCCAGCGGGTGTGATCACGGCGGACGGCAGCTACGACGTGGCGGTGAGCGTGAGCGCGATGGGCTACACGGTGGCCAACGACATCAGCAGCAACGAGTTGACGGTGGACCGCGTGGCCCCGGCCTTGAGCATCAACACCTTTGCGGGCGACAACACGCTCAACGCCCAAGAAGTCACGGGCAACCTGACACTCAGCGGCACGACCGACACCAGCGAAGCAGGGCGCACGGTCAACATCGCAGGCTTGAGCAGTGGCACCTACCACGCGACGGTGCAGGCCGATGGCAGTTGGATGGTCACGGTGTTGGCGGCTGACTTGGCCTTGCTGACAGACCAAAGCACGCTGACGGCGAGCCTGGCCGATGTCTACGGCAACACCGCTTCGGCCACGCGCTCGCTGGGCGTTGACAAGGTCTTGCCTGTGGTCAGCAGCGTGACCGACGACTTGGCCGGCACTGCCAACGCAGCCACCGCCAGCGTGGCATACACCTATGTGTTCAGCGAAGCCGTGACCGGTTTGAGCAGCAGCGACTTCACCGTGACCCACGGCAGCATCAGCAGCATCACCGGCAGTGGCACGACCTGGGTGGTCAACGTCACACCACAAGCGGGTGTCGACGGCGATGTGATCACCGTGGTGCTCAAAGGCGCGGGTGTGACCGACCTGGCGGGCAACCCCAACATCACCTACACCAGCAACAGCCAAGCGCTGGACACCCTGGCACCCAACGCGCCAGCCTTGTCGCGCGTGCTCGACGATGTGGGCACCATCACCGGCAACGTCACAGACGGCGGCTACAGCGACGACACCCTGTTGTCGGTGCGCATCAGCCTGCTCAACACCAACGCGGTAGAAAACGACACCGTGCAGCTGTACAACGGCAGCACGGCCTTGGGCAGTGCGGTCACGCTGAGTGCTGGCGATTTGGTCGCGGGCTACGTGGATGTGTCCACCCCCACACTGACCAATGGCACAACGTATGTCTTGCAAGCCAAAGTCATCGACGTGGCGGGCAACGCCAGCGCGGCCTCGGTGTCACGCACCCTCAGCATCGACACCACGGCGCCCAACGCTCCCAGCATCACCCACGTCACCGACGACGTGGGCGCCCTCACTGGCGCAGTGGCTGACGGTGGGCGCAGTGACGACACACAACTCGTGGTGCGCGTCAGCTTGACGGGCACCAGTGCGGTAGCCAACGACAGTGTGCAGCTGTATGACAGCACCAGCGCCATCGCCACGGTGGCGACCTTGAGTGCCACTGACATCAGCAACGGCTATGTGGACATCACCACCTACACGCTGAGCAACGCCACCAGCTACGCCTTCAACGCCAAAGTCATCGACGTGGCAGGCAACGCCAGTGCGGCTTCTGGCCTTCACACCGTCACCATCGACACCAGCGCACCTGCAGCCCCCAGCATCACCAGCGTCACCGACGACGTGGGGTCTGTCACCGGTGCGGTCAGCAACGGCGGGCGCAGCGACGACACGCAACTCGTGGTGCGTGTCAGCCTGACGGGCACCGCTGCCGTGGCCAACGACACGGTGCAGTTGTACGACAACACCAGCACCATCGCCACCGTGTCGACCTTGAGTGCCGCCGACATCAGCAACGGCTATGTGGATATCACCACCCACACCCTGAGCAACGCCACCACCTACGCCTTCAACGCCAAAGTCATTGACGTGGCAGGCAACATCGGCAACGCGTCCCCCAGCCACACCGTCACCATCGACACCACGGCGCCGGTGGCGCCCAGCATCAGCCGCGTTGTGGACGACGTGGGCAGCATCACCGGCGTGGTCAGCAACGGCGGGCGCAGCGACGACACCCAACTGGTGGTGCGCGTCAGCCTGAGCGGCACCAACGCACAGGCCAACGACACGGTGCAGTTGTACGACAGCACCAACACCGTGGCGAGCGCCCTGACCTTGAGCGCCAGCCACATCAGCAACGGCTATGTGGACATCACCACCAACAGCCTGAGCAACGCCACCACCTACGCCTTCAACGCCAAAGTCATTGACGTGGCGGGCAACGCCAGTGCGGCGTCTGGCAACTACACCGTCACCATTGACACCACAGCCCCTGTGGCACCGACCCTCTTGAGCGTGACCGACGATGTGGGCAGCATCACCGGGCCCGTCAGCTCGGGTGGTGTGACCGATGACACCGTGCTGGCCGTGAAGGTGGGTTTGACAGGCACCAATGCCGTGGCCAACGACACCGTGCAGCTGTATGACGGCACCACGGCCTTGGGCACGGCGGTGACCTTGAGTGCGGGCGACATTGCCGCAGGCTTTGTCAGCCTCAACACGCCCACGCTCAGCAACGCCACCACCTATGCGTTGAAAGCCAAAGTCATCGACGTGGCGGGCAACGCCAGCAGTGCCTCAGCCAGCCACACCGTCACCATTGACACCAGCGCACCCAGTGCGCCGACCATCCTGAGCGTGACCGACGATGTGGGCAGCATCACCGGACCTGTTATCTCCGGCGGCGTGACCGACGACACGGTGCTGGCTGTCAAAGTGAGTTTGGCGGGCACCAGTGCCGTGGCCAACGACACCGTGCAGCTCTACAACAGCACCACCGCGCTGGGTACAGCGGTGACCTTGAGTGCCAGCGACATTGCCGCAGGCTTTGTCAGCCTCAACACGCCCACCCTGAGCAACGCCACCACCTACGCGTTCAACGCGTTGGTCATCAACCAAGCCGGCACAGCCAGTGCCGCATCTCCCAGCCACACGGTCACCATCGACACCACGCCACCGGTGGCGCCCAGCATCAGCCGCGTCACCGACGACGTGGGCAGCCTCACAGGGGCCGTGAGCAACGGCGGGCGCAGCGACGACACCCAACTGGTGGTACGCGTGAGCCTGAGCGGTACCAACGCACAGGCCAACGACACGGTGCAGTTGTACGACAGCACCAACACCGTGGCGAGCGCGGCGACCCTGAGTGCTGCTGACATCAGCAACGGCTATGTGGACATCAGCACGAACACGCTGAGCAACGCCACCACCTACGCCTTCAACGCCAAAGTCATTGACGTGGCGGGCAACGCCAGTGCGGCGTCTGGCAACTACACCGTCACCATTGACACCACAGCCCCTGTGGCACCGACCCTCTTGAGCGTGACCGACGATGTGGGCAGCATCACCGGGCCCGTCAGCTCGGGTGGTGTGACCGATGACACCGTGCTGGCCGTGAAGGTGGGTTTGACAGGCACCAATGCCGTAGCCAACGACACCGTGCAGCTGTACGACGGCAGCACGGCCTTGGGCACAGCGGTGACCTTGAGTGCGGGCGACATTGCTGCTGGCTTTGTCAGCCTCAACACGCCCACGCTCAGCAACGCCACCACCTATGCGTTGAAAGCCAAAGTCATCGACGTGGCGGGCAACGCCAGCAGCGTTTCCACCAGCCACACGGTGACGATCGACACCCTGGCGCCGACGGCGAGCATCAGCCTGTCGGACAGCGCGCTCAAAGCGGGCGAGACCAGCGTGGTGACGATCACCTTCAGCGAAGCCGTGAGCGGCTTTGACAACAGCGACGTGACGGTGCAAAACGGCAGCTTGGGCACGCTCAGCAGCGCCGACGGTGGCATCACCTGGACGGGCACCTTCACGCCCAGCGTCAACCTGGAATCCACCACCAACGTGGTCAGCTTGGCCGCCAGCTACACCGATATCGCAGGCAACAGCGGCAGCACCGCCACCAGCGCCAACTACAGCGTGGACACCTTAGCCCCCACGGCCAGCATCGCCCTCTCAGACACTGCGCTCCAAGTGGGCGAGACCAGTGTGGTCACCATCACCTTCAGCGAAGCCGTCACAGGATTCAACAACAGCGACGTGACAGTGCAAAACGGCAGCTTGAGCGCCATGAGCAGCGCCGATGGCGGCGTCACCTGGACGGGCACCTTCACGCCCACAACCAACCTCGAATCCACCAGCAACGTGGTCACGCTCGCATCGAGCTACACCGATGTGGCGGGCAACAGCGGCAGCAACGCCATCAGCGCCAACTACGCCATCGACACCCTGGCCCCCACGGCCAGCATTAGCCTCTCCGACAGCGCGCTCAAGATCGGCGACACCAGCTTGGTGACCATCACCTTCAGCGAAGCGGTCACAGGATTCAACAACAGCGACGTGACAGTGCAAAACGGCAGCCTGAGCACCCTCAGCAGCGCCGACGGTGGCGTCACCTGGACGGGCACCTTCACGCCCACCACCAGCCTGGAAGACGCCAGCAACGTCATCACGCTTGCCGCGACTTACACCGACGTGTCGGGCAACAGCGGCAGCACCGCCACCAGTGGCAACTACGCCATTGACACCCTGGCGCCCACGCTGACCATCACCACGCCACTGAGCAACACAGACAACATCTTGAACCTGACCGAGCTGACGGCCATTGCTGGCGGCTCGTTCCTGCTTCAGGGCACCGCTGTCGGGCTGGAGGTGGGCGCGAGCTACAGCGTCAACTTCAACCAAAAAACCTATACCGGCACCGTCACCACCGCCAACACCTGGCATGTGAACATTCCAGAGGCGGACATGAACGCCCTGGTGCACGGCAGCGACTACACGCTGCAAGTCAACGCGCAAGACCTGGCGGGTAACGATGCTCTGGCCGTGAGCCAAACCCTGCAAGTGCGTTTGGCCCCGCCCGACACGCCCACCGTCAACGTGGTCAACACCAACAGCCTCACACCCACCTTGAGCGGCAGTGCGCTCAAGTTGACCGACCCCAACGATCCCAACAGCGTAGAGCTGCCTTTGCAAACCGGGGACGCCTTCACGGTCACGGTGCACGGGGCGAGCTACACCTACACGGTGGGCGGGGGCAGCAACCCCAGCGCGCTGAGCTACGACACCACCACCAAAGCCTGGAGCCTGGCCTTGCCAGCGGGTGTGATCACGGCGGACGGCAGCTACGACGTGGCAGTGAGCGTGAGCGCGGTGGGCTACACCGTGGCCAACGACATCAGCAGCAACGAGTTGACGGTGGACCGCGTGGCACCGGCTTTGAGCATCAACACCTTTGCGGGCGACAACACGCTCAACGCCCAAGAAGTCACGGGCAACCTGACACTCAGTGGCACGACCGACACCAGCGAAGCAGGGCGCACGGTCAACATCGGTGGGTTCAGCAGTGGCACGTACCACGCGACGGTGCAGGCCGATGGCAGTTGGCAGGTCTCGGTCTCGGCGGCTGATTTGGCCTTGCTGGCAGACCAAAGCACGCTGAGCGCGAGTTTGGTCGATGTCTATGGCAACACCGCTTCGGCCACCCGTTTGCTGGGCGTTGACAAAGTGGCACCCAATGCGCCCACCGTTGCCTATGTGAACGACACCGTGGGCACCATCACCGGCCATGTGGCCAGTGGCGGTGTCAGCGACGACACCCGCCCCACCGTGCGCGTGAGCTTGAGTGGCACCAACGCGGTGGCCAACGACAGCTTGCAGCTGTACGACAACCTCACGCCCATGGGCACTGCGGTGCAACTCACGGGCGCTCAGGTGACGGCAGGTTATGTGGACATCACCACGCCCCTGTTGAGCAACGGCAACACCTACGCGTTCAACGCCAAGATCACCGATGTGGCGGGCAACGTGGGCACGGCATCTGCGCTGTACACGGTCACCCTTGACACGGTGTCACCCACGCTGGCCATCACCAGCAACACCAGCACGCTCAAAGCGGGTGAGTCGGCCACCATCACCTTCACCTTCAGCGAAGCGCCCACGGGCTTTGCAGCGGGCGATGTGGTCACCAGCAACGGCACGCTCAGCGGCTTGGCCGTCACGGCAGACCCCAAGGTCTACACAGCCACCTTCACGCCCACGGCCAGCTTGGCCAGTGGCAGCGCCAGCATCACCGTGGCCAGCAGTGCCTACACCGATGCGGCGGGCAACAACGGTGGTGCGGGCAGCACGCCCAGCATCAGCATCGACACCCTGGCCCCTACGCTGGCCATCACCAGCAGTAAGTCCGCGCTCAAGTCGGGCGAGACAGCCACCATCAGCTTCACCTTCAGCGAAGCGCCCACGGGCTTTGCGGCGGGCGATGTGGTCACCAGCAACGGCACGCTCAGCGGCTTGGCCGTCACAGCAGACCCCAAGGTCTACACGGCCACCTTCACGCCCACGGCCAGCTTGGCCAGCGGCAGCGCCAGCATCACCGTGGCCAGCAGTGCCTACACCGATGCCGCGGGCAACAACGGTGGTGCAGGCACCACGCCCAGCATCAGCATCGACACCCTGGCCCCCACGCTGGCCATCACCAGCAGCGCCAGCACGCTCAAGGCGGGCGAGACAGCCACCATCAGCTTCACCTTCAGCGAAGCGCCCACGGGCTTTGCAGCGGGCGATGTGGTCACCAGCAACGGCACGCTCAGCGGCTTGGCCGTCACGGCAGACCCCAAGGTCTACACCGCCACCTTCACGCCCACGGCCAGCTTGGCCAGCGGCAGCGCCAGCATCACCGTGGCCAGCAGTGCCTACACCGATGCCGCGGGCAACAACGGCGGCGCGGGCAGCACGCCCAGCATCAGCATCGACACCTTGGCCCCCACGCTGGCCATCACCAGCAGCGCCAGCGCACTCAAGGCAGGCGAGACAGCCACCATCAGCTTCACCTTCAGCGAAGCGCCCACGGGCTTTGCGGCAGGCGACGTGACCACCACCAACGGCACGCTCAGCGGCCTCACGGTCACAGCAGACCCCAAGGTCTACACCGCCACCTTCACGCCCACGGCCAGCTTGGCCAGCGGCAGCGCCAGCATCACCGTGGCCAGCAGTGCCTACACTGATGCCGCGGGCAACAACGGTGGTGCAGGCACCACGCCCAGCATCAGCATCGACACCGTGTCACCCACGGTCAGCAGTGTGGCCATCACCAGCGCCACGGGCATACAAAACAGCACCCTCAATGCGGGTGACGTGGTGAGCGTGACCGTGACGATGAGCGAAGCCACGGTGGTCGACACCACGGGTGGCACACCGCGCATTGCCTTGAACATCGGTGGCACCACCGTGTATGCCAGTTATGCCTCGGGCAGCGGCGGCACGGCCCTGGTCTTCAACTACACCGTGTTGGCAGGCCAGACCGATGCCAATGGCATCAGCATTGCGGCCAACAGCCTAGCGCTCAACAGCGGCACGCTCAAAGATGCGGCTGGCAACAGTGCCGCGATCACGCACAGCTTGGTGGCCGACAACGCCAGTTATCTGGTGGACACCACGGCCCCCACGGTCAGCAGTGTGGCCATCACCGGGGCCACAGGCATTCAAAACAGCACCCTCAACGCGGGGGACGTGGTGAGTGTGACGGTGACCATGAGCGAAGCCACCACGGTTACCGGCACGCCGCAAGTGGCCTTGAACATCGGGGGCACGACGGTGCAGGCCAGCTATGCCTCGGGCAGTGGCAGCACGGCCTTGGTGTTCAGCTACACCATCTTGGCCGGACAGACCGATGCCAACGGCATCAGCATCGACGCCAACAGCTTGGCGCTCAACAGCGGCGCGCTCAAAGACGCGGCAGGCAACGTGGCCACGTTGACGCACACCGCCGTCACCGACAACGCGAGCACCTTGGTGGACACCACCGCACCCACGGTCAGCAGTGTGGCCATCAGCGGTGCGACGGGCATTCAAAACAGCACCCTCAATGCGGGCGACGTGGTGAGTGTGACCGTGACGATGAGCGAAGCCACCACGGTCACAGGCACGCCGCAAGTGGCCTTGAACATCGGTGGCACCACGGTGTATGCGAGCTACGCCTCGGGCAGTGGCAGCACGGCCTTGGTCTTCAACTACACGGTGCTGGCAGGTCAGACCGATGCCAACGGCATCAGCATTGCGGCCAACAGCCTGGCGCTCAACAGCGGCACCCTCAAAGACGCCGCTGGCAACAACGCCACGATCACGCACAGCTTGGTGGCCGACAACGCCAGTTACTTGGTGGACACCACCGCACCCACGGTCAGCAGCGTGGCCATCACCGATGCCACGGGCATTCAAAACAACACGCTCAATGCGGGCGATGTGGTGAATGTGACGGTGACCTTGAATGAGACCATCACCGTCACCGGCACGCCTCAGTTGGCCTTGAACATCGGCGGTACCACCGTGCAAGCCAGCTATGCCTCGGGCAGCGGAACCAGCGCCTTGGTGTTCAGCTACACCGTGTTGGCCGGGCAGACCGATGCCAATGGCATCAGCTTGGCGGCCAATGCCTTGAGCTTGAATGGTGGCACCCTCAAAGACGCGGCTGGCAACGCCGCCACCCTGAGCAGCAGTTTGGTGTCTGACAACATCAATTACATGGTGGACACCACGGCACCGACCGCTACCTTGGTGAGCACAGGCAGCATTGCCAGTACCAGCAGCGCCACGGTGAAGAGTTCAGAGGCAGGTACGGCCTATTTGGTCAACAACAGCAACACGGTGTTGAGCGAGGCAGACATCCTGGCATTGGATGGTTCGCAATGGGTTTCGGGCGCTGTCAGCAGTGCCAACACCAACACCACTGTGGCTTTGTCTGGCTTGGCCGCCGGAACCATCAAGCTCTACACCGCAGACGCTGCGGGCAACTTGAGCGCCGCTGCCAGCACCAGCATCACCGTCACCGGCACGATTGACTTTGTGGAACTGGGCTCGACCAAGAGCGGTGACACGGGGGTGAGCAACACCGACTTCATCACCTCGATACAAACCCCCAACAGCATTCGGGTGCACTTCTTGGCGTCCATCATCACGGCTGCCAATGCGTCGAGTTACGAAATCAGTGTGGACGGCGGCTTGACCTACACCGTGGCCAGCTATGTGCACTCCAAAGAAGTGTTGATCACATCGCCCACCTTGTTGATGGGCACCAGCAGCGTGGTGGTGCGCCACAACGAAGGCGGTGGCAACTACTCGCAGATTTACAGCAATCCCTACACCGTCGATCAGACCGGCCCCACCATCACCACCGTCACCGACAACGTGGCGGCGGCGGTGACCAACGGTGTGATCGATTTCACGGTGACCTTTGACGATGCCATTTACGGCACTGTGAGCACCACCAGTTTCACCGCCACCAACGGCACGGTCAGCAGCGTGACCAGCCTGGGCAACAACCAATACACCGTGCGCGTCACGCCCACCGCCAACGTGGCCAGTGGCAACGTGGCTTTGAGCTTGGTGGGCACAGGCTTGAGCGACACCGCCGGCAACACGGCCACCAACGCCAGCCTGAGCGGCTTGGACAGCCAAGCGATTGACACCAAAGTGCCCACGGTGAGTGGTGTGGCCATCAGCGGTGCCACGGGCGTTCAAAACAACACCTTGAACGCAGGCGATGTGGTGAGCGTGACCGCCACCATGAGCGAAGCCACCGTGGTGGACACCACAAGCGGCACGCCACGCTTAGCCCTCAACATCGGCGGCACCACGGTGTATGCCAACTACGCCTCGGGCAGTGGTAGCACGGCGCTGGTGTTCACCTACACCGTGTTGGCCGGTCAGACCGATGCCAACGGCATCAGCATTGCGGCCAACAGCTTGGCACTCAACAGCGGTACCCTCAAAGATGCCGCTGGCAACAACGCCACGCTCACGCACACGGCGGTGGCAGACAACGCCAGTTATCTGGTGGACACCACCGCACCCACGACATTGACAGCGCTCACCCTGACCCCCAGTGGGGGCACGGTGGTGACCAACACGCTCAACGCCAGCAACACCGCCATGGCTTTCTCGGCCACGGTGACGGCTGGGCAGGCGACCGGTGGCAAGGCCGAGTTTTATGTGGGAGCCAACTTGATTGGCACCGACAGCGCCATTGCAGCAGCAGACACCACGCTGGTTTACACCACCAGCGATGGCACCCCCACCGCTGCCGAGGTGCAAGCGGCCATCACGGCGGGCGGGCAAATGAGCGTGATCTTGTACGACGCCGCAGGCAACACCCTCACGGCCACCGGCCCCACGTTGACGCGCGATGTGGCGGCGCCCACCGTCAGCAGCGTGGCCATCAGTGGCGCCACAGGCATTCAAAACAACACCCTCAACACGGGCGATGTGGTGAGTGTGACCGTGACCATGAGTGAAGTCACCACCGTCACCGGTACGCCGCAGCTGGCCTTGAACATCGGCGGCACCACGGTGTATGCCAGCTACGCCTCGGGCAGTGGCAGCACAGCCTTGGTCTTCAACTACACCGTGTTGGCAGGGCAGACCGATGCCAATGGCATCAGCATCGACACCAACAGTCTGGCGCTCAACAGCGGCACGCTCAAAGACGCCGCGGGCAACAGCGCCACGCTCACGCACGCCTCAGTCACGGACAACGCCGGCTATTTGGTGGACACCACCGCACCTGTCGCGCCCAACATCACCAGCGTCACCGATGATGTGGGGTCGATCATGGGCGTGGTCAGCAACGGCGGGCGCAGTGACGACACGCTGTTGGTGGTGCGCGTCAGCCTGAGTGGTACCAATGCAGTGGTGAACGACACCTTGCAGCTGTACGACAACACCAGCGCCGTGGCCAGTGCCGTGACTTTGAGTGCCAGCCACATCAGCAACGGCTATGTGGACGTCACCACCAACACGCTGACCAACGGCAGCAGCTACGCCTTCAACGCCAAGATCACGGACTTGGCAGGCAACATCAGTTCGGCATCGAGCACTTACACGGTGACGGTGGACACCACCGCGCCGACCATGACCATCAGCACCCCCTTGTCGGGAAGCGACAACCTGCTGAGCCAAAGCGAACTGGATGCGCTGGCCGGTGTGTCTCCGTTTGTGATTCAAGGCACAGGTGTTGGCTTGGAGGTGGGGTCGAGCTACACCCTGGTGCTCAACCGCACCACCTACACAGGCACCGTCACGACGGCGAACACCTGGAGTATTGATGTGCCCTATGACGCCATCCAGGCGTTGATGGACGGCAATGCTTACGACGTGCAGGTGCGCGGTGTAGACGTGGCGGGCAATATGTCTGCGGCAACCACTCAGACCTTGACGGTAGACCTTGCCAACAACGGCGCACCCACCGTGCAACAGGTGTTGACCAACAGCTTGACACCTACCTTGACGGGCGCAGCTTTTCGGTTGGTGTCTGGGGCTCACACTGCGCTGAGCAATGGCGATGCGTTCACGGTCACCATTCAAAATGCTTCTTACACCTACACCGTGGGCGGTGGCTCCAATCCTGCGGCGCTGAGCTACAACTCGGTGAACCAGTCGTGGAGTTTGGCCTTGCCATCGGGCGTGATCACGGCCGATGGTCAATACGATGTGGCGGTGCGCCTGGTGCTGTCCAACGGCACCACTTTGTATGACGGCAGTTCCGGTGAATTGACGGTGGATCGTGTAGCCCCCAACTTGACGATTTCCACGCTGGCCGGTGACAACACACTCAATGCGCTGGAGGTGCAAAGCGATTTGACCGTGAGCGGCACAGCCGATATGACCGAGGTGAACAACACGGTCAGCCTCACCGGGTTCAACGGAAAAACCTACACCGCCACCGTCAATGCCTCAGGGCATTGGAGCGCCAACATTGCCGCGGCTGATCTGGCAGCAACCACAGCGGGCACTGTGCGTGCCCAGCTCACCGACGTCTATGGCAACGTGGCCAGCACCACGCAAGCCTTGGCGGTAGACAAAGTGAGCCCCACGGTGACCAGCGTCACCGACAACGTGCCCGGCACAGTGACCTACAACTCGGGTCGTGTCACCTACACCTACACCTTCTCGGAGGCCGTGACCGGTGGCTTGACCGCCGCTGACTTCACGGTGACCAACGGCACGGTCTACAGCATCACCAGCTTGAATGTGCCTGCCACCCAATGGCAAGTGGTGGTTGACCCGCAAATGGGGGTGAACAACAGCACCATCACCTTGGTCTTGTCCAGCAATGCGGTGCAAGATTTGGCCGGTAACCCCAGTGTGGCGTATACCGACAGCAGCCAAGCCATCAACACCCAAAACCCTGGCGCGCCTTACATCGAAAGCGTGACCGACAACGTGGGCACGATCACGGGTCGCTTGGCCAATGGCGCCGTCACAGATGATACGGTGCTGCAAGTTCGCATCGGGTTGGTCAGCTCTGGGGCTGTGGCTGGCAACGTGGTGCGTTTGTTCAACAGTGCTTCTGATTTGAGCGTTGCGGTCACATTGCAGGCTTCGGACATTTCGAACGGCTATGTCGATGTGGCAACTCCCACGCTGACCACTGGCAACACCTACGTGCTGAACGCGCGCATCACCGACGCGGGTGGCGGCACGGTCTACAGCACCTCGGGCAACCATTCGGTCACCATTGATGCGACAGCGCCCACCTTCACCAGTGCGGCCACGCCTTCTGTGACAGACACGGGGGCGGGTGTGACAACTGCCACCACGGTGTACACCGCGGCCAGCACCGATGCTTATGCCGTGACCTACAGCTTGGCTACACCCAACACGGGTGACGCACGCTGGTTCACGATCAACAGCAGCACCGGGGTGTTGACGTTCAATGCCACCGAAAAATATGGCGAAACCAACGATTCGGGTGGCGACCATGTGTACGACTTCAGCGTCATCGCCAGCGACACAGCGGGCAACACCAGCACCCAGGCGGTCACGCTGACGATGCGCGCCAACGCCGTGTATTTGCACGACCTGACCTTGGGCTTGGGTGGCTTTGTCATCAATGGACAAACGCACCGCGACCAAAGTGGCTGGTCGGTCAGCAGTGTGGGCGACGTCAACGGCGATGGCTTGGGCGATGTGATGGTGGGTGCGTGGCACCCGTGGGGCATTGTGGACGGCTACAGCGGCAGAAGCTATGTGGTGTTTGGCAAGACCGACAGCACAGCGATTGATTTGTCGGCGGTGGCTGCGGGCACGGGTGGCTTTGTCATCAATGGCCAATGTTCTGCCGACTTCAGCGGCGTGTCGGTCAGCGGCATTGGCGACATCAACGGCGACGGCTTTGCCGACGTGGTGGTGGGCGCCCATTGGGCCGATCTGACTGGCGCAGCCAACGCGGGACGCAGTTATGTGGTGTATGGCAAGTCCACCACCACCGCTGTGGACTTGTCGGCCATTGTCGCGGGCAGTGGTGGTTTTGTGATCAACGGCGAGTGCTTCAACGACCACAGCGGTTTTTCTGTGCACGCCGCAGGCGATGTCAACGGCGACGGCTTGGCCGACCTGATCATTGGCGCGCCGCAGTCAGACTTGCTGGCGGGCAATCGCGCCGGGCGCAGCTATGTGGTGTTTGGCACCACGGCTTCCACAGCAATTAATTTGTCCAGCATCAGCGCGGGCACGGGCGGCTTTGTCATCAACGCGCAAAGTGCCGAAGACCAAAGTGGCATCACGGTGACGGGCATGGGCGACTTCAACGGTGATGGCGCCGCAGACCTGCTGGTGGCTACGCCACAGCCGGACCCCACGAGTGGGACCGATGTGGGGCGTTTTTATGTGGTGTATGGCAAGACCAGCACCAGCGCCGTGAGCTTGTCGGACGTGGCCTCGGGCAGTGGCGGCTTGTTGATTCAAGGCTCAGGTGCAGGCTATTTGAGTGGTTACTCCAGGGGCCCGGCCAGCGCCGCAGGCGACGTCAACGGCGACGGGTATGCCGATGTGATTTTGGGTGCTTACCAATCGGACACTGCCGCTGGCATCAACGCCGGGCGGACTTACGTGGTATTTGGCAACTCAGGCAACAGCACCATTCAAATGTCCAACGTCGCCGCGGGCAGCGGCGGTTTTGTGATCAACGGTCAATGTGCGGGCGACCAAAGCGGCATGTGGGTGAGCGTGGCCGGGGACATCAACGGGGACGGTTTGGCGGACATGATCATTGGTGCGCCATTGGCGTCTTCCCTCGGGGGCGCTGGTGCTGGGCGCAGCTATGTGGTGTTTGGCAAAACGGGCACCACCACCGTGGAGTTGTCGGCGATTGCGGCAGGCTCGGGCGGTTTTGTGATTTACGGTGAAAGCACTTCCGACAACAGTGGCTCGGTCAGCGGTGCTGGCGATGTCAACGGCGATGGCTTGGCCGACTTGATCGTGGGTGCTTGGGGCAGCGATGTGGCTTCGGGCAACAACGCAGGGCGCAGCTATGTGATTTTTGGCAGCACCACTGGTGCTTTCGCGCAGACGGCGGTGGACCAGATGGGCGACGCCAGTGCCAACACCCTCACCTCAACAGGTACCCAAACCTTGGTGGGCGGTGCGGGCAACGACACCCTCATTGGCGGCGGGGGCGCCGACGTGCTGTACGGTGGTTCGGGCGACGATGTGTTTGTGATTGGCAGCGGTAACATCAGCAAGTTGACCAGTACCTACAGCGCAGCCGATGGACAACTGGCCCGCATTGACGGTGGCACAG